>NZ_JBSHAQ010000013.1:0-204260 GCF_053611585.1 Streptomyces sp. NPDC054794 | reverse complement strand
GCCCGCCTCATGCGCAGGGAGCGGACACCACCAGCCGGAGCACACCGGCGCACTACTCAAGGTTGATCGGCTACACCATCACGCGGGACACCATCACGTCGACGACATCGTCAGCCTCTGTCACCCCGTTGAAACAAGCACCAAATAGACGTCACACGTGTCATCTCAGCGTCCGGATATCGCCTGTCCCGCCCACACCACACATTGCGTGCACTACCAAAGTCGCAGGTCAGGAGCTCTTCGCGGCCGGCTTCAAATTCGCCACGCATCCGTACGATGCGCCATGGAGGAGTTGTGAAAGTGGTCTCTGCTGGGTAAACCCCCAGTTCAGGCCATGTTTTCGAGTCTTTCAGCCAGGTTCTACGAGTCGATGAGCGTCAAAAGAACGTCGCGCGCCTCGTCGTCCGGGTCGATCTCCCCGCCCACGTCGGGCCCCCCACAGCGGCACGTTGTAGTGCACGAGCAGCGGGAAGTCGTTGCCGAACTGGGCGCCGTGGAGGGTCTGTTGGAGCGCCCGGCGACGTCGGGGCACCCGCCGGCCGACGCCGACCGATGGATCCAGCCTCACAGCTTGAGCACAAATTACATACATCCCCCTCTTCATACTGGCCCCGATGGTCTAGATTGACCGTGCTTCAGCTGCTCGAACACGAGACGACCAATTAACGATCTATGGGTCCGGCGTCAAGGAAAGCCAGAAGTCACGTCCCCGGCGTCGGACGTGGGGGTGATCAATTCTTAGGTCCGAGCGGGGCCTTGGGTGCAGGGAACACCCGAGGTTTCGACGGGTTTCCGCGCACCTGGGGTGCATGGCAGGACCTGCGAGTCCGCTGCCGCCAGGGTGGGTCGTTCAAGTAGATCTGAAACAGCAGGGATGTATGCGTGGGGGCGGGGGCCTCCCGCGAGGAAGAACAGCGCGACGCGGAGGGTGGGGGCCTCCCGAGCGGAGGCAGTGCCGGGGGGCGGGGGCCTCCCGGGGGGAGCAACAGGGTTCGGCGGACACGTCGAACCACTGGGGACCTGGGGGGTTCTGTGCGGCAAGGGGGACTAGTCAGCCCGTTTCCGTCGGCGCGCGGGCGTCTGGCGAACGGGGCATTGGGACAGCCCGCGATCGAATGGGAGCAGCGGTACCGCCGTACCGTGATCACCAGCGACACCGTGGCCACCGCCTGCGTGGTGGCGGCGATCGGCAACTTCTTCGGGGCCCGGGACGCGGCCAACTGGCATGAGAAGTGGGGAATTCTCGCGTTCGGCACCGAGCTACTGGTGCTGGGGGCGCTCGCGGTGAGCCGCGCGTGGGCTCCGGCCGTGCTCGGCCAGGGCGCCGAGGAATTCCGTCGGCTCGGACGTTCGCTGTTCGCGGCGACCGTCGTACTGGCGCTCGGTGGGATCGCTCTCACCTCGCGCAACATCAAGCTCTGGATCTTCGTCGCGATCCCCGCGATCGCGCTCGTCACCATGACCGTGCGGTATCTGCTGCGCCTCGGGCTGCACAAGCAGCGCAAGGAAGGGCGCTGTCTGAGACCGGTGCTCGCGGCCGGCAGCCCGGACACCGTGCGCGACCTGATAACCCGTACCCGCAAGTTCCCGCACCTCGGTTGGCGGGTGGATGCGGTGTGCACGACGGACGGCTTCGGACTCGACGGTGACCTCCTGGACGGAGTGCCGGTCGTCGGCCGACTGGCGGACGTCGCGGGCCACGTCCACCGCGACGGCTACCGTGTCGTCGCGGTCACACCGGACCCGCACTGGTCACCGGACCGTCTGCAGCGGCTGGCCTGGAACCTCGAAGGCAGCGACGCCGAGATGGTCGTGGCGCCCGTGCTGATGGAGGTGGCCGGCCCGCGGCTGCACGTCGACGCGGTGCTCGGGATCCCGCTGCTGCGGGTCAGCATGCCGACCTTCACCGGGGGCCGCCGGGCGGTCAAGGTGGTCGTCGACCGGCTGGGCGCGGCGATCCTGCTGATGCTGTTCGCGCCGCTGATGGTGTTCGTCGGGCTGCTCGTGCTGATGGACAGTCGCGGTGGGGTGTTCTACCGCCAGCGCAGGGTCGGCAAGGGCGGCCGCGAGTTCACCATTTACAAGTTCCGCACCATGGTCGCCGGGGCTGACCGGGCACGTGCCGGGCTGGCCGGCCTCAACGAGGGCGCCGGCCCGCTGTTCAAGCTCCGCCGGGATCCGCGGGTGACCCGTGTGGGAGCAGTGCTGCGCCGGTACTCGATCGACGAACTGCCGCAGCTTTTCAACGTACTCACCGGATCGATGTCGCTCGTCGGTCCGAGGCCTCCGCTGCCGGAGGAGTCCGCTGCCTACGGCCCGGACATCCGGCGGCGGCTGCTGGTCAAGCCCGGACTCACCGGCCTGTGGCAGATCAGCGGACGCAGCGACCTGTCGTGGGAGGAGGCGGTCCGGCTGGACCTGCGGTACGTGGAGGACTGGTCGCTCGCCCTGGACACAGTGATCTTGTGGAAGACGCTGCGTGCGGTGCTCTACGGGCAGGGGGCCTACTGATGCGCGGGGGGCGTCGTCCGGTCGGCGCGCGGACCGCAGGCCAAAACGGCCTGCCTGGGGGGGAGGAACGGGTCATGAGGGTCAGCGTTTTCGGGCTCGGCTACGTGGGCTGCGTGTCGGCCGCGTGCCTGGCCAGCATGGGTCACGAGGTCATCGGCGTGGACGTGAACCAGGTGAAGGTCGACCTGGTCAACGACGGCAAGGCCCCGGTGGTCGAGGAGGGGATCGGCGAGCTCGTCGCCGAGGTCGTGCGGACCGGAGCGCTACGCGCCACCGACGACGTCCGCGAGGCGATCATGGACAGCGAGGTGTCGCTGGTCTGCGTGGGCACGCCGTCGGAGCCCAACGGCAGCCTGTGCACCACGTACTTGGAGCGGGTCACCGAGGAGATCGGCGCCGCGCTGGCCGAGCGGGGCGGGCGGCACACGGTCGTGTTCCGCAGCACCATGCTCCCGGGCACCTGCCTGAACCTGCTGGTGCCGATCCTGGAGAAGTACGTCGGTGGTACGGCCGGGGTGGACGTCGGGGTCGCGGTCAACCCGGAGTTCCTGCGCGAGGGCACGAGCGTGCGGGACTTCTTCGACCCGCCGAAGACCGTCATCGGCGAACTCGACGCGGCGAGCGGCGATGTGGTGGCGGCCTTGTATGAGGACCTGCCCGGCGAGGTGTTCCGGGTGCCGGTCCCGACGGCCGAGGCGATCAAGTACGCGGACAACGCGTTCCACGGCCTCAAGATCGGTTTCGCGAACGAGCTGGGCGCGGTGTGCCAGGCCCTCGGGGTGGACTCGCACCAGGTGATGGACGTGTTCCTGGCCGACCGCAAGCTGAACATCAGCCCCGCCTACCTGCGGCCCGGCTTCGCCTTCGGTGGCTCCTGCCTGCCCAAGGACCTGCGCAGCCTGGTCCACGCGGCGCAGCGGGCCGACGTCTCGGTGCCCATCCTCTCGCACGTGCTGCCCTCCAACTCCGATCATCTGCAGCGCGCGGTGGAGTTGGTCGAGCGCACCGGCAAGCGCCGGGTGGGCCTGTTCGGGTTGTCCTTCAAACCCGGCACCGACGACCTCCGCGAGAGCCCGCTCGTCGAGCTGGCGGAGCGGCTCTTCGGCAAGGGGTACGACCTGCGGATCCACGACGCCAACGTAAGCCTCTCCCGGCTGCTCGGCGCGAACCGCGAGTACATCGAGACCCGGCTGCCGCACCTCGCGCAACTGCTCGCGGATTCCGTCGACGAGGTGCTTGAGCACGCCGAGGTGTGCCTGGTCGGAACCAGGGATCCGGCCGTGCTGTCGGCGCTGCCCCACGGTGACGGCCCGGTGATCATCGATCTCATCCGCCTTCCCGACGCCGAGGCGCGCCGGGCCGAACCGGGATACGTGGGCCTTGCTTGGTGAAACGACCAGCGGCGACCGGCCGGGCCGGCGCGCGCTGATCCTGGTGGAGAACCTGTCGGTGCCGTTCGACCGGCGGGTGTGGCAGGAGTGCACGACACTGCGCGACGCGGGCTGGACGGTGGACGTCATCTGTCCGCAGGGAAGCAAGCGGGACACGGAGCCGGAGGCGGTGATCGACGGGGTGCGGATCCACCGCTACCCGTTGCGCGCGGCCACCGGAGGGCCGGCCGGCTACCTGCGGGAGTACGGATCGGCGTTGTGGCATACGGTCCGGCTGGCCCGGAAGGTCGGCCCGGTCGACGTGGTGCACGCCTGCAACCCACCCGACCTGCTGTTCCTGCCGGCCCTGTGGATGAAGCGGCGCGGAGCGCGGTTCGTCTTCGACCAGCACGACCTGGTACCCGAGTTGTACCTCTCCCGGTTCGGCCGCGGCGAGGATCTGCTCTACCGCGCCGTGTGCGCGTTGGAACGGCGGACCTACCGGGCCGCGGACATCGTGCTCGCCACGAACGAGAGCTACCGGGACGTCGCGGTGCGGCGGGGTGGCCGACGGCCGGAGGACGTGTTCGTGGTGCGCAGCGCGCCCGACATCGACCGGTTCCACCCCGTACCGCCCGAGCCGGAGCTGAAGCACGGCAAGCCCCATCTGCTGTGCTACCTCGGCGTCATGGGCCCGCAGGACGGCGTCGACTACGCCTTGCGGGCCCTCGCGAAGCTGCGCGACGAACTCGGGCGGACCGACTGGCACGCGGTGTTCGTGGGCGCCGGTGACACCTTCGACGCGATGGTGGAGCTGTCCCGGCGGCTCGGGCTCGCGGAGCAGGTGCAGTTCACCGGACGCATTCCGGACGCCGATCTGGTGCGCTACCTGTCCACGGCGGACGTGTGCCTCTCCCCCGACCCGCACAATCCGCTCAACGACGTGTCGACCATGAACAAGGTCCTGGAGTACATGGTGATGGGCCGGCCGGTCGTCTCGTTCGACCTCCGGGAGGCGCGAGTCTCCGCCGGTGAGGCCGCCGTCTACGCGCCCGCAAACGACGAGGCCGAGTTCGCGCGGCTCATCTCGCTGCTGATGGACGATCCGGAGAAGCGGGCCCTGATGGGCAAGATCGGCCAGGAGCGGATCAGCGGGCCGCTCGCCTGGCGGAACTCCCAGCGATCGCTGCTCACCGCCTACGCCGCTGCCTGCCGTGACCACGCCCCGGCGTCGGCCGGCCACTCGAACCGGGCAGGGCGGAGGCCGCGCCGTTGAACGATGACACGATACGCCTGGTCACGATCGGACGGATTATCCGTCGCCGCTGGCGGCTTCTCACCACCCTCGCCCTGGTGGGTGCGCTCCTCGGCTACGGCACCTCCTTGCTGTTCCCGCCGCGTTACACGACGTCGGCCTCGGTACTGCTGCCGGGAGCGTGGGAGGAGCGCGAGCTGCTGACCCAGGCGCAGATCGCGACCAGTTCGGTGGTGGTCGACCGCGCGGCCGCCACGCTCGACTGGAGCGGGGTCAGCGGCAGCGAACTGCGGGATCGGGTGAGCGCCACGGCCGCCGACGGGAACATCATCAAGATCTCGGGCACGGCCGAGACCCCGAAGCGCGCACAGCAGCTCTCCGACCAGGTGGCCCAGCAGTTCGTCGCATTCGCCGCGCGGGTCATGGACGACAACTCCGACCCCGAAGCGGCGGCGCAGCGCGAGGCACTGCAGCAGACGGTGATGCAGACCAGCCGCCGCATCACCAAGCTGGCCGACGCGGCCGACCCGGGGCAGACGGTGGAGAGCGTGCAGGCCCGAACCGAGCTGGAGAAGCTGCGCACCTCGCTGCAGGAGGCCGTCAACAAGCTGGACCAGGCCGACCCGGCCGCCAACAAGGCCAACATGGTCGTCATGGGGCCGGCGGCCCGGCCGGCCGGCGAGGCACCGCCGACGAGGATGCAGCTCATCGTCGCCGGGGCGCTGCTGTTCTTCCTGTTCGGGGTCATCGGCCATCTCACCGCGGCCCGGATGAGCCGCCGACTTCGCACGCAACCGGAGATCGCCGCGGCGCTGGGTTCGACGCTGCTGGGCACCGTCGACGTACCCGGTGAACGGCCCACGCACCGGCCGCAGGGCCGTGGGCCGCGGGCCCGGATCCGTCGTCTGCTGGGCACCGACATCCGGTGGGACATGCCGACCCCGCAGGCGTCCGGCGACGAGGCCGACAGGCAGATCCGCTACCGGCGGGTGTGCGCCCGCCTCCGGGACCAACTGCCGGCCCCCCGGCGGCTGCTGGTCGTCGTCCCGGACGGCGACGAGATCGCCCGCCGGGCCGCCGGGCAGCTCGTCGCCGAGGCCGAGAGCGATCCTTCCGCAAGCTCTTCGGGCAAGGGAAACCCCATGCTGCGGGTGGTGGAGGTTTCGGTGTCCCAACCGCTGGTGCCGGACCGCGACAAGGAGTCCGGCGCCCTGGTCGTGCTGAGCGCGGGCAACTGGACCGCAGGGGAGCTCGCCGGCATCGCCGAGGCGTGTGCGGACGCCAAGCACGAGGTCGTCGGCATCGTCCTCGCCGGCCTGGTCCGGTCCCGTCCGGTGCGATCTGTCGGCCGTCCTCGCGATGTCGCCATGCCGGTGCTCGCGGTTGGCGACGACGCGAAGGGAAGTTCAGGGTGACGACGAGTACGACTTCGGAGTCGTCGACCTCCGCTCCACTGCTCGACCTGCAGGCACTGGTGGTGGCCGTCCGCAGGCGGCGCCGTCTCTGGTGCTCCATGGCGCTGCTGGGGCTGCTCGTCGGCGCGGCGATGGCGGTCCTGCTGCCGCCGCCGCCGACCGCGGTGACCAAGGTGCTGGTCGCGCATCGGGAGGACCAGCCGAACGACCCCGGAACGCTGATCCGCACCGACGCCGCGCTGCTGCAGACCACGCAGATCGCCGACGAAGCCCTGCGGTCCCTCAAGTCCCCGGAAAAACCGGAGGACTTCATGGGGGAATACTCGGGCATCGGCTTGACCAACAACCTGCTGCAGATCACTGTGACGGGTGACAGCGACGCGCATGCGATGGCCCGCGCCAAGGCGCTGGCCGATGCGTTCGTCGCGGACCACGTCAAGCGGATTCAGCAGGCCGCGAGCGCCGAGGCCAAGGCCCTGCTCGACCAGCGTGACCGGCTGCGGGGCGAACTCGCCAAGGTCAACAAGACCATCGGTGACGGATCGTCGGCGAGCGGGCCGAACGCGTCGGCGGACCTGGAGTCGCTCTTCGCCCGCCGGGCCGAGCTCACCTCGCGGATCTCCGACTTCAGCCAACGCGCCGCGGAGGCGCGCATCGGCACACCCCAACTCATCGCCGGCACACAGATCGTGGACGCCCCGCGCGCGCTGCCGCACTCCCTGCCCAAGTCCGCCGCCACCAACGCCGCGATCGGGCTCGTCCTCGGGCTCGTCCTCGGGCTCGCGCTGGCCGCGGTCGGCGCGGTGGTGGCGGACCGCCCCGTGCTGCGCCGGGAGATCGCGGCGAACCTCGGGGCCTCGGTCATCGCGGAGCTGCCCCGCCGGTCGGGCAGGCTGTGGCAGCGCCGACGGATCCGGGCGGCCCGCGAGCGGCTCACCGCGTCCCTGGCCCGCACCGTGCGCGACTGTGCGGAACCGTTGTCGCTGCTGGAACTGGGCTGTGCGCGCAGCACGAGCGTGATCGCCCTGAACCTCGGCAGAGCACTGGCGGCGGAGGGGCCGGTGGTCGTCATCGATGGTCTGCCCGGCTTGCAGCTCGCCAAGCGCAGCCCGAAGCCAGGAGACCCGACCGTGGTCAGCGGCGAACGTGCCGCGGACGTGTCGGATCAGGAGCGCCGGCTCGGCGTCGGCTCGGTGGCGCCCGGCACGGCGTGGACCGACCTCCAGTACCTCGGCACTCAGACAGTGCTCGTCGTGCGTGCCGGGCACGGCAACGCCGCATGGCTGCACACCGTGGCGCGTCAGCTCGCGGACCAGCGCATTCCGGTGATCGGTGTGGTGCTGATCGACCCCGATCCGCGTGACCGGACCGACGGCACGCTGTGGGACGGGCTGCACACCGCGCTGCGCGGTCAGAACGAGCGGCCGGCCCGACAGAACGGGACGGGCCGGCGAGGGGCGGAGCGGCTGCCGATGTGGGCGGCGCGGGTCCCGGACAGCGACCAGGAGGCGCGGTAGGACATGTGTGGCATCGCAGGCACTTACCGATGGCCGGACGGGAAGGTCGTGACCGACCGGCTCACCGACACCCTGGCCCACCGCGGTCCGGACGGGGCGGGCCGCTACAGCCACCCCGTCGGCGACGGCGAGGTACACCTCGGGCATCGTCGGCTGGCCATCATCGACCTGTCCGAGACCGGCGCCCAGCCGATGGTCTCGGACGGCCTCGTCCTGACGTACAACGGCGAGCTGTACAACGCCCCCGAGCTGCGCGCCGAGTTGTCGGCCGCCGGGGTGCGCTTTCGCGGTACCTCCGACACCGAGGTGCTGCTGGAGGCCTGGCGGCGCTGGGGCACGGACTGTCTGCCCCGGCTGCGCGGCATGTTCGCGTTCGGGATCTTCGACGAGCGAACCGGTGAACTGGTGCTCGCCCGCGACCAGCTCGGCATCAAGCCGCTGTTCCTGCTCCGGCGCGGCGAGGGCCTGCTGTTCGCCTCCGAGCTCAAGGCGCTCGCCGCCGTGACCGGCGGGTCGCTGCAGGTGGACCACGCCGCGCTGGTGGCCTCGCTGCTGTACTACTGGGTGCCGGACTCACGGTGCGCGTTCCGCGAAGCGGAGAAGCTCCCGCCGGGGAGCTGGCTCCGGTGCCGGCCTGACGGCCGAGTGGAGCGGGGCCGGTACTGGAACCTCCGGGACGTCGCCGCCGAGGCCCGGGAGCGGGCCCGGGGCGGCGAACAGCCGGACATCGCCGCCATCGTCGAGGAGTCGACCCGGCGTCACCTGCTCTCCGACGTACCGGTGGCGACCTTCCTCTC
Source organism: Streptomyces sp. NPDC054794 (assembly GCF_053611585.1). NCBI lineage: Bacteria > Bacillati > Actinomycetota > Actinomycetes > Kitasatosporales > Streptomycetaceae > Streptomyces > Streptomyces sp. NPDC054794. Next base: position 195,395 of record NZ_JBSHAQ010000013.1, on the reverse strand, counting down.
CGGCGGGCTGGACTCCAGCTACCTGACCGCGCTGGCGGCCCGCGACCAACCCGGCATCTCCGCCTACACGATCGGGTTCCGCGCCGAGGACGCCAAGTTCGAGGCGATGCCGGACGACCTTCGCTACGCCCGGCAGGTGGCCGAGCGGTTCGGCGTCGACCTGCATGAGATCGAGATCGCTCCGAACGTGCTCGACCTGCTGCCTCAGATGACGTACCACCTGGACGAGCCGATCGGCGACCCCGCCGCGATCAACACGTTCCTGATCTGCTCGGCCGCCCGGGAGGCCGGGGTCAAGGTGATGCTCTCGGGGATGGGTGCCGACGAGCTGTTCGCCGGCTACCGCAAGCACCTGGCCAACCTGATCGCGCTGCGCTACCAGCGCATCCCGCGGCCCCTGCGGCGCGGGGTGTCCAGGGCCGTGGACCGGCTGCCGGTCGCCACGGCCCGGCGGGGGTACCGGTCGGTGCGCTTCGCGAAGCGGTTCCTCTCCTTCGCCGACCTGCCGGAGGAGACCGCGTTCCGGCGCAGCTACACCATGTACGACCAGGACGAGCTGCTCGCTCTGGTCGATCCGGACCTGGCCCCGGCGGTCGAGGACGTGCTGACCGAGCATGCGGACATCTACCAGGACAACGACCTCGACGACTTCGTCAACCGCATGTGCCTGGGCGACGCCCGGATGTTCCTGCCGGGCCTGAACCTCACGTACACCGACCGGTCGAGCATGGCCGCTTCGACCGAGGTGCGGGTGCCGTACGTGGACGTCGAGGTGGTCAAGGCGGCGTTCGCCGTGCCCGGCGATCGCAAGATCGTCGGACGGCAGGGCAAGGCCGTCCTCAAGGAGGCGGCCACCTCGATCCTGCCCCGGGACATCGTGTATCGGCCGAAGGGCCTGTTCAGCGCCCCGCTGCGCGCCTGGATGAGCCGGGACCTGGCACCGCTGGTGCGCGAGGTGGTGCACGACGGCGTGCTCGTCGGTTCAGGGCTGCTGCGCCGCGACGCCTTGGCGCGCATGGTCGCCGAGGACGCCGCCGGGCAGCGGGACTTCTCCAAGCATCTGTGGCATGTGCTGACCCTCGAGTACTGGTACCGCGACGCGACCTCCGGGTCCGGCCGGAACGCTCGCTCGGCGGCATAGAAGACGGCGTAGAAACAAGGGGACTTCGGGTGAAGCAGGTCGTACAGAACTACAAGAGCGGCGAACTGGCACTGCTCGACGTGCCGGTGCCGGGGTGCAAGCCGGGCGGTGTGCTGGTCCGGAGCGCCTACTCGCTGATCTCCACCGGGACCGAGCTCATGAAGGTGTCCGAGGCCGGCATGTCGATGGTGGGCAAGGCCCGCTCCCGGCCGGACCAGGTGGCCAAGGTCATGCAGAGCGTGGCCACCAACGGGGTGCCCGCCACCTACCGCAAGGTGATGGGCAAGCTGGACTCCTACACGCCGCTGGGCTACTCGCTGTGCGGGGTCGTCGAGCAGGTCGGTACCGGGATCGACGATGTGAAGGTCGGCGACCTCGTGGCCTGCGCCGGCAACGAGCACGCGCTGCACGCCGAGCTGAACTGGGTGCCGAAGAACCTCTACGCCCGGGTGCCGGAGGGCCTCGCGCCGCGGCACGCGGCCTTCGGCACCGTCGGGTCGATCGCCATGCAGGGTGTCCGCCAAGGCGAGTCACGGCTCGGCGAAGTGGCGCTGGTCATCGGCCTCGGGCTGATCGGGCAGCTGGTGGTGCAGTTGCTGACCGCCTCGGGAGTCCGCGTCGTCGGGGTCGACCCCGACCCGACGCGTTGCGAGCTGGCCGAGCGGCTGGGCGCCGCGGCCTGCGGCGATCCCGCGTCCGCGGCCGTCGAAACCGCGATCGCCGAACTCACCGACGGTCACGGCGTGGACCAGGTGTACCTGGCCGCCGGCGGCGGCAGCAACCAACCCGTCGAGCTGGCCGCCCGGCTCTGCCGGGACCGCGGCCGGGTCGTCGACATCGGCAAGTGCCGCCTGGACCTGCCGTGGAACGCGTACTACGAGAAGGAGCTCGACGTCCGGTTCTCCCGCAGTTACGGCCCCGGGCGCTACGACCCGGGGTACGAACTGGAGGGACGGGACTACCCGATCGGCTACGTCCGCTGGACCGAGCGCCGCAATCTGGCCTGCTTCCTCGACCTCGTCGCCCGCGGCCGCGTCGACGTGGAGCCCTTGGTCTCCCACATCGCCGACTTCGACGACGCCGTCGAGACGTACCGGAGCCTGAAGGACGGCGACCTGAAGGCCGTGGCCGTGCTGTTCCGGTACCCCGAAACCGCCGAGGCCACCGCCGAGGCCCAGGCCCCGGCGGTGGCCGTGCCCGCGGTGCGACGCGGCGGCGCGGTGCCCACCTCGGTCCGGGCCGCCAAGACGCCGGTGCGGCTGGCGTTCGTCGGCGCGGGCAACTACGCGACGTCGATGCTGCTGCCGCACCTGGCGCAGCGCGAGGGCGTCGAGCTGTCGACCGTCGTCACCACGACGGCGCTGTCCGCGGCCAACGCGCAGCGCAAGTTCGGCTTCGCCGCGGCGACCACGGATCTCGACGCCGTGCTCGGCGACAAGTCCATCGACGCGGTGTTCGTGGTCACCCGGCACAGCTCACACGCCGAACTGACCCGGAAGGCGCTGCTGGCCGGCAAGACGGTTTTCGTGGAGAAGCCGTTGGCACTCACCGAGGACGAACTGGCCGGAGTACTCGCGGCGGTGGAGGAGTCCGGCAACGACCGGCTGCAGGTGGGCTTCAACCGCCGGTTCGCACCGCTGCTGCAGGAGGCCAGGAAGCGGTTCGGCGCCCGGACCGGTCCGGCGAGCCTGCGCTACCTGGTCAACGCGGGCCGGCTGGCGCACGGCAGCTGGTACCTCCAACAGGGCACCGAGGGCTCGCGGTTCGCCGGCGAGGGCGGACACTTCATCGACACGGCGAGCTGGCTGCTCGGGGCCGATCCGGTCTCGGTGTACGCGGTCGCCACGTCCGGCAACGAGGACCTGCAGGTCGTGCTGCGCTACCCGGACGGGTCCACCGCCACCCTCAGCTACGTCACCACCGGCGCGCCCGGCTTCCCCAAGGAGACGCTGGACCTCGTCGCGGACGGCAAGGTGCTGCGGCTCGACGACTTCGTCCGTGCCTCGGTGTACGCCCGCAAGCGGTGGGTCAGTTCGCGGTTGCCCAAGGCCCGGGACAAGGGCCAGTCCGCCGAACTGGCCGCGTTCATCAAGGCCGTGCGGACCGGTGGTCCGATGCCGGTGCCGCTGGAGTCGTTGGTCGCCACCACGGCGGCCACCCTCGCCGTGCAGGCCGGTCTGGCCGGCGGCGCGCCGGTGACGTTGGCGGGCGCGCGATGACTGTGAAGTCGGGGAGTGCGGGCTGGTACCTGCGGCGGCTGTCCCGGATGGGGCCGCGGGAAGTCGGCGGCCGGGTCGGCGACACGGTGCGCAGGCGGCGGTGGCGGTCGGCGCGGCCGGACTGCCCGAGCGTGACCGGTGCCCGGTTCACCGCCGTACTGCCCGCGGGGACGATCGCCGCGGTACCACCGGACGCCGCGAAGCGTCTCATCGCCGAGGCGGACCGGCTGATGGCCGGGCACGCCGAGTACTTCGGGGTGGACCGCGACGACCTGGCCGACCCGGACTGGTGGTACGACCCGAAGACCGGGCGCCGGGCTCCGTGGGGCTACGCCTTCGACGTGCCGTACCGGAACGAGGACGCGGTCGGGGACATCAAGCAGATCTGGGAGCTGTCCCGGCATCAGTACCTCACCGTGCTCGCCGCCGCCTACGCGATCACCGGGGACGTGCGCTACGCCGAGCGGGTGGCCGAACACCTGCGGTCGTGGTGGGCGGGCAACGCGCCGCTGCGCGGAGTGCACTGGACCAGCGGCATCGAGCTGGGGATCCGGCTGCTGTCCTGGGTGTGGATCCGCCGGCTGCTCGACGGCTGGCCGGGCGTGGCCGGGCTGTTCGAGGGCAACCCGGTGGCGCTGAACCAGATCTGGCATCACCAACGCTGGCTGGCCGCCTTCCCCAGCCGGGGGTCCTCCGCGAACAACCACGTCATCGCCGAGGCCGCCGGGCAGTTCGCCGCGGCCTGCGCGTTCGGATGGTTCCCCTCCTCGGCGCGTTGGCGGGCCGACGCGCTGCGGTCGCTGGAGCGGCAGCTGCGCAGCAACACCTTCGACTCCGGCCTCAACCGCGAGCTGGCCACCGAGTATCACGGACTGGTGCTGGAGCTCGGCCTGGCCGCCGTGGCCGAGGCGGATGCCGCCGACGTGCCGGTCCCCGCGTCGGTCCGGCGGGTGCTGTTGCGGATGACCGACGCGCTCGCGGCCGTCGTGGACGGCCGGCTACGGCCGCCGCGTCAAGGAGACTCGGACGACGGGCACGGTCTGGTCGTGGACGGCGCCGGCACCGACCGCTGGGCCTCGCTGCTGGCCACCGGGGACGCCGTGTTCGGTCGGCTCGCCTGGTGGCCGACGGTGACCGGCACCGATGTGCGCACCGCGCTGCTGGCCGCGCTCATCCGGCCGTACTCGAAAATCGAGAACGCCCCGGCCGTGACGCGTCCGGTAAGCCGGCCGGCCCATTTCGCCGACGCGGGTATGACGATCCTGCGCGGTCCGGAAGAGATCTGGTGCCGCTGCGACGGTGGTCCGCACGGATTCCTGTCCATCGCCGCGCATGCGCACGCGGACGCGCTGTCCGTGGAGGTCCGGCACGACGGGGTCGACGTGCTCGCCGACCCGGGGACGTTCTGCTACCACGGGCAGCCCGCGTGGCGGCAGTACTTCCGGTCGACCCTCGGCCACAACACCCTGCAGCTGGACGGCGGTGACCAGTCCGTCTCCGGCGGACCGTTCCTGTGGACCCGGCATGCCCGCAGCCGTGTCCTGGTCGCGGACACCTCCGGCGCCTCGGACGGGGTCACGGCCCGCTGGTGCGCCGAGCACGACGGTTACGAGGGCTCCGTGCACCGCCGCAGGGTGGAGCTGACGGCCGCGAGCCAGGAGCTGACGGTGGTTGACGAGGTGCGCGGCCCCCGCCGGGCGGTGCGGCTGGCGTTCCACCTCGGTCCGGCGATCGCCGCGGGCCTGGTGGGGAACCGGGCACAGCTCACCTGGACCCGGGACGGCGAGGACCGCTCCGCGGCGCTCGACCTGCCCGGGCAACTGAGCTGGCGGGCGCATCGCGGCGAGAGTGACCCGCCGCTGGGCTGGTACTCCGCCGGCTTCGGGCGCAAGGAACCCGCCACCACGCTGGTCGGCACGGGCTTCGCCGACGGCACGGAGGGGTTCACCACCGTGCTCAGGTTCCACGGCTAGGGGGCCTCTGATGGATCTCCGTGGAGGAAGGAGCGCCCGCGGCGGGGGCGTACTTGGGCTCTCGGCCGGTGCGGCGAGTCGGGGTACCTCCCACGCCCTTGAGGCAGTAGAAGAACGCACCGGGCGTCGCGCCGCCGCGGAGAGTCGTCAGAAGCCGCCCAGGGGCGGACTCTTGGGGATCAAGTGGCGGCACTGGGCGTGGCCGGCGGCACCGCTGGCGCTGGCCCTGCTGGCGGCGACCGGCTGTGAGGGCACGGCGGGCGCGCGGCCGAAGCCGACCGCCGCGCCGGCCACGTCCGTGGCCCGGGTGTGCGCCGAGCACGCGGCCGGGCCGGCGAAGGCGCCGGCGGGCGCGGTGACGGTCGACCCTGCGGTCGTCGGTGACCTGGCCGCGAAGACCAAGAGCAGTCCCCCGCACACCACGTTCTGGCTTCGACCGGGCAAGCACAGGCTTGAGGCGGACCGCTACGCCCAGGTCATCCCCAAGGAGGGGGACAGCTACGTCGGCGCGCCGGGTGCGGTGCTCGACGGCCGGAAGACCAACCAGTACGCGTTCGGCGGCACGGCCCGCAACGTCACCATCCGCTACCTGACCGTGCAGCGTTTCGTCGCCCCGCAGAACGAGGGCGTGGTCAACCATGACTCGGCCGACGGGTGGGTGATCGAGCACACGACGATCCAGCACAACTCCGGCGCCGGGCTGATGGCGGGCGCCCACCAGCGGGTCCGCGCCAGTTGCCTGCGCGACAACGGTCAGTACGGCATGAACGCGTACAAGGCCTCCGGCCGTCTCAGCGGTCTGGTGGTCGAGGGCAACGAGATCGTGGGCAACAACACGGACGACTGGGAGCGGCGGCGGCCGGGCTGCGGCTGCACCGGAGGCGTCAAGTTCTGGGCCGTCAACGGCGCCGACGTACGCGGCAACTGGGTGCACGACAACCGCGGAACCGGGTTGTGGGCGGACACCAACAACAACGACTTCCGCATCGAGGACAACCTACTGGAGGCCAACGACGGTGCCGCGCTGATCTACGAGACCAGCTACAACGCGGTCATCCGGAAGAACACGATCCGGCGGAACAACTGGGTCGAGGGCCGCAAGTACGCCGACCGCGGCGACAACTTCCCGTTCGCGACCATCTACCTTTCCGAGTCCGGCGGCGAACCGAGGATCCACGCCCGCACGAACAAGATCGAGATCTACCGGAACGTGCTGGAGGACAACTGGTCCGGGATCACCCTGTGGGAGAACGCCGACCGGTTCTGCAACAGCCCGGCCAACACCTCGTCCGGTGACTGCACGTTGCTGGTGAAGAACACCAAGCGCTGCGCACAGCCGGCGATCGCCACCGCACCGCTCTACGGCGACTGCCGGTGGAAGACCCAGCGGGTGGACATCCACAACAACCGCTTCGTGCTGGACAAGTCCGTCGTCGACTGCACGGTGAAGTGCGACCGCATGGCGGTGCTGGCCAACTACGGCACCTATCCGGACTGGTCGCCCTACCAGGGCGATCGGGTGGCCGAGGCGATCACCCTCAAGCAGCACAACCGCTGGCACGACAACGTCTACGTCGGACCGTGGGTGTTCGTCGCCCACGACCCGAGCCGGATGGTCGACGCCGGGCAGTGGCAGGGCACGCCGTACCAGCAGGACGCGGGCAGCACCTTCCGCGCGCAGGACGGTGGTTGAGATGAACACCGACCACACGGCCCACACGTCCCACACGCCGAAGATCGTCGGGACGGTCTGGGGGCTGCTGGTCCTCAACACGCTCGGCTCCGCCGGGGCGAAGACCATCGTCCCGCTGCCCCGCTCCCTCATCCAGATGGTCACCATGGGCGCGCTGGTCGCCGCGTTCGCGCTGGCGCTCATGGTCAACCTCCGGCTGCGCATCCGGGCCAGCGCCTACGTCTTCCTGCTCACCATGCTGCTGGTGGAGAGCGTGATCTCCAGCGCGAACCTGGAGTCCGGGTTCGGCGCGTTGTTCCGCTGCTTCCGACTGGCTCTCTTCGTCGGCACGCTGTGGCTGCTCAGCCGCTGGTGGGACGGCAGCCTGACGTTCGTCCGGCACCACATCCGGATGTACTTCCTGGTGCTCGGGTCGGTGGCCGCCGGCGCGGTCGCCTCACCGGGCGCGGCCATGCCCGACCTCTACGGCGGGCGGCTGGTCGGCGCGTTGTGGCCGCTCACCCCGCCGCAGATCGGACAATACGCCGCGGTGATCATCGGGCTCACCGCGCTGCTCGTACTGGACCACCGGACCGACAGGACCAGCGCGGTGGTGGTCATCGTGCCGTCACTCGTCCTGCTCGCGTTGACCCATACCCGCACGGCCACGCTCGGCCTGCTCATCGGGCTGGCGCTGGCGATCGGCTCGCTCATCCTGACCAGCGCCGCCGCCCGCCGGTTCTTCGTCTGGGCGGTGCTGTGCGCCACGGTGGCAGCGGTGGGGTTCGCCTCCGCGCTGCAGGCGTGGTTCCTGCGCGGACAGAGCCAGGAGAACTTCACCAGCCTCACCGGTCGGGCCAAGGTGTGGCACGCCCTGCTGACAGCACCTCGGACGACCTCGGAGTACCTGTTCGGCGTGGGCCTGGGCGACAAGTCGTTCGGCGGGCTGCCGATCGACAACAGCTGGCTGGCCGTCTACAACGAGCAGGGCATGATCGGCATCGGCCTGGTGGCGGCGATCATCATCGTGCTGGGCGGTGTCGCGTTGCTGCGGCCACCGTCGCTGTCGAGGGCCTGCGCGATCTTCCTGATCAGCTACTGCGCGATCGCGTCGTACACCGAGGCCGGGCTGGGCGACGCCTCGCCGTATCTGCTGCACCTGGCCGTGGCCGCCTCGCTGCTGGCGACACCAGCCCCGGCCACTCCCCTCCCGACGCCCCACGTCCCTCGACAACGCAGACCGCGATGGGCCCAGAGATCGGAGGTGAGCTGAGCATGCACGTTCTCGTGGTGCACAACCGCTATGCCTCGGCGCAGCCGAGCGGGGAGAACAAGGTCGTCGACCAGGAGGTGGCGCTGCTGCGCGGGGCCGGCCACCGGGTCGAGGTGTTCGAGCGGCGCAGCGACGACATCGCCGCCCGGTCCCTGCCGGGCAAGGTCGCGCTACCGCTGCTGGTGCCGTGGAACCCGGCGGTCCGCAAGGAGCTCGCCGCCCGGCTGCGCGCCGAGCGGCCGGACGTGGTGCATGTCCACAACGTCTTCCCGCTCCTGTCGCCGGCGGTGCTGGCCGCCTGCGCCGACGCCGGTGTGCCCGCCGTCGCCACGCTGCACAACTACACCCAGATCTGCCCTCCCGGCACGCTGCAACGGGACGGCCGGCCGTGCACCGAGTGCGTCGGGTCCACGCCGCTGCCCGCCGTCCGGCACGGCTGCTACCGGAGCTCCCGGCTTGCGACGGTGCCGCTCGCGGTCAGCATGTCGGTCAACCGGCGGCGGTGGTGGTCCGGTGTGGAGCGGTTCTTCTGCATCTCCGCGGCGCAGCGCGACGTCCTCGTGCGGGCCGGCATGCCGGCCGAACGGCTGGCGGTGAAGCACAACTTCGTGCCCGACCCGGACGCCCGCCGGTCGGGCGCCGGCGAGCATCTGCTCTATCTCGGCCGGCTCGCGGAGGCCAAGGGCGTGCGGCTGCTCATGGCCGCGTGGGACGAGATCGCCGCGAGCGGCGGTGTGGGTGTGCCGCTGGTGATCGCCGGCACGGGACCGCTGGAGCCAGAGGTGACCGCCTGGGCGGCGGGCCGGGACGACGTGCGGTACGTCGGCCTGTGCGACACGGCTCAGTGCCGGCAGGCCATCGCGCGGTCGGTCGCCGTGGTGGCTCCCTCGACGTGGCTGGAGGCGTTCGGTCTGGTGGTCGTGGAGGCGATGGCGGCGGGGGTCCCGGTCGTCGCCGCCGGTCACGGCGCCTTCGTCGAACTCGTCGAGGACGGGGTGACCGGACTGCTGCACCGGCCGGGCGAGCCCGCCTCGCTCGCGTCCCGCATACGCCGGATCGCGGGCGAGCCGGTCCGCAACCGGGAGATGGGCCAGGCGGCCCGGCGCCGGTACGAGCAGGGTTTCAGCCCGGCCGTCGGCCTTGAGCGCCTGGTGGATGAGTACCGAACCGCGATCGCGGGTCGGTCAGCACTGGCTCGTGGCGGGGACACCCGCGCGAGCAGGGGGGATGGGGACAGTAGATGACACGATGCCGACTGTGCGGCTCGGAAGCGATGGCGAGCGTCGTCGACCTTGGGGCGACGCCACCGTGTGAGAGCTTTCTCGCCGCGGACCAACTGGACCAGCCGGAGCCGGCGTACCCGCTGCACCTGCGGGTCTGCACCGACTGCTGGCTCGCGCAGATTCCTCCGCTGATCACGCCGGAGGAGACGTTCACGCAGTACGCGTACTTCTCCTCCTACTCGACCTCCTGGGTGGAGCACGCGCGCACGTTCGTCGCCGACGCCGTGGAGCGGGTGGGTCTCGGCCCCGAGGCCTTCGTGGTCGAGGTCGCGAGCAACGACGGGTACCTGCTGCGGCACGTGGTGGACCGGGGGATCCGCTGCCTCGGCATCGAGCCGTCGGTGAACGTGGGGGCCGCGGCGCGGGACGCCGGTGTGCCCACGCTCACCAAGTTCCTGGACCCGGCCACCGGCGCCGACGTCCGCGCCGAGCACGGCCCGGCGGACCTGGTCGCGGCCAACAACGTGTACGCGCACATCCCCGACGTGGTCGGGTTCACGCAGGGGCTGCGCGCCCTGGTCGCCGACGACGGCTGGGTCTCCATCGAGGTGCAGCACCTGCTGACGTTGATCGAGGAGAACCAGTACGACACGATCTACCACGAGCACTTCCAGTACTACACGGTCGCGTCCGCGATCCGGGCGCTGGCGAGCGGCGGACTCGCGCTCGTGGACGTCGAGTTGCTGCCCACGCACGGCGGCTCGATCCGACTGTGGGCCCGGCCGGCCGAGGTGGCCGGCGAGCCGACGCAGCACGTGGCCGACGTGCTGGCCCGGGAGAAGGCGGCCGGGCTGCAGGAGCTGTCCGGGTACACCGAGTTCTCCGCTCGGGTGGCCAAGGTGCGCCGGGACCTTCTGCGGTTCCTCATCGAGGCGGCCGAGCGCGGCGAGACGGTGGTCGGCTACGGCGCCCCGGGCAAGGGCAACACCCTGCTCAACCACTGCGGCATCCGGCCCGACCTGCTCCCGTACACGGTCGACCGCAACCCCTACAAGCACGGCAGGTTCACCCCGGGCACCCGTATCCCGATCCTGCCGCCCGATCAGATAGCCGCCGACCGGCCGGACTACGTCCTCGTCCTCCCGTGGAACCTCCGGGCCGAGCTGGTCGAGCAGTTGTCCTTCGTGCACGACTGGGGCGGCCGACTGGTCTTTCCCATCCCGGAACTGAGCATCGTCGAGGTGGGGTCATGAAGGTCGTTCTGTTCTGCGGCGGTTACGGGATGCGGATGCGCAACGGTGCCTCCGACGACGTCCCCAAGCCCATGGCGATGGTCGGACCGCGACCGCTGATCTGGCATGTCATGCGCTACTACGCGCACTTCGGGCACACGGAGTTCATCCTGTGCCTCGGATACGGCGCGCACCACATCAAGGACTTCTTCCTCAGCTACGAGGAGACGACGTCCAACGACTTCGTGCTGCGCGGCGGTCGGACCGAGCTGCTGTCCACCGACATCTCGGACTGGACGATCACGTTCGCGCAGACCGGTATCGAGTCACCGATCGGGGAACGGCTGCGCCGGGTGCGGCAGCACCTGGACGGGGACGAGATGTTCCTCGCCAACTACGCCGACGTGCTGACCGACGCCCCGCTGCCGGAGATGATCGACCGGTTCACCGAACGCGACGCCGGTGCCTCGATGATGGTGGTGCCGCCGCAGTCCTCGTTCCACTGCGTGGACCTGGGCGAGGACGGCCTGGTGGGAGGCATCACCCCGGTGAGCGAACTGCCGCTGTGGGAGAACGGCGGCTACTTCGTGCTCCGCCAGGAGGTCTTCGACCACATCCCGGAGAACGGGGACCTGGTCGCCGACGGATGCGCCCAACTGGCCAAGCGTGGACGGCTGGTGGCGCACCAGCACCGCGGCTTCTGGAAGCCGACCGACACCGTGAAGGAGCGCGCCGCGCTCGACGAGGCGTACGCCCGGGGCGACCGCCCGTGGGCCGTGTGGGAACGGGACGGCGCGAGCGCGACCGGCAGCGGCTTCGGAGCGAGGGCGTGATACGCCTCGGCGCCGAGCGCCTGGACCGGATCGTCGCGGTGGGCGCGCACTGCGACGACATCGCCATCGGCGCCGGCGGCACACTCCTGACGATGTGCCTCGCGCGGCCGGGTCTGCGCGTCGACGCACTGGTGCTCTCCGGCGGTGGCAGCGAGCGCGAGCAGGAGGAGCAGGCCGCGCTCGCCGCCTTCTGCCCGGGCGCCGACCTGCGCCTCACCGTGCACAAACTGCCCGACGGACGGCTGCCCGCGCACTGGGACGAGGCCAAGGGCGCGGTCGAGGAGTTGCGCGCGCAGACCGAGCCGGACCTCGTCCTGGCCCCGCGCACCGACGACGCGCACCAGGACCACCGCGGCCTGGCGAAGCTGATGACCACCGCCTTCCGCGACCACCTCGTACTCGGCTACGAGATCGTCAAGTGGGACGGCGACCTCGGCCGTCCGGCGGTGTACCAGCCACTGTCGGAGGAGATCGCCGAACGGAAGGTGGGCCTGCTGCAGGAGCACTACCCCTCGCAGCGGCACCGGCCCTGGTACGACCGCGAGGCCTTCCTCGGGCTGGCCCGGATCCGCGGCATCGAAAGCAACGCGCGCTACGCCGAGGCGTTCGCCGTCACCAAACTCACTCTCAACCTGGGGGAATGAACCTTGCGCGTACTGCTCACCGGACACCAGGGCTACCTGGGCACCGTGATGGCCCCCGTCCTCGCGGCCGCCGGGCACGAGGTCGTCGGCCTGGACGCCGGACTGTTCGCCGACTGCGTCCTTGGCCCGACGCCCGCGGACCCGTCGGGGCACCGGGTGGACCTGCGCGACGTCACGGCCGAACACGTGGCCGGAGTCGACGCCGTGATCCACCTGGCCGCGCTGTCCAACGACCCGCTGGGGTCGCTCGCGCCGGAGCTCACCTACGACATCAACCACCACGCGTCCGTGCGCCTTGCCCAACTGGGCCGCGACGCCGGAGTGCGGCGCTTCCTGTACGCGTCGACCTGCTCGGTCTACGGCGCCGCCGGCGACCCCGACTTGTCGAACTTGGTGGCCGAGGACGCCCCGCTGCGGCCGGTGACACCGTACGCGGAGTCCAAGGTGCGGGTGGAGGACGACCTGCACGCGCTGGCCGACGGCGACTTCAGCCCGGTGTTCATGCGCAACGCCACGGCCTTCGGCTACTCGCCCCGGCTGCGCGCCGACATCGTGCTGAACAACCTGGTGGGGCACGCCCTGTTGTCCGGCGAAGTCCTGGTGCTCTCCGACGGCACCCCCTGGCGCCCGCTGGTGCACGCCGCCGACATCGCACGGGCCTTCGCGGCCGCGCTGGTCGCGCCGCGGGAAGCGGTGCACGACCGGGCGTTCAACATCGGCAGCGAGATCAACAACGTCACGGTCGCCGAGATCGCCGAGCAGGTCGCCGAGGCTGTGGGCGACTCGCGCGTGGTGATCACCGGGGAGAACGGCGCCGATCCGCGGTCGTACCGCGTGGACTTCTCCCGGTTCCGCACGGCGATACCCGGCTTCGACTGCGAGTGGACGGTGAAGCAGGGCGCGCTCGAACTCGCCGACGCCTACCGGAAACACGGGCTGACCCGGGAGGACTTCGAGCGGCGCTTCACCCGGCTGGCCGTGCTGCGCGCGGCGTCCGACGCCGGCACCGTCGACGACACCCTGCGGTGGCGCCCATGACCACGGCAGGCGAGGAGATGTACGCGCTGGTGGAGCGCTTGTACCCGCTGTGCCGGAGCATCACCGGCGACGGTGTGCGCGCCACCCTGGAGATCGTCGGCGAGTACGTTCCATTGCAGGTGCACGAGGTGCCGACCGGGACTCAGGTCCTCGACTGGACGGTGCCGCAGGAGTGGAACATCCGGGAGGCGTACATCGCCGACTCCGCAGGCAAGCGGGTCGTCGACTTCGCCGAGTCCAGCCTGCATGTGCTCGGCTACAGCGTGCCGGTGTCGGCGACCATGCCGCTGGCCGAGCTGCGCGGACACCTGCACACCCTGCCGGACCATCCGTCCTGGGTGCCGTACCGCACCAGCTACTACAAGCCGGAATGGGGGTTCTGCCTGGCCCAGGAGACCTTGGACGCGCTGCCGGACGGCGAGTACGAGGTGCGCATCGACTCCACACTCGCCGACGGCCACCTCACCTACGCCGAGCACGTGGTCCCCGGGCAGGTCGCCGACGAGGTGATCGTCTCCTGCCACGTCTGCCACCCGTCGCTGGCCAACGACAACCTGGCCGGCATAGCGGTGGCGACGTACTTGGCGCGCGCGTTGGCGGAACAAACGCCGTACTACACCTACCGGTTCATCTTCGCGCCCGGCACCATCGGGGCCATCACCTGGCTGGCCCGCAACGCGGAGCGGGTGGAACAGGTCAAGCACGGACTGGTGCTGGCCTGCGCCGGCGATCCGGGCCGGCTGACGTACAAACAGAGCAGGCGCGGCGACGCGGAGATCGACCGGGTGCTGCGGCATGTGCTGGCCGCTTCCGAACGCCCGCACCACGTCGCCGAGTTCACTCCGTACGGCTACGACGAGCGGCAGTACTGCTCGCCCGGGTTCGATCTCGGCGTGGGCTCGCTCAGCCGGACCCCGTACGCCGGCTACCCCGAGTACCACACCTCGGCGGACAACCTGGACTTCGTCTCCCCGGAGGCGATGGCGGACACGCTCGCCGTCTGCCGCGAGGCATTCGCCGTGCTCGACCGCAACCGGCGGTACGTCAACCTCAGCCCCCACGGCGAGCCCCAGCTGGGCCGGCGTGGGTTGTACGACTCGCTCGGCGGCCGCAGCGACGCGAAGCAGGCGCAGATGGCCATGTTGTGGGTGCTCAGCCTCTCCGACGGCGAGCACGGTCTGCTGGACGTCGCCGAGCGGTCCGGGCTGCCGTTCGACACCGTCGCCGCCGCGGCCGACGCCCTGCACGGCGCCGAACTGATCAAAGCGTGACGCCCATGACCACCGAGGAGGAGAATCCGCAGACAACGGCGCCACCGGCCGGATCCGCCAGGCGGGCCCTCGTCGGTCGGCTGTCCTGGGGACTGGCCGACCAGGCGGCCTCCAGCGTGAGCAACTTCGTGGTGGGCATCTACGTGGCCCGCTCACTGGGGGTGACCGCGTTCGGCGTGTTCAGCCTCGCCTGGGTGACGTACGGCGTGGTGCTCAACGTCTCCCGCGGGCTGGCCACCGATCCGCTCGTGGTGCGCTTCAGCGGCGTGCCGGACGCCTCCTGGCGGGGGGCGGTGGCCCGGTCGACGGGTACCGCACTCGGCGTCGGTTCGGCCATCGGCGTGGCGTGTCTGGTGGCCGGGCTCGGCCTCGGCGGCCGCGTTGGGCCCGCGTTCGCGGCCCTCGGTGTCATGTTGCCCGGGCTGCTGCTCCAGGACGCCTGGCGGTTCTCGTTCTTCGCCGCCGGCGCCGGGCGCAAGGCGTTCGTGAACGACATCGTGTGGGGTGTCGCGCTCGTCCCGGCCATGGTGGTGGCGGCCCGTGTGGGCAGCGTCGCCGCTTTCGTGCTCGCCTGGGGCGCGTCCGCCACGGTGGCGGCGGGGTACGGCTACATCCAGTCCGGCATCCGGCCCCGGACGACCGAGGCACGCGGGTGGCTTCGCGAGCAGCGCGATCTCGGCTACCGGTACCTGGTCGAGAACGTCAGCCTCAGCGGCGCGAGCCAGCTGCGGGCGTACGGGCTCGGCGCGATCGTCGGGGTCGGCGCGGTGGGTGCGGTGCGGGGCGCCGAGCTCCTGCAAGGCCCGTTCCTGGCGGTGCTCATGGGACTGTCCCTGGTCACCGTCCCGGAGGCGGCGCGGGTACTGCGACAGGCACCGCACCGGCTCGGCAGGTTCTGCCTCATGCTGGGCGGGGGCCAGGCCGCCGGCGCGTTGTTCTGGGGCGCGGCGCTGCTGCTGGTGCCGAACCGGCTCGGCGAGTTGGCGCTCGGTGACGTCTGGCACTCCGCCTCGGTGCTCATCGTGCCGATCACCCTCGGCGTCGCGGGCGCGGGCCTCGGCACCGGCGCGGCGGCCGGGCTGCGCGCGCTCGGCGCGGCCCGGCGCAGCCTGCGCTGCCAGCTGTTCGCCTCCGCCTGCTACGTCAGCGGCGGGCTCGGCGGGGCGGCCGCCGCCGGCACGGTCGGCTCGGCCTGGGGCGTCGCCGCCGCGACCGTCAGCGGCTCGGCCGTGTGGTGGCTGCAACTGCGCTCCGCCCTGGGCGAGCGCCACCGCGATCCCATTCCCGAAGTGAGGACCTCATGACCGCCCACCCCAGGCTGAGCATCGGCCTGCCCGTGTACAACGGCGAGGAGTACCTGGCCGAGTCGCTCGACGCCCTGCTCGGCCAGACCTACGAGGACTTCGAGCTGGTCATCTCCGACAACGCCTCGACCGACGGGACCCAGGACATCTGCCGCAAGTACGTCGGGCGGGACTCGCGGATCCGGTACCTCCGGCTGCCCCGGAACATCGGCGCCACACCGAACCACAACCATGTGTTCGCCGAGTCCCACGGGGAGTTGTTCAAGTGGGCCTCGCACGACGACCTGTACGGCCGGGACCTGCTGCGGCGCTGTGTGGAGGCGCTGGACGAGCGGCCGGACGCGATCCTCGCGCACACCGACCAGGCGGTCATCGACGGCGACGGCCAGGTGAAGGTCCCGTACGAGTACACGCTCGCCACCGGCTCGCCGCACGCGCCGGAGCGCTTCCGCAGTCTGCTGTTCGAGCCCGGTGGCGACGACTTCTACGGGGTGATGCGGGCCGACATGCTGCGCCGGGTGAAGCCGCTCGACAGCTACCACCACGCGGACCGCACGTTCGTCGCCGAGATCACCCTGCACGGGCCCTTCCACCAGGTGCCGGAGCTCCTGTACTTCCGCCGCGACCACCCCAACCGCGCCGAGCGGGCGAACCCCAGCAAGCGCTCCCGGTGCGTCAACCTGGACCCGCGCCGGGCGGGCCCGCTGCACCCGACGCCCCGGCTGCTCGCCGAGTACATGTGGGGCTTCGTCGCGGCGATCCGGCGGGCGCCGTTGTCCCCGGCCGACCGGCGCGCGTGCTACCGCCACCTGGCCGCGTGGATGACCAGCCGGGTCCGGCCGGGTGCCGGCGAGCGGGTCGAGGACCGCGCGCCGGTCGACCCGGCCCGGCTCAGCGTCTCCGTCGACGCCCTGGTCGCCGGCCGTGAGGGGAGGCAGGCATGACGCCCGCGAACGGGACTCCGGTGCGTGTCGGGGTGTTCGGCCTGCTCGGCTCCGGCAACCTCGGCAACGACGGGTCGCTGGAGGCGGTGCTCGGGTACCTGCGCGCCGAGCACCCGGAGGCGGACGTGGACGCCCTGTGCGGCGGACCCGAGGCCGTCACGGCCCGGTTCGGGATCCCCGCGACGCGGCTGCACTGGTACCGCGGGGAGTACCGGACCGCGTCGCGTGCGGGCGCGATCGCGGGGAAGGGGCTGGGCAAACTCGTCGACGTCTTCCGCACCGCCGCCTGGGTGCGCCGGCACGACGTGGTGATCGTCCCGGGCATGGGCGTCCTGGAGGCCACGCTGCCACTGCGGCCGTGGGGCTTCCCGTACGCGCTGTTCCTGCTCTGCGCGAGTGGCCGGCTGCTGCGCACCCGGGTGGCGCTGGTCAGCGTCGGCGCCGCGACGATCGGCAACCGGCCGACCCGGGCCCTGGTGCGCTGGTCGGGGCGGCTGGCCGCCTACCGGTCGTACCGGGACGCGCAGTCCCGCGACGCGATGCGGGCGATGGGCGTGGACACCGCGCGCGACGAGGTCTACCCGGACCTCGCGTTCGCCCTGCCGACGCCGCCGGCGAGCGCGCCCTCGGACCCGTCGGCCCCGCCGGGCCCGGTCTGCGTCGGCGTCATGGACTTCCACGGCGGCAACGACGATCGTGCCCGGGCGGAGGAGATCCACCGGCGCTACCTCGACGGGACGATCCGGTTCGTCCGCGCGCTGGTCGAGGAGGGCAGGGCCGTCCGGCTGCTCACCGGTGACGAGTGCGACGCGTCGGTGGTCGCGGCGATCCTCGACGCGGTCGGCTCGCCGCTGGTCACCGCTGCCGAGCCGTCCTCACTGGCCGACCTGATGAAGGAGATGGCGGCCGCCGACACCGTGGTGGCGATCCGCTACCACAACCTGATCTGCGCGCTGAAGACCGGTACGCCGGTACTCGCCCTCTGCTACGCCGCGAAGAGCGACGCGCTCATGACGGAGATGGGCCTCGGCGCGTACTGCCACCCGGCGCGCGAGGTCGACGCCGACCGACTGCTCCAGCAGTTCCGTGCGTTGGAGAAGAGTTCGGCCGAGCTGCGGCAGACCCTCACCGAGCGGAACCTGGCCGCCGCCCGGCAACTGAAGCACCAGTTCGACTCCTTGACCGCGGCCCTGTTCCCGGCGACCGACCAAGCCCACACCTCGCGGAAGGCTCCATGAAGGCGACCGAAGTCCCTGAGATCACCGGCGCGTACCTCTTCGAGCCGACGCCGTACGCCGACGAGCGCGGCTTCTTCTGCCGCACCTTCGACGCCGACGTGGTCCGCTCGGTGGGCCTCGACCCGAACGCCTTCGTCCAGGACAGCGTGTCCCGCTCGGTCCAGGGGGTGCTGCGCGGCCTGCACCTGCGCTCCGGCGCCGGCGAGGCCAAGCTGGTGCGGTGCTCGTACGGCAGGATCTTCGACGTCGTCGTGGACCTGCGGACGGACTCGCCGACCTACCGCAACGTGGCCTCCTTCGAGCTGTCCGGCGACACGCAGGTGACCCTGTACATCCCGGCGGGGTGCGCGCACGGCTTCCAGGCGCTGACCGAAACCGCCGACACCTCGTACCGGATCGACCGCCCGCACGATCCGGCCGAGGACGTGACGATCGCTTTCGACGACCCGGAGCTCGCCATTCCCTGGCCACTGCCGGCCACATCGATGTCCCAGCGGGACCGGGAGGCGCCGAGCCTCGCCGAGGTCCTGAAGCACAGAGAAAGTTGAGGTGGGCGTGGACACCGAACACACCCGAGAGCTCCTCCTGCCCCGGTCGCGGACGGCGAACGAGCGGCTGCACGCCATGATCCCGGGGGGTGCGCACACCTACGCCAAGGGCGACGACCAGTACCCCGAGAACCTGGCCCCGGTCATCAGCCACGGCCGTGGTGCCCACGTGTGGGACATCGACGGCAACCGCTACATCGAGTACGGCTCCGGCCTGCGGTCGGTCAGCCTCGGCCACGCCCACCCCCGCGTGATCGAGGCGGTGCGGCAGGAACTCGACCGCGGCAGCAACTTCGTCCGGCCGTCCATCCTGGAGGTCGAAGCCGCGGAGCGCTTCCTGGCCACGGTGCCGACCGCCGAGATGGTGAAGTTCGCGAAGAACGGCTCCGACGCCACCACCGCCGCGGTACGCCTCGCCCGCGCCGCCACCGGGCGCCCTCGGGTCGCCATCTGCGCCGACCATCCGTTCTTCTCCGTCGACGACTGGTTCATCGGTACCACGCCGATGTCCGCCGGCATTCCGGCTGAGACCAACGACCTCACCGTGACGTTCCCGTACGGGGACCTGGCCGCCACGGAGGAGTTGCTCACCCGGTACCAGGACGAGGTCGCCTGCCTGATCCTCGAACCCGCCACCCACACCGAGCCGCCGCCCGGGTACCTCGCCGGCCTGCGCGAGCTGGCCGACCGGCACGGCTGCGTACTGGTCTTCGACGAGATGATCACCTGCTTCCGCTGGTCCGAGGCGGGCGCCCAGGGCCTGTACGGCGTCGTCCCCGACCTGTCCACGTTCGGCAAGGCGCTGGGCAACGGATTCGCCGTCTCCGCGCTGGCCGGGCGCCGCGATCTGATGGAGCTGGGCGGGCTGCGTCACTCCGGCGACCGGGTGTTCCTGCTGTCCACCACGCACGGTGCGGAAACGCACTCCCTGGCAGCCGCGATGGCCGTGCTGACCACCTACGTCGAAGAGGGCATCACAGCGCGGCTGCACGCCCTCGGCGAGCGGTTGGCCGCCGGTGTCCGCGACGCCGCGGCCGGCATGGGCGTCGGCGACCACATCGTCGTCCGGGGCCGGGCCAGCAACCTGGTCTTCGCCACCCTCGACGAGAACGGGCAGCCGTCGCAGGAGTACCGCACCCTGTTCCTGCGCCGGCTCCTCGCGGGCGGGGTGCTGGCCCCGTCGTTCGTGGTGAGCAGCGCGCTCGACGACGCGGACATCGATCACACCGTCGACGTGGTGGCCCAGGCATGTGCGGTGTACCGGAAGGCACTGGATGCCGGCGACCCCACCCCCTGGCTGGGCGGACGGCCGGTGAAACCCGTGTTCCGCCGCTTGGCGTGAGGTGACGTCAGCGACGCTGTCGGCGACCGGCGTCGGCCGCCCGATCGGCCGACCGGTCGGCTGTCCTGTCGGCGATCCGGTCGACCAGCCAAGCGGTCGCCGGTATCACCGCCAGCGCGGTGCACCAGCCGCCGAGGACGTCGGTCGGGTAGTGCGCACCGAGGGCGACCTGCGCCCAGCCCATGGCGGCACCGGCGACCAGTGCCGCGGCAAGTACGAGTGACATGCCGGCCGTCCTGCCGAGGCCGAGCCGGCCGGTCGCGGCCAGCGCCACCACGAGGGCGAGCGCGGTGGCGAAGGCGGTGTGCCCGCTCGGGTAGGACAGGTTCTCGCCGTGGATGGTGCGTCCCACCAGGGACTTGAGCAGTGTCGCCGTCCCCACGGTCACAGCGGCGCCGGCAACGACGAGTACCGCCGCGCGAGGACGCCCGAGCAGCAGGCAGCCCGTCACGATGGCCACGACCAGTGCCGCCGATCCCACGGGCTCCCCCAGGAAGTCCAGGGCCAGAGCGACGTGCCGCCACGGCGGCCCCGGACCGTCCACCGCCGCCCCGATCCGCGCGTCCACCGTGCCGGGCTTGCTGTCGTCGGCGTACAGGACCCCGAGCACGACGACCACCAGCGCGGCGAGGGCCGCCATCAGCCCGAACCGCATGCGCAGCGATGGGGGCAGCACCGCGGGCTCCGACCGGCCGGTCACACGCCCACCGCGTCCGGTCGGCGTGCCGTGCTGTGCCGTGATCGGTGGCTGGCGTTCCGGATCTTGACTTCTTGAGGCACGGTGAGGGTGTGGCCCTTCATGCGACCGGTGGGCAGCCATGAATCAAACAAGGCCACCCTAACCAACAATGCGGTCGCGGCGAGCCGCCGTCGGAAAGTTGGCACCGCGGCACAGCGGGCCGACGCCCGGCGGCCCACATGACGGCATCTCCGCGTACACACCGCACCACTGCGCCGACCCGGCACCGTGTCGAGGACATCCACCGGTGGAGTCCGGTGAAAGAGTCGAGTCCCACATACCGTCGAACGACCGGCCAAGCCCCGCACCACGACCGACACACCTCACCCGGCCGGAGCCGGCCACCTCCGATGCCATCACCGGAGCAGGAGCACGCCCATGCGACTTTACGCCCAGACACCGGCACGTCGGAGCCGTCAGGTGTGCGCGGATCTGATCGCCGTGGCCCTGATCGCGGCCGCGGTGAAGTTCGCCCTGGCCGTCCACGACGCGATCATGCGGCTGGCCGAGCCGGGACGGCAGGCGCAGAGCGCGGGTGACGACCTCGCCTCCGGGCTCGATGACGCCGCCCAAGCCGCTTCGAAAGTGCCGTTCATCGGGGGCACACTCAAGAAGCCGCTCCAGTCCGCCGCCGGCGCCGGCACCGGTCTCTCCGATGCCGGCCGGTCGCTGCAGCACGTCGTGGGACAGGTGGCCGCCCTGACCGCACTCGCCCTGATCGTCCTGCCCGTGGCCTTCGTACTGGTGTTGTGGCTGCCCGCACGCCTGCGTTGGATCAGGCGCAGCGCCACCACCCGACACCTCTTCGACGACATCGGCGGCGCCGACCTGCTCGCCCTGCGCACCCTCACCGGACCGCAACGCGACCTCGTCACGGTCCCCGTCCCGGTGGGCGGCCTCGCCGACGCCTGGCGCCGCGGGGACCAGCAGGTCATCTCCGACTTGTCCAGCGTCGCACTCAAGCGGGCCGGCCTGCGGCCCTGAGCCCGTACCGGACAAGGCCTCGCCGCCTGCCCCGGCTCCCCCATGACCCGCCTCGGCAACGAACCTGAAGCGCCATCCCCCCGTGATGAGCAGGTTCTTCCTCACCCCCCGACTGCCGGAGCAGGTCGACGCGACCGCCGCGCGGGAGGCGGCGGACCGGTTCCTGCCCTTCGCCCTGCGCGCCGTGGGCGGCGGTGGCTAGGGCCTGTCGTCACATTCCCGTCGTCGCCCGAAGGGCGGCCCTGCGGCGTCATGGGGGTCCCCCCTGCTGGAGCGCAGCCGAGAACTCGGGGGAGCGTGCTCTCGGTGTGCCGGGCGGAAGTCCTCGTACTGGACGTACTTGGGCTTTCGCCCGGCGCGGCGAGTGGGGGTCCCCCTGCTCGAAGAGCTTGGGGGAGCGTGCCAGGCGTCGCGGGGCAGGCGGGAATTTGGCGACAGCCCCTGGCAGCCCGCCTGAACGAGATCCGTCCGCATACGTTCACCAGGCTCCCGCAGCAGTCCCGAACGACCACAGCGCGGCCGGACGGTCGCGGAGCCCGACACAGGAGGAAATCCGATGGCCTGGTCCACGCTCGAACCGTTCGACGTGTCCTTCTTCGACACCGCTCCGCACCGGTACTCGTTCCCCATGGACCTGCCCGTGGCACCGGAAGCCGTCTGGGAGGGCCTCGCCGGCGATGCGCCGCTGTCCTGGTGTCGTGGACTGAACGCCGGCCGCTACACCTCACCCTCGCCCCACGGCGTCGGAACGACACGTGAGATCACCGCACTCCGTCTCCTGCACCTGCGCGAGGAGTTCGTGCGGTGGGAGGAGGGGACGCGACACTCGTTCTGCGTCACCCAGGCCAGCCTGCCCCTGTTCCGGCGCTTCGGCGAGGACTACGTCGTCGAGCCCATCGCGAACGGCACCCGCTTCACCTGGACCTTCGCCTTCGAGCCGAGCCCATTGTTCGCGCACCCCGCGGCACTGACCGACCTCCCGGGCAGGGCCTTCATGAAGCAGCTGGTCAACAGCACGAAGCGGCACTTCGGCGCGGCCTGAGTCATTGGCGGCTGACCGTACGGGTCACACCCGTGACGATCGTCGTCGCCAGAATCCAGCCGGTGATGATCAGGGCGTAGGACAACCACTGGTACCAGCCCGCAGGGGCGAAGGCCGACTCCTGGCCGAAGTCGATGATCGGCAGGAGCAGGTCGAGGGTGTAGAAGACGGGGTTGAAGTCCGGGGCCTCGCCCACCTTGACGGGGCGAGGGTGGTGCAGGCCGTACGCGATCGATCCGATGGCCATGAGGGACAACAGCCAAACGGCCGCGCGCACCGGGCGGAAGCCGTATCCGACGGTGCCGTCCTGAACGTACCCCCACAGCCGTCCGTACCAGGCGAGCGTGGTGCGTCGGCGACGTTGTTTGGCGAGCTGAACGAGCCGGGCCGCGTCGTCGTCGCCGACATGGCGATACGCCGCCATCAACTGCTCATAGGAATCGGGTTCGTAACGGCCGCCGTCTCGCTCCAGCATCGGAAGGCGGCGCTCGGCGGGCTCGTGCGGGGTGAGTACGGTGTACCGGAGATTACTGAGATGCACCTGCTCCGGGAGCATCTCGGGTTCGAGGGTCAGGATTTCCATCTGAGAACGCCGCAGATTCAGGGCGCCCTCGATCCGATCTCCGCCGCGCAGCCAGAGTTCACCGATGACACAACTGCTCGCCCGCAGCGCCGTGTCGCCCCGGTGCGACAGGTGAGCGTGGAGCAGGTCGAGACGGCCCGATATGCGCGAGCCTCGGAACTCGACCCGCCCCTGCGCACGTATGCACCTCGCCCGTATGTGGCCTCCCACATTGAGGTTCTGAGCATCCAGCGCGGTGCCGCCCGGATTGTCGAACTCGGCGTCCTGAACGTTGATGCGCCCGGTGACCGATGCGCCGGTGAGGCGTACCTGTCCGTGCGCACGTATCTCCGGCGCCCACAGGTCGTCTCCAATTGACGCCTGGTTGAGCTGCAGCACCGGCTCGGAGTCGTCCGGCGCCGTGAACTCCGCGCGCTCCATGAACAGCGCCCCGGAGATCTGTGCCCCGCCGAGCCGTACCGGCCCCCGGATTCGGCAGTCCGTCATGCGCAGCACCCGCTCGACCCGCAGGGTCGCCGAATCCAGGCCCGGCAACTCGGAGTTGCTCAGGTTGAGCTGACGCATCTCGGCACCGTAGAGGTCGGGAACGCTGTCGAACTGGCAGTGACTCAGTCGGACGGCGGCGTCGATCGTGGCGTACTTCAGGTCCAGCACACCGGTGATCCGCGCCCCGGTGATCTTGAGCGCGGCTATCTCGCCCTCCTCGTGCGGAGACTTGAGCAGCAACGCCCGCAGCACACTCGCCCGTACGGTCCGCTCGGCGCCCCAGGTGTCGCCCGGTGCCGGATCCTCGTTCTCGGCGCGGAAGTCCACGGACTCGCCTCGCGGAAAGGCCTGCCACACACGCAGCTCCGCCGGCGACAGCTCGTTGATCTCGCTCACGCCGGGACTCTGACGTGCCGTGTTCGAGCTGTCAACTGCGCAGCGGGGCACTCGATTTCGTCCAACACATGGTTGCCATGTCCGGGGCAGGGAGTTGAGCGTTCGGTCCGTTGTGACCACAGGGTATAGCTCATCTCGTGAGGATTTCTAGGCCGAAAGCACGGCCTGGAACGTCCCCGCCGCGGTGAACGCGTCAGTGATCGGCGCGATGAGCGAGGCGAGACGGCGGGCACCCGCGGCGCCGATCGGCGCCCAGAGCGCAGCGCAGTGCTCGTCCGTCTCCACCTCGATCCGCTCGCGCGCCGCGCTGCCGGCGTCGGTGACCGTGGCGTTGGTGTCGAGCCAGCCGCGCGCGGCGAGACGCGCCGTCGCCGCGGTCCACTCCTCGTCGTCCCACTGGCGGGTGGCCCGCGCGAGAGCCGTCGGGAGGCGGCCCGTCGCGGTGTGCAGAACGAGGCAGTCGCACGGCCCGAGACCGTTGTCGGCGAGTACGACGAGATGCGCGTCGCCGCGCCACTCGCGCGCCACCGTGATCTGCTGCCACAACGCGAGGAGTGGATCGGCCGGAAGCGCGACCGACGCGTTCGCGGCGGCCAGCACCTTGCCGGCGTAGTCGGCACCGGCGACGACCGGGTCGAGCAGCGATCGCGCCTCGGACAGTTGGTCGTCCGTGAGGTGCAGGCCGACGCGCCGCATCGCGCGCCCGGCGGCCAGGAAGCGGGCGGCCTGCCACTGCTCGGGCGGCGCGGCGTCCCACACGCCCGCCATGGCCCGCACCGCCCGCGGGCTGAAGTTGTAGAAGGCCGCGAGCGTGACCTGCCACGGAACCGCGCCCATCGCGGCCGACCGGAAGGCGAGGTACGCCGGTCCGCGGTCGGTCACGCCGAGCTTGGCCGCCTCCTGGGCGCTCTCGGGGGCGAGGTAGATGAACACGTGGGCCGCGCTGACGGCGCGACTGATGTCACGGACGGCATTCAGGTCCATCGGGCCGTCGCCGGGACGGACCGAGTCGGGAAGTTCGTCGAGGTGCATCGAGGTGGTTTCTCCCGGGAGTTGTGCAGTGCTGTCAGGCGGGGGTTTCGGCGGTGGCGATCAGTACCGCGCGGCCGAGGGTGTGACCGGCCATGGCGAAGCCGAGGACGGCCGGGGTGGCGTCGGCGGGGACGCCGACCGAGGCGACGTCGAGGGCGTGCACCACGATGAAGTAGCGGTGCGGTCCGTGCCCGGACGGCGGGGCGGCGCCGATGTAGCGGGCTACGCGGGCGTCGTTGGGCAACTGATAGGCGCCCTCGGGCAGTCCCGAGCCGGTGTCGTCGCCGGCGCCCTCGGGCAGCTCGGTGACCGTGGCCGGGATGTCGGCGACCGCCCAGTGCCAGAACCCGGACCCGGTGGGAGCGTCGGCGTCATAGACGGTGACGGCGTAGCTCTCGGTGCCGTCCGGGGCTCCGCTCCAGGACAGCTGCGGGGACATGTCCTTCCCGCCGGGCAGGCCGGAGGCGTGCTGCTCGGGCGGCCAGGCGGCTCCGTCGGTGACGGTGGTGCTGACGACGGTGAAGGACGCCGCCTCGGGGAGGCGGGCGAAGGGGTCGTTCGCGTTCACGGCGATGTTCCTCTCAGGGCTGCACGCAAGGGGGCGGGGGCGGTGGTGCGGCCGGTGATCGGGCCGCGGAGTCGACGGAACAGCGGCGTCCACGACTCTCACCCACCACTTAATCGACAGTAACACAGATAATCGATTATCCTGAGAGATCGTCTATGCTTGGACCATGACTGGCACGCCTCACAACCCGGCCTCCTCCGGGAAGCAGATGCTTTCCGAGCAGGTCTACGCACACCTGTGGGACGCGATCATGCGCGGGGACCACGCCCCTGGCGACGCCCTCAAACCGCAGGACCTCGCCAGGGAACAGGGCGTGAGCCTGGCCGTCATGCGTGAGGCACTCGTGCGGCTGGTCGGCGAAGGGCTCGCCGACCGGCTGCCCAACCGCGGATTCGCGGTCCCGTCCTTCTCCGACCGCCGTTGGCAGGAGATCGCGGAGGCCCGCCGGACCATCGAACCGGTCGTACTGCGCATGTCAATCGAGCGCGGCAACGTCGACTGGGAGGCCCGCGTGCGGGCGGCCCACCATCGCCTGATGCGCACCCCGGCGTACGTACCGGAGGAGGGCGAGCACTACAGCGGCGCTTGGTCCGAGGCCCACAGGGACTTCCACCGCACGCTGCTGGAGGGGTGCGGCAACCCCACCCTGCTGGAGACCTTCGACCGGTTGTGGACCGCGAGCGAGCTGGCCCGCCGCTGGTCGTCCCGCCGCAACCCCGGCCGGGACGACGCAAAGGAACACCGCCAACTGGAAGAGGCGGCGCTGGCCCGCGACGCCGACACCGCAGCCGCGCTCCTGACGCAGCACCTCGCCCTGACCGCAACCGCTCTGACCGACGATTCAGACCAGGCCACCTGAGCTTTGTCCGGAGTCCGGATCAGCGGGCCGACTGCGTCCCCGTTCAGTCCGCGAGACAAGGCTCCAGTAACGTCGAGTTCAGCAAGGCCGCTCCCCCATCATGTCGGCAGCCTTTTCGGCGATCATGATCGTGGGCGCGTTGGTGTTTCCGCCGGTGACAGTCGGCATGACCGAGGCGTCGACGACACGGAGACGCTCGACTCCGTAGACCTCCAGATCCGAATTGACGACGGAGTCGTGGCCGGTTCCCATGGCACAGGTGCCCACTGGGTGGTACGCCGTGGCACTCCATCTGCGGACGTGCTCTTCGAGAGCCGCGTCGCCCAGGCCGTCCGGACAGTCCAGGTCGTCACCGGCCGGCAGGTAGGACCGCGCCAGGTATTCGGCGAACGGTGCGCAGTGGGCGATGGCCATGACCGCTCTGAGTCCGGCGACCATGGCCGACGCATCCGCGGGCACGTCGAAGTACCGGGGATCGATCAGCGGTGGCGTCTGAGGATCAGCCGACGCGAGACGGACGGTGCCGCGCGTCTGCGGGTGCAGCGGGACGCAGTTCATCGTGAACACCGGCCGGTCAGGTGCTTCCTCACCGCTGAGAATCAGTGCCGTGGCCCCGCCCACCAGCTGGACGTCAGGACCGCCTTGGCCGTCCGTGACGTTGAGGAACGCGCCGACCTCGCCGTAGTTGGAGGCGAAGGGCCCGTCGCCGTGGGCGCGCCACCGTTCCAGGTTGTCCTCGGTGAGCAGATCCCGGACGATGTCAGTGGAGTTCCGGGTCTCCCACACCACGGGAGTCATCAAATGGTCCTGCAGGTTACGCCCGACCCCGGGCAGGGGCACTCGGACGTCTATCCCCACATCGCGCAGCACTTCGGGATCGCCCATGCCCGACAGGAGCAGCAGCTGCGGCGAGTTGATGGATCCGCCGCAGAGCAGGATCTCCCTGTCGGCGTGGGCCGTCCGCTCCTGTCCGTCCCGGACGTACGTGACGCCGGTTGCGCGTGATCCGTCGAGTGTGATCATTGTTGCCAGGGCGCTGGTGCGTACTGTGAGATTGGGTCGGCCGAGGGCGGGGCGCAGATAGGCGTCGGCCGTGGACCACCGGCGCCCTTGATGGCATGTCACCTGGTACAGGCCGGCGCCGGCCGGAGACGCACCCGCGAAGTCGTCGTTGCGCTCCAGTCCCCAGTCCACGGCGGCGTCCAGCCAGGATTGTGAGAGTTCGTGGGTGTAGACGCGGTCCTCGACGTGCAGGGGTCCGTCCGAACCGTGATAGGGGTCGCCTAGGCGGCCGTTCGACTCGGACTTCTTGAAATAGGGCAGGACGTCGTCGTAGCCCCAGCCTTTCGCTCCGTGCTCGTCGCGCCAGTTGTCGTAGTCGTGCCGGTTGCCCCGGACGTAGATCATGACATTGGTGGATGATGAGCCGCCGAGTGTCCTGCCCCGGGGCCATGAGAAGGTGCGCCCTGGCTGGGGTTGCTCGACCGTCCGGTAGCTCCAGTCGGTAGGCGATCCGAAGAGCATTCCGAGCGCGGCCGGGATGTGGATGAGTTCGTCGGTGTCGGGGCCCCCCGCTTCGAGGAGCAGCACGCGGACACGTTCGTCGCGGCTCAGACGGTCCGCGAGTACGCAACCGGCGCTGCCCGCGCCCACGATGACGTAGTCGAATCCTTCGGTTCCGGTGGAATTCATGCTGGTTCCCGCTCCCGGCGGGCATCCGTCGACCGGACTCGCCCGAGCCGGGCGACGGATGCCGGCTGTCGTGTCAGGGGTGGTAGATCGACTGGAGTTGCTGGTATGCGTGAAGCCCCTCGGGCCCCAGTTCGCTGCCGAGTCCGCTGGCCTTCCTGCCCCCGTAGGGGGAGGTGATGTCGGGAAGATAGCCGTTGAGCCCGACGGTGCCGGTCCGCAAACGGCGGGCGACCCGGGCGCCATGGTCCAAGTCCGTGGCCCATACGGTCCCGGCGAGGCCGTAGGCCGACTCATTCGCCAGGCGCACGGCCTCGTCCTCGCCGTCGTAGGGCGTGATCGTGAGGACCGGGCCGAAGATTTCTTCCTGCGCGATGGTCGATGTGTTCCCGACGTCGGCGAAAACGGTGGGTTCGACGAACCAGCCTCGATCGAGGCCGGGTGGCCGACCTCCTCCGGTGGTGAGCCGAGCCCCTTCGTTGAGGCCGGTCTTGATGTAACCCAGGACCCGTTCGCGCTGGCGCTGGCTGACGAGCGGGCCGATCTGGGTGTCGGGGGCGAGCGCATCACCGACAACGGCGTCATGGGCCATCGCCGTACAGAACTCGACCACTTCCCGATACCTGCTGCGGGGGGCCAGGATCCTGGTACTCGCGTAACAGGTCTGACCGTTGTTCAGCAGACTGGCCATGAAGAACTGCTCTGCGTTCGCGGCGAGGTCGGCGTCGTCAAGAACGACGGCGGCGGACTTGCCTCCCAGTTCCAGGGTCACCGGCCGCAGCAACTCGGCGCACACGGCAGCCACTTGGCGCCCGGCTCTGGTGGATCCGGTGAACGACACCTTGTCGACGCCAGGATGGGAGACCAGATACGCGCCGGTGTCGCGGCCGCCCGGAACGATGTTGATCACACCGTCGGGGATGCCCGCTTCCTCGACCGCCTCCGCCAGCAGTACCGAGTCGAGGACCGTCTCCGGAGCCGGCTTGAGGACGACCGTGCAACCGGCTGCGAGAGCCGGGGCCACCTTGAAGAAGGCGATGGTCTGAGGGAAGTTCCAGGTCATGATGGCGGCTACGACGCCTGCGGGTTCCCGCCGGACCAGGGTGGTGCCACGGGGCAGTCCGGTGCGCAGTTCCTCGGACGTCATGCTGTCGGCCAGACCCGCGTAGTAGCGAAGCAGGGCTGACGGCACCACACCTTCGAAGGACCGGGCGACAGTGATCGGCATGCCGTTCTGCGCACTGACGGCCGCGGATGTCGCCTCCTGCCTGGCGTCGAGCGCACCCGCGAGACGGATCATGGCGGCCGCGCGATGGTCAGGGCCCCAGGAGGCCCAGCCGGTCGGTGCGTCGAATGCGGCACGAGCGGCTCCGACCGCCCGGTCGATGTCGCCCTGGGAACCGTCCGGCACGGTACCGAGATGATCGCCGGTACTGGCGGATGCGACGTTGATGACACGGTTGCCGGACATGTGCACCCAGCGTCCGCCGATGAACAGATGGTTGGGATCCATGGTGAACTCTCCCCACGGCATGGCCTTGGGGCCACGACACTCCGTGGTGTTCGATACGTGGATGACCAGCGGGCACGGGGGACCTCAGCGCGGCATGCAGACCGCTGCCGGTCATGGCTTTCCTGCGCAGTGCCCCGGCGCGTCGAACCTGCGGGTGGGCCACATCTACTACGCCCCTTGCGCCTGGTACCGGCGCTGGGGGGCGCTTTCACCGTTCACGACTGAATGAATTCGACATTACACCCATCTGGGGTAATCTGTCACCAGATGGGCAGAATATGGGTGAGAATGCCATGGCAGCCATCCGATGGGGGAAGGCCGGGCCGAGCCCTGGTGCGTGACCCCGCACCATGAGCAGGACGCCTCAAGGAGAGGTGACACCTCATGAGGACATATGGCGGAGCCACGGCGGAAGAGCGCGCTTCGCTCCGCCGTCGGCGCCTCATGGAAAGCGGACTTGAACTCTTCTCCAGCCGGGGATACGCCCACACCTCCATCCGTGCGGTACTCCGCCACGCCGGAATAAAGGACAGGTACTTCGCGGAGAGCTTCACGTCCCTCGACGATCTCATGGCAGCGCTCATGAGAGACATCTACGAGGAACAGATCACCCGGTGCGCCGACGCGATCGCCACAGACCAGCCGCTGCGCGACCGGGCTCGAAACGTGATCGACACCATCGTCGGGCTTTCCCTGGAAGACCCGAGAAAAGGGCGCGTCAAACTCGCTGAATCCCTGGGGGCCGGTCCTCTCACAGCGCGCGAACGGCGTCTGGGCCTGCAGCGCATGAGCGGCCTCGTGAACTCCCTCCTGAGGGAAGGGCTGCATGATCCCCGGATCGACCCCACCGCCCTGTCCGTGGCCGTCGTGGGCGCGGTCAGCGAGCTGCTACTGAGCTGGTTCAACGGAGAGCTGGAGCTCTCAAGGGAGGAACTGGTGGATCAGGGCCTCCTCCTGTTCGAGGCGATCACCGAGCACACCTCGGCAACATCACGAGAATGACAGAGAAGCCGCCTTCAGCAGCTCCCAGAGGCCATCCGGCACCATGCGTTCCCCAACTCGGCCGGCCGCATCCACCGGCGTTCCGCCGACTCCCCAGCCGCCTTCACGTGGGTCTAGCCCGGCACAGCAGAAGCGCGCATTCTCCCCCGCGCCAAGCTACTCGTAACACGGTCTTGTTGAAGCGATCTGGCTGGGCGTGAAAGAAGGGGCTCGGGCCGTGTGCGCGCATGGTGATGTGGTGAGGCTGATCAGGAACCAGCGCCGGGCAGCTTCTGCGACAGTTCGATCATGTTGCCCCACGGGTCACGGAAGAACGCCAGTCGCCGGCTGATGTCCTCGATCTCGAAAGGTTCACCGATAAGGTCGACACCACGGCGGGCGAGCTCCGCACGTGCTTCGTCGACATCGTCGACATGGAGGCACATGTGCTGGTAGCCGCCGTGCTGCAGGCTGACTCCGAGGTCGTCGAGAACCTCGTTCGGGAAGGGTACCGGTCCGGCCAACAGTTCCACATGGAAGTTGTCATCGTTGGGCGGGCAGAGGTACCCGAGCTTCAGCTCTCCGTAGGGCCACTCCTGGAGCACTCGGAAGTCCAGCTTCTCCGTGTACCAAGCCTTCGCCGCGTCGTAGTCGGGAACGCGGATACCAACATGGTGGCCACTGAAGGACGAAAAGGGGCTTGATGGGTTTTTCGGCGGGTGGGCCGGCATGGGCATCGCAATCACTCCTATCCTGCTAAACCATCAAGGGCTGGCACGATGAACCAGACGGCTCAGCCTATCGTGCGACTCGGTGCGGAATAATCAAGGTCCGGATATTCGCGATCAGGTTTGACGGCTCTCCGTTCAGTGCTTGTAATACGACCATTGATCGGTGCTCCTACAGTCGCTTCCAGCAGATGAGGCCGCATGCCAACGAGGCAAAGGCGTCCTGGAGTTCGGTTCGGCATTCGAGTCGTACGCCCCTTTCATCGCCTTGGAACGGAGTGCGGCCCGCGGGCCCTCCACATGCCGCGAATGACCGTGATGGCCTCGTCGAGGGCACCGACCGCTTCGCGTTCGGTGCGGTGTGGTCCACCCATGGCTTCGATCGCTTCCCAGAAGGCTCCTGCTCCCAGACCGAGTTGGAGGCGACCGCTGGTGAGGATGTCGAAGCCGGCGACGGTGGGAACGAAGGTGACGGTGCGGGTCTGGGCGGCCAGGTACGAGATGAGTACCCAGGTGTCGTAGAACGCCTTCTGGTAGGGGTGGTCCTGAATGGTGATCAGGTACAGCCCGGCATCTTCGATGTGCTGTGCCGGCCGCGCAGGTGCCGCCGGGACGTTCCAGGGGGCCGATGTTGGCGCCGAACAGCAGGGGCAGGGACACCCAGATGCCCAGATGACGAGGGAACGGAAGGGTTGGGGTGCGGTCTGCCGGGCTATCCGCCTGGCCGGCCGGGCGGCCAGGCGGATGGGGCATCAGGACGGTGTGGTGCCCATGCGTCCTACTGGTGCTGAGCGAGGAAGGTGGTGATGAGCTTCTGCCATTCCTCGGGGCGCTCGACCATGGGCAGGTGACCGGTGGGTATCTCCACGAGCTGGGCTCCGGGGATGCCCTCGGCGATCTGGTGGTGCAGGCGGGTGGAGGTGAACCAGTCCTGGGTGGTGGAGATGACCAGGGTGGGCGCCTGGATGCGCGCCAGGTCGTCGCGGACGTCGGTCCGGCCGGCGAGTTCAGCGTGCTCGGGCGTGCCGTCGGCGACGGTGGCGGCCGTGAAGCCGATGGCCTGCTGGAGCTGCTCGTCCGGCGTGGCCTCCAGCGCGTCGGCGCCCGAGGCCATCATCACCATGAACTCGGCCAGCAGTTCACGGTCGCCCGACTCGGCCAGCTTGCGCCAGATCGACGTGGCCAGAGCGAGCCGGTTGTCCCGGTACGGGAGGGTCGCGGTCAGGACGAGGGCGGTTACGCGCTCGGGGTGGCGGGCGGCGGCGCGCATGGCGACGAGGCCGCCGAGGGAGTAGCCGGAGACCGCGAAGGTCTCCAGGCCCTCGGTGACGGCGGCGGCGACCAGCTGGTCGGCCAGGTCGTCCAGCGACAGCGGCGCGGTGGAGCGGGGGGTGTCGCCGCTGCCGGGGTAGTCGACGCCGACCACGGTGTGCTGGGCGGCCAGGCCCTGAAGGATCGGACCGTAGGTGTTGTCGATGCTGCTGCCGGCGCCGTGGGCGAGAGCGAGGCCGGGGCCGGAGCCCACGACGGTGCGGGCGAAGGTGGCTTCGGGCAGGGCGTGTGCGGACATCAGTGGGTCATTCCTTCGCGAGTGTTGTGATCAATTGGGGTGGGGACGCGTTGGGCAGATTGCGCCGCTGTTGCCAGGCGCGTATCTGTTCCAGCGCGGGCATGAGGGCCTGACCGTCGCCGGTGAGGGTGTAGGTGGCGGGGCCGGGCGGGAGCTGGGCGTGGGTGACCAGGCCCGCGTCGACCAGCTCCCGCAGCCGGTCGCTGAGCATCTTGGTGCTGATGGAGCCGATGGCCGCGAGCAGTTCGCCGTACCGGGCCGGGCAGGCGGCCACGGTGTGCAGGATGATCCCGTTCCACTTCTGGCCCAGCACCGCGAACGCGGCGGCCAGGTCCGCATCCGCCGTCAGCGCGGGGATGGTGACGAGGGCCATCGGTTCCGGCTCCGTCTCGTGACGTACCGGTACGGGCACGCGTGGTCGCAGACTTCCGGGCAGGGCCGCGGCGGTCCGGACGTCAGGGCAGGAGGATGACCTTGCCCCGGGCGCGGCGGGCCTCGATGTCGGCGTGCGCCTGGGCCGCCTCGGCCAGCGGGTAGGTCCGCCAGACGGGGACATCGAGCCTGCCGACGGCGATGAGATCGGCCAGCTGCGGCAGGGCCTGCCAGAACCGGTCGGTCGGATCCGCGCCGGTGAAACGCACCCCGTGCTGCGCGGCGGACGCGTCGGCAATCGTGATCACCCGGACCGCGTCGCCGACCAGAGCTATCGAGTCCGGCAGCACACCGGCGCCGGAGGCGTCGAAGACGTGGTCCACACCCTGCGGGGCGGCGGCCCGGACCCGCTCCGCCCAGCCCCCGCCATACGCCACGGCAGTGGCGCCGAGCGTGGTGACGCGCTCGATGTCGTCCTCGCCGGCGGTGCCGACCACAGTGATGCCCCGGGAGACGGCCAGCTGGACGGCGATGGTGCCGACACTGCCGCCCGCACCGTGGATCAGCAAAGTGTCACCTTCCCCGGCGCCCAGGTGGTGCAGGCCGCGGTAGGCGGTCTCCCCCACAGTGACCAGGGCGGCGGCGATGTCGAAGGAGATCTCCTCGGGCTTGGCGAGCGGTTGGTCCAGCAGGGCGTATTCGCTGTAGCCGCCGACGGAGGCAGCGCCGAAGACCTCGTCGCCGACCGAGGCGGTGGCACCCTCGCCGACCTTGTCCACGACGCCGGCGACGTCCCAGCCCGGCAGCACCGGGAACTCGACCGGGAAGACACCGTCCATCATCCCGGAGCGGATCTTCAGGTCGATCAGGTTGACGGCGACCGCCCGGACCTTGATCCGGACCTGGCCCGGACCCGGCTCGGGGGTGTCGACCTCGGTCAGGGCGAGAACGTCCGGGCTGCCGTAGCGGGAATAGGTGATCGCGGTGGACATCGAGAACTCCAGGAAAGAGGGAGAGGGGCACACGATGAATCACTCAGCTCGTGTGATTGCCCCTCTGGTGTATCACACAGCTCGTATGAAATACGAAGTCGATGCGACGTAACATGCGTCACACGCCATGTGTGATTTCTGGGTAGGATGGGTCCCATGCCGTCCATGCCGCCCGTCCATCGCCGTCAGCCGAATCCGAGCAACCCCCGCGTGCAGCGCACCCGCGCCCGCATCCTGGCCGTCGCTCGCGAGCTGCTGCCCGAGGTCGGGCTGACCGGGCTGAGTACCGCGCTCCTGGCCGAACGGGCCGGCGTGACCCGCCAGACCCTGTACCGGCACTGGCCCAACCGCGCAGCCCTGCTCTCCGACGTCACTCTGCAGGGCCCCGACGTCGGCTACCCCGAACCCGGTACCGACGTACGCGCCGTCGCCACCGCCTGGATGATCAGCCTCCGCGCCGGTATCACCGTCCCCGCCACCCGCACCGCCGCGCTGGCCATAGCCGCCGAAGCCGACCACGACGCCGACAGCGCCCAGGCCATGGCCCGGATCATGGAGGACCGCCTCGCCGCACTGAACAAGCTCCTGGAGCCTTCCGGCCGGCAGATCACCTCCGAGCAGTACACCCTGCTCTACGGCCCCCTCCTCGCCCGCCTCTTCTTCGACCGGGCCGAAGCCACCGACGAGTTCATCGACACGATCGTCACCCAGTGGCTCACCACCATCGGCCACACGCCCGCGGGGTCCTGAGGCACGGCCCATCCACGCATGGACCATCAGCAGCGATGCGTGATCCGGCTTCTGATCGGCCTTCCAGGGGCTGGCACAACGAGGTTCGTCGCCTCTGACAGCCGTTTCCTGGGCATGGGTTGAGCGTGCGGCACGACGTGGGAGCGTCGCCGTGGATCGTGCCGGACGAGTTGTGGGACCGCTTGGAACCGCTGCTGCCCCAGCGGCAGCGCCGGTTCGGGTACCCGAGGCGGAAGCCGCTGCCGGACCGGGAGTTGCTGTGCGGGATCTTGTACGTGCTGCACACGGGGATCCAATGGGAGCACCTGCCGGAAGAGCTGGGCTGCGGCTCGGGAATGGCGTGCTGGCGGCGCCTGCGTGACTGGAACGAGGCCGATGTGTGGCCGCGGCTGCACGAGGTGTTGCTTGCCGAGCTCAACCCTGCGGCGCGGCTGAACTGGTCCCGGTGTGTGGTCGACTGGCACCACGTCAGGGCGCTGAAAGGGGCTCCACACGGGCCCGGCTTCCGCCGGTTACGCATCCCATGGGAGCGACGAGCCGACATCCACGAGGCCTTCCCCAAACTCGCTTGCTGCTTGGTCCCCACCGACAACTCAGCGCATGGTGTTGGCCCCCGTAAGGCGACTTCAGGCATGAGCGGGCAAGCAACCGTGCGTGCTTCGCATACTGACCGGCATGGCCACCTATGACTCGATCGGCGCTACGTACGCCCGGACACGACAGCCTGATCCGCGGATCGCCGCACAAATCAACGCTGCACTCGGGGACGTCACCGACGTGATCAACGTCGGAGCGGGTACCGGCTCGTACGAACCGCCACAGGCGGCCCTCGCGGTCGAACCCAGCCAAGTCATGATCGCCCAGCGCCCATCCGGATCCGCGCCCGCCGTTCAGGCGGTCGCGGAACACCTCCCGCTGCGTGACAACGCCGCCGACGCCGTGATGGCCCTGTTGACCGTCCACCACTGGGCCGAACTCGCAGCCGGCATCCGCGAACTGCGCAGGGTCGCCCGCCGCCGCATCGTCATCCTGACGTGGGACCAGCACATCTTCCGTGAACGGTTCTGGCTCGTCCGGGACTACCTCCCGGAGGCGGCCGCGTTCGATGACACCCGCGCCACCCCGACAGACCAGTTGGTCCACCTGCTCGGTGGAGCACGTCAGGTACCTGTCCGGGTCCCCCACGACTGCGCGGACGGATTCGCCGCAGCATACTGGCGCCGCCCCGGGGCGTACCTCGATCCCAAGGTGCGCGCGGGGATCTCCCTGCTTGCCCAACCCGGAGAAGACGTCATCGCGCCTGGCCTGGCCCGACTCGCGGACGATCTGGCAACCGGCCACTGGCACGCACAACACGCCAATCTGCTCACGCTCGACACCATCGACGTCGGATACCGGCTACTCGTGGCCGACCGCTGACCTACGCACCCACCGGCCCCGCGACATACTCGAAGCTCCCCGTCGCTCCGACCAACACGAAAACCAGTGGAGCAGCGCCGCTGTGCGCCACTACCGTGCTGCCGCACCAAGTCGCCTAGGCAAGGACGTGCCGTTGTACACCCTGTGAGACCTCCCGAGAGCTGATTCGTCGCGCGTCGCGCATGTGCGCCGCGCTGCTTCTTGCTGCGGACTTCTCACTGAAACCGGTGTACTTCTGTGCTCAATAACTGGGTGGTCGCGCCCACCTGCCTGCCGTTCGTTCTCCGCCGTTGCCACGCGTGCACGTCCGAGCGCTTCCGGGCGAGCGGTAAGTTTCGCGTCAACGCGAACCACAAGCTCATCGACGCCTGGCTCCTCGTGCTCTGTACCGCTTGCGGTGAAACCGCAAAGCTCACGGTCCTGGAGCGGGTGAACGTGCGCTCCGTACGACCTGAGCTGCTGGACCGGCTGCATGACAACGAGCCTGGCCTGACAGCCGAGTTGCTCCAGGATCCGGTCGTGCGGCACCGTAATCGCATCGCCCTCGACTGGGACAACGCCTGGCGTCTCGACACCGGCGGATCGGATCACCTGGACCGCGGGGTGATCGACGTATCGGTCAGCTTCGCAGCGCGGATCCCCGTCCGGCCGGTGCGACTGATCGCCGAAGGTTGCGGTCTTTCGCGGGCCGAGGTCGAGCGGCTGATCACGGAGGGGAAACTCGTCTCGGCAGTCCGGCTGAGCGGCAAGCTCTCCGGCGACTTCACTTTCACGCTCAAGCGCTGAGCAAGTCCGGCGTCTGGACGCCGCGTTGGCGGGCGCTACGGGAGACTCAGCGTCAACTCGCGTATGTCCAAGGGTTCTTGTGGAGCTGGAAAAACCCGGCCGAGTCCATGCTCCGCCAACCTGACCCCTCCTGGGCTCGGCTGATGCCCAGTCAAGCTCCGCCGACTATCGAACACTCCACCATCATAAGCGGACGGAAAACGTCGAGGAGTTGTGAGACATGTGTCCGTGTCCTGTCAACTTCTCACACCAGGTGACAGGCTCTTCGCATCCCCCCACAGGATCGAACGATGGAGACCGCATGACCCTCCATGCAAACACCCGGCCTACCGCCGCCCTTGTAGCCCTGGCTGCCGCCGCTGTGATCGCGGCACAGACCGGTGCGGCGCAGGCCACCCCCGAACGAGCCGCGGCCACCACCCAGGGCCACCGGACGTTCGACCGCGTCGCGGCCGTCAAGGCGGCGCAGACCGAAGCGGCGTCGGCCGCCCGGACTCTCGGGCTCGGCGCCAAGGAAGAGCTGATCGTGCGTGACGTCATCAAGGACGCCGACGGCACGGTGCACACACGGTACGACCGCACCTACGCCGGGCTGCCCGTACTCGGCGGTGACCTCATCACCCACACCGCCAAGGACGGCAAGCTCAAGGGCGTCACCAAGGCCAACAACGCCCGCATATCGGTGGCGACCACCACCGCCGCCCTCAAGGCGGCGGCCGGCGCCCGCAAGGTGATCTGGGCCGGAGGCAAGGGCGAGCCCGTGCTCGCCTTCGAGACCGTCAAGACGGGCGTCCAGAAGGACGGCACCCCCAGTCGGCTGCACGTCGTCACCGACGCCACCACGGGCAAGAAGCTGTACCAGTACGAGGCCATCGAGACCGGCACCGGCACCAGCCAGTACAGCGGCGAGGTCCCGATCTCCAGCACCAAGACGGATTCCGGCTTCGAGCTCACCGACGCCGAGCGCGGCGGCCACAAGACCTACGACCTGCACCAGGGCGAGAGTGGCACCGGCGGCATCGTCAAGGACGACGACGACAAGTGGGGCACCGGCAAGAGCGACGACCCGCAGACCGCCGCCGT
The DNA here is from genome assembly GCF_053611585.1 of Streptomyces sp. NPDC054794. NCBI lineage: Bacteria > Bacillati > Actinomycetota > Actinomycetes > Kitasatosporales > Streptomycetaceae > Streptomyces > Streptomyces sp. NPDC054794. The sequence continues at coordinate 156,928 of NZ_JBSHAQ010000013.1, read as the reverse complement.
GGACGCCGCCTACGGCGCCGCGATGACCTGGGACTTCTACAAGAAGGAGCTCGGCCGCGACGGCATCGGCGGCGACGGCAAGGCCGCGTACTCCCGGGTGCACTACGGCAACGCGTACGTCAACGCGTTCTGGGACGACAGCTGCTTCTGCATGTCGTACGGCGACGGTGAGGGGAACAAGAAGCCCCTGACCTCTCTCGATGTGGCCGGCCACGAGATGAGCCACGGTCTGACCTCGCGCACCGCCAAGCTGGAGTACAGCGGTGAGTCGGGCGGGCTCAACGAGGCGACCAGCGACATCCTCGGTACCTCGGTCGAGTTCTTCGCCAACAACAAGGAAGACGTCGGCGACTACCTCATCGGCGAGAAGCTCGACATCAACGGCAACGGCACGCCGCTGCGCTACATGGACAAGCCGAGCAAGGACGGCAACTCGCTGGACGCCTGGAAGCAGGGCGCCGGGGACCTCGACGTCCACTACTCCTCCGGCATCGCGAACCACTTCTTCTACCTGCTGTCCGAGGGCAGCGGCAAGAAGACGATCAACGGTGTCGAGTACGACTCTCCGACGTCGGACGGTTCGACGGTCACCGGGATCGGCCGGGACAAGGCGTACAAGATCTGGTACAAGGCGCTCACCACCTACATGACCTCGACGACCGACTACAAGGCCGCTCGTGAGGCGACCCTGAAGGCGGCCGGCGACCTGTACGGCGCGGACGGCACGGAGGCGAAGACCGTGGCGGCCGCCTGGAGTGCGGTCAACGTGGCCTAGCCACTCCGTAGGCTCCGGCCTTTGATCAGGGGTTCCGAATCACTCCCAGTGATCCGGAACCCCTGATTCATCTTGGCTACGAGGAAGCGCAACTCATCGAGCGAGGCAGCTCAGTCCTGGCACAGGACGTCCGCGCCGGGCCCGCCCGAGAGCGTGTCCTTGCCCGGACCGCCGTACAGCCTGTCGTCGCCGCTGTTCCCATACAGCGTGTCGTTGCCGCTGTTGCCGTAGAGGATGTCGGCGCCCGGGCTGCCGTACACGATGTCGTTGCCGGTGCCGCCGCGCACCGTGTCGTTGCCGTCTCCGCCGTTCAGGCGCTGCCGGCCCGGGCCGCCGTAGATGAAGTCGTTGCCCGTGCCCCCGCCGGCGTCGGTCTCGTCTCCGTTGGCATAGATCGTGTCGACGCCACTCTGGTCCGTCGCGACAGCCCTGTCCGCGGTGTAGATCGTGTCGTTGCCGGCTTCGGCGAAGGCCATCCCGTAGGTGCCCAGCCGGATGGTGTCGTCGCCGGGTCCGCCCTCGACCTCGTTGCCGTCGACGCTGCCGATGTGGGTCGACCTGTCCTTGCCGTCGCCAAGGTCGATCGCGGCTATGTAGTGGGCCTGGCCGGTGGCGTTGTTGCAGGTGATGGTGTCGTTGCCGTCGCCGAGCGTCATGGAGGTGCGGTCCGCGTTGTCGGGGTAGGTGCAGTTCTCTTCCGTCGGGGCGATTGGGACGGTTCCTGCCGCCGGGCGCATCGGTGAATGCCCAGCGCAATGCCATCTATTTCCCGCACAACCAGCATGTCGAGCCCTATGCGGTGCTCGCCGTGTGGTGCCTGGTCGCCACGTCGACTTTCCTCGTATGGCGTGCCCACCACCCCAGCAGCAGTGCAACCGCGCAGCCCGCCACGCCCGGTGTGCGGTGAGGCCCGTCGATCCGGAGTGGGCGACGGCCGGGGCGGCGGTGTTGCGGCAGTTGGCTGTCAGGTGGAGCGGCCGGGCGGTCAAGTTGCGGGTGCGCTGCGCGAGTTCTCTTCCTGTTGAGCGGGCGCTGTGGGCGTGGTCGTCGTGTGTGCGAGGGCGCCGCCGTTGCGGCGGGTCCGGCGGGTGAGCGCCATGGCGAGGAGCGCGGTGGCCGTGAGGAGCGCGGCGGAGGCGGCGAACGCGGTGCGGTAGCCGGCGGTGAGGGCTTCGAGGTGGGTCTGATGGCCGGCGGCGGTGACGGAGCCGGCCAGGGTGGTCAGAGCGGCGAGGCCGATCACGCCGCCGACCTGGCGGGTGGTGTTGACCAGTCCACCGGCGAGGCCCGCTTCCTGTCCCGGGACCCCGTCCACGGCCAGTGCTGTCAGTTGGACGAAAGTGATGCTCAGTCCCAGGCCGATCAGGATGCTGGGGCCGAGGACATCCGCGAAGTAACTGCCGTGGACGCTGATCCCGGACAGCCACAGCATTCCGCCGGCCTCGGTGCACAGCGCCGCGGTCACGGTCGCCCGGGCGCCGATCCGCCGGGAGAGGCGCGGTGCCAGCGTGGAGCCGAGCATATTGGCCAGGGCGAAGGGGAGTTGGCCCGCACCCGTGGCCAGGGGCCGCATTCCCAGGACCTGTTGCTGGTAGAGCGACAGGAAGAAGAACAGCGCGATCCACACCGACCCCTGCAGCGCCATCAGCAGGTTGCCCACGGCCACGCGCCCAGTGGTGAACAGCCTCGGCGGTACCAGCACGTCCGGCCGGCGACGTTCGATCACGACGAAGGCCGCGAGCAACGCGCCGGCGCCGAGGAGGGCGCCCTGCACCCGGGGGTCCGTCCAACCGGTGGCGCGTGCGGTGATCAGGCCCCAGACCAGGCAGGTCAGGGCGAAGCTGACCGTGGCAGTGCCCAGCCAATCGAACCGCCCGGCCTTGCGCGCGGCCGTGCGCGGGACGAAGAGCGCCACGGCGGCCAGCACCAGTGCCGTCCCGAACGCGACGGAGTAGAAGATCCAGGGCCAGCCCCACGCCTGCGTGAGGACTCCGCCCAGCAGAACACCGGACGCTCCTCCCGCGCCCGAGACCGCTCCCCACACCGCCAGCGCTCTGCCCCGTGCGGGACCGGACGGGAACAGCTCCATGGCCAGGGCGAGCCCGGCCGGGGCGATGGCGGCGGCGCCGACACCTTGAACAGTTCGGGCGGCGATCAACACGTTGGAGGAAGAGGCCAGTCCTGCCGCCGGCGAAGCCACCGCGAAGAGCGCGAGCCCGGCGATCAACACCCGGCGGCGGCCGAGCAGATCGGCCGCCCGGCCTCCCGCCAGCAGCAGCGCCCCGAACACGAGGCTGTAGGCATTGACCACCCAGGTGGTTTCGCTGTCCGACAGACCCACGCCGGCACGAATGTGCGGCAGCGCCACGTTCACGATCGAGGTCGCGACCATGATGATGAACTGGCTTGCGGCGAGCGCCGCGAGCACGGCTCCCGGACGAGAGGCGGGCGTTACCGGAGCCGGTGGTGTGCGCTTGAGGTTCACAGCGCACACCGTCGTACGAGCCGGTGTGCACATTCCAGGCCTGCCAGGAGCCCGGACTGTCCACTCCTGTCCACACCTGTTCGACAGGCCCCGGTCGCGGGCCGTCCTGGCAGCGGAAGCGTGGGGATCGCGGCGCGGCGTCATCTCGGCGGCCGCCGTCAGTCCCAGAGGGAGATCGCCAGGAGCAGGGCGGCGACCGGGAGCAGCAGCCACGGCTCGGCCAGGACCAGGAGTCCGCTGAAGATCAGGGCGAAGTACGCCAGTGCCTTGGCGGTGCGGCGCCGGGCCTTGTTCTTCTTCGTGCCCTTGTTCTTCTTCGAGTCCTTGTGGTGAGGCGCCTGTGCGCCGGGGGTCGCCTCCGCGGTGTACGTGTCGGTCTCGGTGGCGATGTCGGTGTCGGTGTCGTTCGCGTTTTCGGGCTTCATGTCGATGTTCGTCATGGCATTCAGCTTCGTTGCGAGAGCACCGCTCTCGCGTCGGTGGAGCCCGCCTATCTAGGTGAAGACCGCCGACGCGTACGTAGTGCCGCCGCGGTGAAGGTTGGTCCATGAGCGCTGACATGGATCGTGCGGAGATCGTCTTGTGGGTTCGGCGTGCGGACGGCCGGTGGTCGGCCAGGACGGTCTGGGTGGTGGTGCTCGACGGGGAGGCGTACGTGCGCTCGGCCTTCGGCCGGCGCAGTGCCTGGTACCGCCGGGTTCTACGGCATACGGACACGGAGGTGGAGGTGGAGGTGCCCGGGGTCCGGTTGTCCGTCGCTCTGCGGCCGGTGGAGGACCCCGAGCTGGTCCAGCGTGTCTCCGGTGCCTACCGGGCCAAGTACGGGTTGAACTGGCCCGGCCCCGTGGAGTCGATGAACGGTCCCGAGGCCGCGGCCACCACCATGCGGCTAACGGACGTCGGGCAGGTCACGCAGTTGTCTGCGTGAAGTGAGGCCGAGTTTGCGGAAGATGTTGCGCAGATGCGCGTCGACCGTCCGCGGGCTGAGGAACAGCTTCGCCGCCACTTCCTTGGAGGTGGCGCCGTCGGCGACCAGGCGTGCGATGTGCACCTCCTGCATCGTCAGCTGGTCCGATGCCTTCGACGTGCGGCTGCGGGCCTGTTCGCCGGTGGCACGCAACTCGCCCGCGGCACGTTCGGCGAACGCCTCCACACCGAGATCGGACAGCGGCTCGTGCGCCAGGCGCAGCGCGGAGCGCGCGTCACGGCGTCGGCCCTGGCGGCGCAGCCACTCTCCGTACAGCAGTTGTGCCCGGGCGCGGTAGACGACCACTGCGCTGTCGTCGAGCAGGGCGATCGCCTCCTGATAGGCGGACTCGTCCTCGGTCACCAGGGCCCGCGCGTAGGCTTCGACGCCAAGCCCCCACGGCTGTCGGACCACCTGGGTGCGCTCTTGGAGGGACGCGAGTGCCGCTGCGGCGACCTCGGTCTCGCCGCACCGCATGGCCGCCTCGACCAGCTCGGGCAGGGCAAGGCCGGCCGTGCCGACGGCGCCGTACTCGACCGCTTGCTTCGCCGCCTTCAGCGCCGCCGGGTAGTCGGCCAGGCCGTTGCTGAGCACGGCCGTCGCCCACTGGGCGCTCAGGCTCATCCGGTGGTCCACCGATGCGAACAACTCGGCGGCCTCCTTGCGCCGCCCGCGCAGCGCGGCCAGGTGGAGGCGCGGATAGACGAGCGGCGCCGCGCCGGTGGCATCGGCGATCGCCTCCTCCTCGGAGATCAGCTCCATCGCGGCACCGAAGTCGCCGGTGTGCGCGGTCACGGCGGCCTGCATGGCCAGCCCGATGGGCAGCGCGTGGAAGGAGCCCGACTCGCGGCCGGCCGCGACGGCACGGGTGGCGATGCCGTGCATGGCGTCGATGTTCCACAGCTCTGTGGCCAGCATGAAGCCCAGTGACGGCCGCCTGGCCCACACCTCGGCGTCGGCGTCGGCGACGATCGGCCCGAGGATCTCCCCCGCCGCCGGATGCCCGTCGCCGACCAGGTTGATCAGGCCGGTCAGGACCGCCGCGGCGCCGGACACCGGCTCGCCCGCCGGCGGGGCCTTCCTCGCGGCCTCCACCACGTGGTCGAGGCCGCCGAGCAGAAGGCCCATCTCGACGGCGTCCAGATAGCACTCCCGCGACCAGGCGGGGTCGGTGGCCGCCAGCCGGGCGGCGGCACGCAGGAGATACGCCGTGGGGCCCTCGTCTCCCCGGCGGCGGACGAACGACAGCTTGCCGCGCAGCAGGTCGGCCCTGGCGGCCTGGCCCGGATCGTCGGCCGGGACCGTGGTGAGCAGCTCGGCCGCCGTGTCGAAGTCGCCCACCGAGAGCTTGGCCCGGACGGCGGCGAGAACCCGCTCGGCGCGCCGGACCGGGCTGATCGTGAGCGCGGCCGAGCGTTCGAGGAAGGCTGCCGCCGCCGCGACACCGCCACGTTCCCGGGCGCGCGTGGCCGAGGCTTCGAGCTCGGCGGCGACCTCCTCGTCCGGGCCGGCACTGGCCTGGGCCCGGTGCCAGGCGCGCCGGTCGGGGTCGGCGACCGGGTCGGTCACCGCGGCCAGCGCCTCGTGCGCCCTCGCCCGCTCCTGCGGTGTCGCCGCGCGATAGGCGGCCGAGCGGGCAAGGGGGTGGCTGAACCGGATCCGGGTGCCGAACTCGACCAACGGGGCACACTGGGCGGCGGCACTCGCGTCGATGCCCAGCAGTTCGGCCGCACGCCACAGCAGGCCGGGGTCGCCGGTCGGGTCGGCGGCGGCGACGGTCACCAGCAGCCGGGCCTCCGGCGCCAGGAGCTCCAGCCGGGACCTGAAGCTCCGCTCGATCACGCCGGGTACCGAGTCGGGCTGGGCGAACCCGCCCGCCATTCCGGCGAGTCCGGCGGTCCTGGGAAGCTCCACCAGCGCGAGGGGATTGCCGCGCGACTCGGCCAGGATGCGATCGCGCACCCGCTCGTCCAGCGGGGCGCGGCTCGCCACATCCAGCAGTGCGCGAGCATCCGACGCGCCGAGCCCCTGGAGCCGAAGGCCGGGCAGCTCGTCCAGCTCGGGCAGGCGGCTCGGCTCGCGCGCCGCGAACACGAGGGCGACCGACTCGGCCGAGATGCGACGGGCCAGGAAGGCCAGCGCCTTGGCCGACGCCTGGTCCAGCCACTGTGCGTCGTCGACGACGCACAGGAGCGGGCGTTCTTGCACGGTCTCCGCCAACAGGCCCAGCGACGCGGCACCGACCAGGAACGGATCGGGTGTGCCGGTGTCGAGGCCGAAAGCGATCTCCAGCGCCTTGCGGTGCGGCGCGGGCAACGCCGTGAGCCGGCCGGTGACGGGCGCGAGCAGTTGGTGCAGCGCGGCGAACGGCAGCTCCATCTCGAACTCCGCGCCGGACGCCCGTATGACGAAGAATCCGGCGGCGGCCTCGTCCACGTGCCGCAGCAGCGCGCTCTTGCCGATGCCCGGCTCACCACGCAGGACCAGGGCGCCGCCCCGGCTCTCCCGCGCCGCTTGGAGCAGGGCGTCGAGCCGCCGTATCTCGTCCTGACGACCGATCAGCGCATCCGTGTATGTCTCGGGCATGCCCGAAACCTATGCGGTCCGACGCCGCAGGGGAATCCAGGACCTCGGTCGCCCAGGGCCACTCACCCCTCGTGCCGACCGGCTCACAGGCGTCCGGCTTCATGGGCGCGCAAGCCTCACGCACGCTCCGGCCCGATCCGATGCGGCGCGCACCCGCGCCGACGTCCTGTGAACTGTCTCACCCGGCGCTGCCTGCTCGGGGTACGAACTGCCTTGCCAGCGCAGGTCGTACGCGTTCCGCGCCGCTTGTTGGCCGGATACGTCAGTAATCTGTCATTGCAGCCAGTGCGGCGTTCGATACAGGCTGTGACTGTGTTGGAGCGACGTGTTGTTGTGGTGGTGTACACGGGCGCGATGGCCCTGGACGTCACCGGACCGATTGAAGTGTTCGATACCGCGAACCGGCTCCTGGGGCCCTCGGGCACGCCCTACCGGACCGACTTCGTGTCCGCCGACGCACCGCTGGTGCGCATGAGTTCGGGGGTGGTGGTCGGGGCCTCGCCGCTGGAAGCGGGGCAGGGTCCGATCGATACGCTTCTCGTGCCGGGCGGCTGGAGTGTCGGCAACGCGCTCCAGGACCAGGCGCTCGTATCCTGGATCGGCGAGGCAGCGGCCCGGTCGCGCAGAGTCGCCTCCGTATGCGGCGGATCCTTCTTGCTGGCCGAGGCGGGCCTCCTGGACGGCAGGCGCGCCACCACTCACTGGGCTTACAGCGAGGCGCTGGCGTGCCGCTATCCGGATGTGACGGTGGACGCCGAGCCGATCTTCGTCTGGGACGGTCCCTTCGTGACCTCGGCGGGCGTGTCGACGGGCATCGACATGGCGCTGGCCCTCGTGGAGGCGGATCACGGATCGGCGCTCGCGCTGGAGACGGCACGCTTTCTGGTGCTGTTCCTCAAGCGGCACGGAGGGCAGTCCCAGTACAGCGCAGTCCTCGACGCCCAGTTGGCCGACCACCCGCCGATCCGGGCGGCACAGGAGTGGATTCTCGACAACCTGGACAACCCTTTGCCCGTGGCCGAGATCGCGCGGCAGGCCAACATGAGTCAGCGCAACTTCGCCCGGGTCTTCCGGCGCGAGGTGGGCACGACACCCGGCCAGTACGTCGAGCGGACGCGTATCGCCCGCGCTCGCGAGCTGCTGGAGACGACAGACCTGACGATCGGCCAGATAGCCGGCCGCTGCGGCTTCGCCGCCACCGAGACGTTCTTCCGCTCCTTCGGACGAACCCTGGGACTCACCCCCAAGGAATACCGGCACCGCTTTCAGGTCATCTCGCCGTCCGGCCTCATCGACCGGCACCACGAGAGGGAGGGGAGCCCCGTATGACCAGCGCGACCTCGGAATTACGCGAGGCAGGAACGGTACGGGCGGTCGACTATCTGGCCGGGGAACTCGCCAGGGTCGGCGTCACCCACATGTTCGGCGTGGGCGGCGCGAACATCGAGGACCTGTATGACGCGGTGCACCGCGGCGGGGCCGTCCGCGGCGTCGTCGCCAAACACGAGTTCTCCGCCGTCACCATGGCCGACGGATACGCACGTGTCACCGGGCGCCTCGGCGTTGTTGCCGCCACCTCGGGGGGCGGGGCGATGAATCTCGTTCCGGGGCTGGCGGAGGCGTACGCCTCCCGGGTGCCCGTGCTGGCCCTGGTGGGTCAGCCGCCGACCGGCCAGGAAGGGCACGGGGCGTTCCAGGACTCCAGCGGCAAGGCGGGCTCCTTCGACGCACGGGAGGTCTTCGCACCCGTCTCCCGGTTCTGCGCCCGGGTCGACGACGCGTCCTCGCTCACGGAGTTGCTGCCCCTGGCAGTGGCGGCGGCGCAGGCCGAACCGCGCGGGCCGGCCGTGCTGTTGCTGCCCAAGGACGTGCAGCAGGCGCGCATCCAGGTGCCCGCCCACGACACGGCCCCGACACCGGGCGGCCCCGCGACGGCATCCGCGGCGCGGCTCGACACAGCTGCCCTAGGCGCCGTGTCGGACGCCCTTCACGGGGCCGGTCGCGTCCTCGTCATCGCCGGTGAGGGCGTTGCCGCCGACGACGCGCGTGGGGAACTGGCCGAACTGGCCCAGTGCCTCGGGGCATGGGTGGCGGTCACCCCGGACGCCAAGGACGTCTTCGACAACCGTGATCCCCGATTCGCCGGCGTAGCCGGGGTGATGGGCCACGCCAACGTCGAAGACTGTCTGCGGCGGGCCGACCTGTGCCTGCTGGTCGGTACCCGACTGCCGCTCCTGGCACGCGGAGGGCTCGACCGGGCCCTGGCCGCCACCGACGTCGTCTGCCTCGGCCCCGAACCACCGTTCGTGGCAGGCATCGCACTGGGTGGCAATCTGCGCGACGCGCTGCGCGCGGTGACCGTACGGCTGCCACCGCACCCACGTCCTTGCCCGCCGCACGCCGGCCCCCTTCCCGCGCCCGTGCCAGGTCCGCTCTTTCGGGACCGGGAACGAACCGTCCCCCATGACCAGGCGGTCGCCGCGGTGGAGGCGGCACTCCCTCAGGACGCCCACGTCTTCGTGGACGCCGGCAACACGGGCGCCAGCGCGATCCATCTCCTCCCGGCACCGCGCCACGGCCGCTTCGTGGTGGCGCTCGGTATGGGCGGCATGGGCTACACCTTCGGTGCCGGCATCGGCGCCGCGCTCGCCACCGGCCGACGCACCTACGTCCTCGCCGGCGACGGGGCTTTCTTCATGCACGGGATGGAGGTGCACACCGCCGTGGAGTACGACGCACCCGTCACGTTCGTGATCTTCAACAACAACGCCCACGCCATGTGCGCGCTGCGCGAGGAGTTCCTCCAGGGCGGCGTCCGCAGCGACGACCTGTTCGCCCCGACCGACATCGCCGCCGGAGTGGCCGCCGCTTTCCCGTCGTTGGGGGCCACGGGAGCCGACGACGCGGCACAGTTGCGCACGGCCCTGCTGCGCGGCAACGCGGCCGGCGGCCCGGCGTTCGTCGCGGTGGCCTGCGACCCACGGGAGATCCCCCCGTTCCTTCCCTTCCAGTCCTTCACCGAAGCCACCAAGAGCAAGGAGGGTTCAGATGAGCGAGGAGTCGTCCACGTTGGCTGACATCCCCGGTCTGATCCGGATCGAGAACGCCGACAAGCAGGAACTGACCGCCCACTGCATGGAGCTCACCCACGCGGTCTACCCCCACCACCAGGTCTACGGGCAGTACTGCACCATCCACGAGTACGTCGACTGCCCCCCTGAGCAGGCCTACGACTACCTGCGCCAGGGGCACCATCTGGAGGAGTGGACCTGCAGCCTGCGGGACTTCACGCCCAGCGGCACCCCGGGGTTGTGGGTCGGTCACGACCGGCTGGAGGACGACACCAGGATCTACTGCGAGGTGGTCGCCAACCCGGAGGCCATGACCGTGGACTACCACTGCTCGTGGGACCAGGGCGAGAAGCTGTGGATGATCTACCTGATGCGTGTCGTCCCGGCCCGCCTGGTGCTCGACAAGCCCGGTTCGGTGATCACCTGGACCAACTGCCGGCACCCCTACTACGACACCAACCCGCATCCCGAGAAGGCGCCCCGCCCGGACCGGCCCTGGGTGGGCGACTACTGGGACCTCTTCTACGCGGGGCACACCTTGGAGATGAACAATCTCAAGGCGATCCTGGAACACCGGCACCGGGGCGGCCTGCCCGTCAGCGTGGCTCCGGCCAAGGCGGTGGCCCGGTGACGACGGTCAGCCTCACCGACGTGGCGAGCTATCTTCCCGGCAAGCCGGTCCCCGCGGAGTTCTACACCGAGTACCCCGGAGCCGAGGACAAGCTCCGCAACCACCCCATGTTCAAGGTCCCACCGTCACGGCACCATGTGGCCGCGGACGAGACGAACGCGGACATGATCGAACGGGCCGTACAACCCCTGATCGAACGGCACGGCGCGGCGGAGATCCAAGCCGTCGACGTGCTGTTGGTGCACAGCCAGTTGCCGGACCTGCCGTTCGTGGGCGCCGGAACCGAGGTGGCGCGTCGGTTGGGACTGAACCCGGAGTGGCTCGTCGACGTGGCCAACGCGGGCTGCGCGTCCTTTGTGTACATGTTGAAGATGGCCCGGCAGATCCTCACCACCACTGACGCGAAGACCGCGCTGATCTGCAACGCGCAAAGCGCCGCTGGGCAATGCTTCACCCAGTCCGAGGTGCGCAAACTCGCCCAGGCAGCGATCCCGGGCGACGGGTGCGGTGTGGCGTTCGTGACGACGTCGGCACAGTCGCCGGTCCTCGACGTGGAGACCCGGCACATCGGCGCGTACGCCGGCGACATGACCGTGGCGGTCGAGGACGGTCGCAAGTACTGGGAGCCGGGAGAGTCCCAGCTGCGGATCGGGTTCACCGACGCAAGCGTCGCCAAGGTCCTGGCACGCGGGAACCGCCTCGTCCCCGAGGTGGTCATGGACCTGTGCCGGCGGCTCGGCGTGGCGAGCACCGACATCGACGTCCTCATCACCAACCAGCCCAACCGTACGTTCCTGCGGAACTGGCGCGAGGCGCTGCAACTGCCGGCCGAACGGCACCTGAACACCTTCGACGAGTACGGGAATCTGTTCGGCGCCGCCATCCCGATCACCTTGGACCGCGCGATCGGCTCCCGGCAGGTGGAGGACGGCGACCTCATGGTCCTCGGGGGCTTCGCCCACGCGGGCGACTTCGCCGGTGCCGTGGCCGTTCGCTGGCACGGCGGACGGGACTGAGTCATGGACATCCCGGTGCTGCACCGACTTGCCCTGAACGAGAGCCCGTATCCCCCACTGCCCTCGGTACGCGAGGCGATGCAACGGGCCGTCGCACAGGCCCACCGGTACCCGCCGTTCCACCCCGACGACCTCACCGAGCAGATCGCCGCGTGGTGCCGGGTGACCTCCGACCGCGTCGCGGTCGGCAGCGGATCGGTCGGCGTGGCCCTGCAGTTGCTCCGGGCGGTGGTCCAGCCCGGCGACACGGTGGCCTACGCCTGGCGCACCTTCGACGCGTACCCACTCCTGGCCGCGATGGTCGGCGCTCAACCTGTCCCCATCCCGCTGTCGCCGGACGGACACCAGGATCTGGACGCCCTGCTCGCTGCGCTCGACCAGCGCACCCGCGTCGTGGTGCTGTGCAATCCGCACAACCCCACCGGAAGCCTCGTCACCGCCGACGCGCTGTCGCTATTCCTGCGTCACGTCCCCCGACGCGTCACCGTGCTCCTCGACGAGGCGTACGTGGAGTTCGCCCGCGACACGCGCCTACCAAATACATCCGCGCTCCTGGACGCACACCCCAACCTGCTGGTCCTGCGTACCTTCTCCAAGGCATACGGCCTCGCCGCCCTGCGCGTCGGCTACGGACTCGGCGCTCCCGACCTGGTGGAGCGGATCCGTCGGCAACAGTTGCCCTTCGGGATCAACACCGTGGCAACAGCGGCGGTGAAGGCCTCACTACAGGCCGAAAGGGAGCTGCGCCTACGCGTGGACACCGTCGTCGCCGAACGCGAGCGCCTCCGGCGTGAACTCGTGTCCCTCGGTTGGCACGTACGCCCCGGCCACGCCAATTCCGTCTGGCTCGCCGCACCCGATCCGATCGACGAGGCCGCCGCCGCACTCACCAACGCCGGTGTCCAGGCACGCCACTACCCCGGCGAGGGACTCCGCCTCACCGTCGGCAACCGGAATGCCAACGACACCGTACTCACGGCACTGGCGGGACTGCCCGCACACCTGAGTACGTCGCGAACGTGGTGAGATGCCGGCCGGTTTTCGGCACCCCGGAGAACGGCCGCGGGCGGTGGTGGTGACGACCGCTTCGCACCACGCGTGCCGGCACATAGGGTCCTGCGTGTGCGCTTCGATGACAACGAACCGATATTCAAGCGAAGCAAGTGGGGGACGAACCGCTACCAGTACAACCCGCAAAACCCCATCGGATTCGCCCTGATCATCATCACCATCGTCTTCGTCGGAGTCATGCTCCTGCTCATGTACAACCATGCCGGGCCGTTCGCCCACCCCACAGATCCGACTCCCGCGCCGCTGAGCACACCGACGGACATGTGGCAGTACACCCCGCCCCCGGACGACGGGATCCCGTCGGGACCGCCGTCCAACTCGCTGACGCCCTGACGGCCCGAACGATGTGCCGGGGGTGGTCCGCGCCGCGTGCGCCTCCGGCACGGACCACTCCCCCACCGGCAGCTCAGGACTTCGGGCGGAGCAGCGCGTCCATCGTCGCCTCCAGGTACGTAAGGAAGCCCTCGGTCGACGGCAGTACGGACGGAACGGCGTGGCCGAGCTGGGTGTGTCCCAGATAGAAGCTGTACGCCATCAGTCCGCGCCGCCGTGCCTCGTCCTCGGCGAAGCCGAGTTCCGTGAACAGCCCGGCCAGGTAGCCGATCCGGCGTTCGGTGACCTGTCGCAGCGCGGCGGCGACCTGGGGATGGTCGATGCTGGCCAGCAGCGAGAGCTCGGTCGGATCGGCGACCGCGGGCTTGGTGACCTTGGTGAACAGTCTGCGCAGTCGCTGCTGCGGGTCCGGCTCGGTCTCCACGGCAGCGATGATCTCTTCGGTGTCCGCCTCGATCCAGCGGGCGAGCGCGGCCTCGATCAGTGCTTCGCGGTTGCCGAAGTGCCAGTAGAAGCTGCCCTTCGTGGTGCCGAGGCGGGCAGCGAGCGGCTCGACCGCCACCGCCGCGAGGCCTCCTTCGCGGATGGCGGCGAGCGCGGCGTCCGCCCAGTCGCGGGCACTGAGCCTCGCCTTCTTGTTCTGCTGCCGTTGCGCCATGACCATACGCTACCGTACGGTTTCCATACGCCAGCGTATGGAGGTGCGCGATGGGCAAGAACTGGCCCGTAGCAGTGGGGTTTCCCGAGGGCGCCCGGCTGATCAGGACAGCCGTGGACCGGCCCGACTACCAGGACGCGTACGCGATGAAGCTGCGGCCCGGAATGCCACGCAATCCGGCGGCCTGGACGGGCATCCTGCGTGACGCCTTTCCCATCGCGGCGCAGCAGGACGGCGAGGCGCTCATGGAGGTGAGCACGGCCGGCCTCGACGCCTGGGCCTCGATCGTCGTCGATGACGAATACGTCACCCTGTGCAGCTCGGTGCAGACGAACGCGTTGCGCTCCAGGCTCTATTGGGGCGTCGTGAAAAGGATCCACCCGTTCATGGCCCGCGCCATGATGGCCCGCACCCACCGCCGGCTCGCTCTCGCCGCGGAGAAGGCCGCGTAGAACCGGCGAGCGCGATCCACATTCACAGCAGACCCTGGGCGGGATCCGTGCGCGGAGCGCGGCGCGCCCCGGGCGCCCGGGGGTCGGTGTCGCCGCGGTAGGCGAACCGGGGCAGGAAGAACTGGGTGATGGCACCGACGCTCAGTGCGTACACCACTGTGCCCACGCCCACGCTTCCGCCGAGCAGCCAGCCCACCACGAGCACGGTGATCTCGATCAAGGTGCGGATGACACGTATGGAGCCCTTGGTGACGCTGGACATTCCGGTCATCAGTCCGTCGCGGGGGCCCGGTCCGAAGCGTGCGCCGACGTAGACGGCGATGGAGAATCCGTTGAGGAGAATGCCTCCGGCCAGAAGACACGCCCGGACCGGGAGCCCGAGATGCTGAGGGATCAGTGCGAGGCCGAGATCCGACGCGCAGGCCAGAACGATCACGTTGGCGACGGTGCCGAGTGTCGGTCTCTGCCGAAGTGGGATCCACAGCAGAAGCACGCAGACTCCGACGACGGCGCTGACCATGCCGAAGCTGAGGGGCGTGTGGTTCTCCACCCCCTCGTTGAGGACGCTCCAGGGGTTGACGCCCAACGAGGCCCGAACCATGACCGAGAGACTGAATCCGTAGAGGGCGAGGCCGGCGATCAGTTGGGGAAGGCGTCTGAGCGGACGCTCGCCAAGGGGGACGTAGGCGAGGAGCGGCACGGGCGGAGCAGGTGCCGCCGCGGCCGACATGGCTTCCGGCGGGCGACCATGAGGGTGCGAGGTGTCGGTGCTCACGGCGGACCTCCAGGGCGGTGTTGACGGCTTGCGGCCGAACGTACGAACCCCGGAACCAATCCGTCCAATGCACAAAACCCACGTGATCGATCCACTGATGCATCAGTAGAGCTGAGCGACGGGCGATCGCCCGTACAACACATCTCTGCCTCAGGTCACCAGTGTGACCACTGGCGCCGGGTTCAACCCATCCCTGGCAGGCTACGCAGTTCCCCGATCCGCAAGATCCGTGCGAAGAGGAGGAACAGAAAGACCATGACGATGCCGCCCGCAGCCAGCGAAAGCGCCGGCGCCCAAGAGGCTGATGCGAGGCTCTGGACCCAGGAGTGGGTGATGAGCCACCCGACGGCTCCGGCAGCAGTGGCGGCCGCGGTCAACTTGGCGTAGGTGCGACAGATCCGTCGGCCGTCCAGCAGCCCCTCCGTGCGTCGTCGCAGCCGCAGGGCGGTCAGCAGCAGGCCGATCGCGTAGGACAGGGCGTAGGCGGCGGCCATCCCCGTGACCGCCCAGCGCGGGGAGAGCAGGAGATGGCAGGCCGCGGCGAGGGCGATGTTGATGCCGCTGATCCACAGAGCCATTCGGAACGGCGTGCGGGTGTCGTCGAAGGCGTAGAAACCGCGCAGCAGGAGGTACTGGGCGGAGAACGGGATCAGTCCCAGGCCGAAGGCTTGCAGCATGTGGCCCAGGGGCACGGTGGCGGCGGCGTCGGGGGCGCCGTGCGCGAACAGCAGCTGGGCGATCTGCGGGCCGAACGCGAGGAAGAAGACGGCGGCCGGGACGATGACGACGCCGCTGACCCGCAGCGCGCGGGACAGGTCGGCACGCAGGTCGTCGAGACGGTGCTCGGCCACCGCGCGGCTCATGCGCGGCAGCAGGGCTGTCACGAGGGAGACGGTGACGATCGACTGGGGCAGCATCCATATCTGCTGGGCGTAGCTGTAAGCGGTGTAGCCGACTCCGTCGCGAGGCAGGGTTGCGTCCGCGGCGGATGCGAGGCGGGTGACCACCGTGCTCGCCACGAGGTTGGCCAGTACGAAGAGCAGGGTCCAACGTGCGGCGCTCACACTCTTGCGCAGTCCGGTTCCTCGCCAGTCGAAGCGCGGCCGGAACCGGAAACCGGCCTCGCGGGCGTAGGGAATCAAGGCGAGTGCCTGCAGCGCCAGAGCGAGTGTGGTCCCGATCCCAAGCAGCCTGACCTGGGCGTCAGTGATGTCCGAGACCTGTTCCGGTGCGGTCATCAGGCCGAGATACAGGCCGAACATGGTGATCAGGACGATGTTGTTGAGGACCGGCGTCCACATCATCGCGCCGAACCGGTTCCGGGCATTGAGGACTTGACCGAAGATGCTGAACACGCCGTAGAAGAAGATCTGCGGGAGCAGGAAGCGGGCGAAGACCACGGTCAGTTCGAACGCGTCGTGTGTGGCGGGCGTGTCACGCTGGTAGACGCTGATGATCTCGGGGGCGGCCCACGTGGCCAGCACGGAACCCACGCCGAGGACACACAACACCAGGGTCACCAGGCGTTGTTCAAAGGCGGCGCCGCCATCGGGATCTTCGGCGCGGGCCCGGACCAGTTGGGGAACCAGGACAGAGTTCAGTGCGCCGCCGATCAGCAGGAAGTACAAACTGGTCGGCACCGTGTTGGCCTGGTTGTAGGTGGTGGCCAGCAGCCCGGTGCCCAGTGCGGCCGCCTGCAGCACTTGCCGTATCAGCCCGGTGGCACGTGAGACCACGGTGCCCGCCGCCATCAGCGCGGACGACCGCAGCAGCCCCCCGCCTTTCGCCCTCTTCGGGGCGGCGTGCCTCCGCCTGGACCGCGCTAACCGTTCGTGCGAGGTTTCCTCGATCATGGTCACAATCTACGATCCAGACATCACCTGTCCTGAGGCGCCTCGGGCTTCGAGGTGTGCATACGCCCGCAAACGCAGGACCGGGGAGGGCTGGACTCGGACTCCGACACGCCGGACCACCGGCACCCTGCCACTCCTCAGCGTCGGTCGACCGGGACAATCTCACAGCATGAACTCTCACTCCCCGCGGGACCACTTGGGCCGCCTGCTCCGTACCGCCCGCGCGTACCCGCGCCGTGCGCCGCTGACCCTCGTCTATGTCTGCCTACTCCTCGTCAGCCACGCCTGGGTCAGCTACGGGCTGTCGGCCGAACGGGCGGCCACCCTCTTGAACTACGTCAGCACCGACCTGGACAACCTGCATGACCATCCAGTGGCCTCACTGCTCGGCAGCGTGCTGTTCTTCGACGGTACGCTCACGGATGTCGCCTCAATCGAATTCGTAGGGACCTTCATCACCCTGGGCCTCGGCGTCTGCTGCTTCCTGGCCTGGGTGGAGAGCCGGTGGGGCAAGCCGCGCGCCGTGGCCGTGTTCCTCGGCGGGCATGTCGCAGCCACCCTGCTCACCTCTGTCGTCGTGACCGTCGCACTTCAGCACGGCTGGTATCCGGCGGCCGTCCGGCAGGCTTCGGACTACGGGATCAGTTACGGCGCCCAGGCCGTGATGGCGGTCGGCACACTCGCCCTGCCCCGGTGGGCCCGCCTCCCCTGGGCGGCCTTCGCGCTCGCCTGGCCCCTCGGCGGTACCGAGTGGCCCGGGCCCCTGCCGGACTTCACCACGATCGGCCACCTGATCGCGGCGCTCCTTGGCTTCGGACTGGTGGCCGTCGGGGCATTCAGGCGGCCGCGCGGCCAGACTCCCGAGTCGCCCACCACTCCTCGCACCATCGGGCAGAACCCTGGCCGTGCCTCTGAATCGACTTCGCCGGCAGCCGAAGCGGAGACGGCCTCGGCCGACTGAGCCCCAGCGACCACGAGACTCCGCCAACTTCCCTCGGCAATGACGCTCTTGACGGCCACTCATGTGACCTGAAGGATGAGCGACCGTCATGACAACGTTGTCCAGGACAGGGAGTTGACGCTCATGAGATGGACTCGGCGCATACGCAGTACGCTCGCGACATTCGCGGTCCTCGGCGCCGCACTCATCGCGCCCGTGGCGTCCCAGGCGGCTGCCGCCGAGGACAGTGAACTCACCGATCTCGTCAACCCGTTCATCGGCACCGAGAACGAAGGGAACACCTACCCCGGCGCGGCGGTGCCCTTCGGGATGGTGCAGTTCTCGCCGGACACCGGACACAACACCGGCTACGACTACTCCCAGAACCACATCCGCGGCTTCTCCCTCGTCCATCTCTCCGGTGTCGGCTGCGGCCTGGGCGGCGACCTGCCGGTGCTGCCGACCACCGGCGAGGTCACGCAGACGGATGACGCCAAGTACCAGGCCGAGTTCAGTCACGACGCGGAGAAGGCAAGCCCCGGCTACTACAAGGTCGGGTTGAAGACCGGCATCGACGCGGAACTGACCGCCACCGCGCGCACCGGCGTGCAGCGCTACACCTTCCCGGCCACCGACAAGGCCAACGTCCTGCTGAACGCCGGCCAGTCACTGCATCGCAACGTCTCCACCAAGGTCGAGGTGCTCGACAACCGGACCGTGCGCACCACGATCACCGGCAGCGGCTTCTGCCAGGACACCAAGCCGTACACCGTCTACACCATCACCCGCTTCGACCGTCCGTTCACCGCCCACGGCACCTGGAACGGCTCCACGGTCACCGACGGCTCGGACACTGGCCGGGACGGCGCCTACGTCCGCTTCGACACGACCAAGGACCGGACCGTCGAGGCGACGACGGCCCTCTCGTACGTCGACGCGCACGGCGCGACCGTCAACCTCCGCGCCGAGGGCGGCCGTTCCTTCGACCAGGTTCGCGACGCCGCGCGGCTCGCCTGGGAGGACCGACTCGAAACCGCACGTGCGAAGGGCGGCAGCGACACGCTCCGTCGCACCTTCTACTCGTCCCTGTACCGGTCGTTCCTGGCACCCAACATCGGGAGCGACGCCGACGGCCGATACACCGGCTGGGACCAGAGGATCCACCGCGCCCGGGGCTTCACGTACTACCAGAACTGGTCCCTGTGGGACACCTACCGCACCCAGTCCCAGCTCCTGTCCCTGCTCGCGCCGCGCGAGGCGCGGGACATGGCGATCTCCGTCATCAAGATCGACGAGGAGAGCGGCTGGCTGCCGAAGTGGGGCTACGGCACGGTCGAGACGAACATCATGACCGGCGACCCGGTGACCCCGTTCCTCACCAACGCCTACCAGCAGGGTCTGCTCAAGGGCTACGAGGAACGGGCCTACCGCGCGCTGAAGAAGAACGCCGACGGAGTGCCGCCCGCCGACTCGCCGGCCGTGGGCCGCGAGGCCAACGACGAATACATCGCGGGAGGCTTCGCGCCCTACATCAAGGGCCGTCCGCACGTGAAGCCCGGTGACTCCGACTACGACCACGGTGCGTCCGCGACGCTGGAGTATGCGCTGTCGGACGCAATGCTCGCCCAGATGGCCCGCAACCTCGGCCACGACGCCGACGCCGCACGCTACGCCGCCCGGGCCCACAACTACCGGAAGATCTTTGACACCTCGACCGGCTTCTTCCGCGCCCGCGACGCCTCCGGCGCCTTCACGGGCCCGGCGGACCCGGCGCGCAGCGAGGGATTCCATGAGGGCACGGCCTGGCAGTATCAGTGGCTCGTACCGCAGGACCTGCCGGGGATGGTCGGTTTGATCGGCGGCAAGCAGGCGGCCAACGACCGGCTGGACTCCTTCTTCGCCTATGACCAGTTGGTGCGGGACCCCGCGAAGACGGCTCGCGAGGTGTGGGTGAACGGCCCGTACGACTACTACAACGCGGACAAGTACAACCCGCAGAACGAGCCCGACCTCATCGCCCCGTACACCTACCTCTCGACCGGCCAGCCGTGGAAGACCACCGATGTCGTGCACGCCGCGCTGACCCTCTTCACGGACGCCCCGACCGGCATGACCGGCAACGACGACCTGGGCACCATGTCCGCCTGGAACGTGCTGTCCTCGATCGGCATCTTCCCGGTGCAGCCCGGCTATGACACCTGGGGCCTGTCCACGCCCGTCTTCGAACGCGTCGACCTGCGGCTGGACCGCCGCTACTATCCCCGCGGGGCGCTCACGGTGACGGCACCCGGCACCTCGGACGCCCGCCGCTACATCCAGTCGGCGCGGGTCGACAACGCGCCGTCCGGCCGAACGTATCTGACGACGGATGCGCTGCGGCACATGCGGTCCCTCGCGTTCACGGTGGGCACCGATCCGTCTGGATGGGGAACAGGGGCCGAGGACGGGCCGCCCCCGCTGCGCTGACGCTGCCACCAGGTCTCCGGTCGCCGGCAAGGCGGCGAGTCAGTGTGCTCGCCGCCTGCGCAGTCGCCCGCATTACGCGAAGCGGTTCGGCGACAGAACTCGGGCCAGCCAGTCGGTGCGGGTTCGGCGGGCCGTTGCTGAGATGGGCGCCTGTGGGAACAGGGCGTCGAAGCCGTGGAAGCCGCCTGCCCAGACGTGGAGTTCGGCCTGGCCGCCGGCCGCCCAGATGCGGGTGGCGTAGTCGGTGTCCTCGTCGCGGAAGACTTCGGCGGAGCCGGTGTCGATGTAGGTGGTCGGCAGGCCCGAGAGGTCGGCGGCCAGTGCGGGTGAGACGTACGGGGGTATCTGCTCGTCGGTGAGGTCGCCGAGGACGGCGCGCCATCCGAACGTGTTCATCTCGCCGGTCCAGACGCCGGGCGCGTCGGCGTACTGGCGGCTGGAGGTGCTGGTGTTGCGGTGGTCGAGCATGGGACAGATCAGCACCTGCGCGGCGATCGCCGGGGTGCCGAGTTCGCGTGCCAGCAGCGTGAGGCCGGCGGCGAGTCCGCCGCCCGCGCTGGCGCCGGCGACGATGATCCGGGCGGGGTCGATGCCCAGCTCGGCGGCGTGTTCGGCGGTCCAGAGCAGACCTTGGTAGCAGTCGTCGACGAGGGTGGTGCCGGTGGCCTCCGGTGCGAGCCGGTGGTCCACGGAGACCAGGACCGCGCCGAACTTGTCGTGCCCCCCAGTGCCGGGGCGCCGTCTGTGAGCTCGTCAGCCCGACATGATCCGTGCGGGCTCAGCCGGGAGCGCCCCGTGCCGCGATGAGTTCCGGGCGGGTCGCGAGTCTGTTCTGGTGACCGCCGTAAGACGGCGTAGGACGCTGCCCGGCACGAGACATCACGGAGGACACCATGACGACCACGCCGCACGATCCGACCACCGCGCTGCCCGGCCGCCCGCCCGTCGTCGACCTGGCCACCTGGCAGGCGGCCCGTGACGAGCTTCTGGTCCGCGAGAAGGCGCACACCCGCGAGGGCGACGCCCTCGCCGCGGCCCGCCGCCGGCTGCCGATGGTGGAGTTCGACGGGACGGTCGAGGTCGTCGGGCCCGACGGCCCGGTCCCGTTCCTGGACCTGTTCCAGGGCAGCGACGAGCTCGTGGTCTACAAGCACATGTGGTACGACTCCGCGCCGCACCAGGGGCAGTGCGAGGGCTGCACCACCACGGCCTGGCACCTGAAGGACGCGGTCTACCTCAACGCCCGCGGCGTCTCGTTCGCCGTCCTGACCACGGGTCCTTGGGACGAGGTGGCCTCCCATGTCGAGTTCATGGGCTACACCCAGCCCTGGTACTCGGTGCGCGACGTGGACGCGCCGGTCGGCGGGCACATGGGTCACATCACCTGCTTCCTGCGCGACGGGGACCGCGCGTTCCTCACCTACTCCACGACAGGGCGTGGCAATGAGCGAGTCAACGGATCCCTCGGCCTGCTCGACATGACGCCGTACGGCCGCGGCGAGACGTGGCAGGACAGCCCCGAGGACTGGCCCGAGGGCCGCAACGCGTGCTGGTCCTGGCGCTCGGACGCGGACGGGAACGCCACCTGGGGCCCGACCAGCCGCCCCGTACCGCAGTGGACCCGCCCTGGCGCGACCCCAGTGGAGACCCTCGGCCGGAGCGGCCACCCCCACTGACTCGCCTTGTCGACGCAAACGCTCCTCAAGAGGACGACTATTTGATTGACGCATCAAGGAGATAGAGTGTGAGGCATGCACCCTCCAGAGCAGGGCCTACGCCCCTTGGACGCCACCGAAGAGGCGCTCGTGCGTGCGCTGGGCGAAGTCATGATGGCGCTGCCGCGCGCGGTCGACGCGGACATGATCCGTGACGGAGGGTTGCGGCTCTCCGAGTACACCCCCCTGATGTTCCTGTCAGAGGCGCCGGACCGTCAGATGCGGATGAGTGAACTCGCCGAGGCCTGCACCCTCACGCTCAGCGGGATGACTCGAGTCGTCATCCGCCTTGAGAAGCAGGGATACGTCGAGCGCGTCCGGTGCACCGAGGATCTGCGCGGCTGGAACGCGGTCCTCACCGACAGCGGGCTCGCCCGCCTCCGCGAGGCCTGGCCCGCCCACCTGGCCAGCGTGCGGCGACGCATGCTCGACGACCTCGCCGGTCATGACCTCACCCAACTCACCGCCGCGCTGCGGAACATCGCGAAGGCTTGCTGAGACCGAGCCGCACGTTACGGCGTGGAGTCCTTCGCCGGGCGCCCTCAGATCGGCTGCTTCCGCAGTACGGCCGTCTCGGCAGCCTGGTGCAGCAGCTCCAGGAGGTGACGGATGTCGGGTCGCCGGGACGTACCGCTCGGGGTGACCGAGTAGACCGTGCGGGTCACCGGGTGAAGGAGGCGGTGCAGGCTGATCGGCCCGGGCAGCGTGTCCGGGAGGGTCATCCGGGGCAGGAGGGCCGCTCCGGCGCCCGCGGCAACCAGCGACGCCAGCACGGAGAAGTCGCTGCTGCGGGAGCGGACGGTCGGCACGAAACCGGCCGCGCCGCAAGCGCGCTGGATCATCTCGTAGCAGGACGTCTCCGGTCCGGGCGTGAGCCAGACACTGTCAAAAAGGCGCGCCAGGTCCACGGATTCGCCCGGCTTCAACCCCATGCGCGAGGCGTGTTCGGGATGCAGCGCGAGCAGGACAGGTTCCTCAAGGAGCTTGGTCTGCTCACATCCACCCGGAAAGTCCCGCGGCAAGACCGTGTACCCGTGGACGACGGCCAGATCGACGTCTCGCCGGCGCAGGGACTCCAAGGCGGCCTCGGGCTCCTGCTCGACGAATTCCAGCGTCAACGAGCTTCCGGTCGCCCCCTCGTCATCCAGGATCTGCTTCCACACCGGAGCGATCAGAGCACGGGCCGCGGAAGCGAAGGCGGTGACGCGTACCAGGCCGCGGCCGCCCCCGCGAATGGCCTCCAGATCCGATTCCGCGGCTGCCAGGTTGCTCAGCACGATCTCGGCATGGGACACCAGCAACTCACCGACAGGCGTCAGATGCAGAGTGCGCCCGCGCCGCTCCACGACGGGCAGCCCTACTTCCCGTTCCAGCGCAGCCAGCTGCTGGGAAATGGCGGGTGCGGTCAGAAACAGCGCCTCCGCTGCGGCCGCGACGGTTCCGTGGGTGGCCAGGTACTGCAGTACTCGCAGTCGTCTCACGTCAAGCATGAACATTCCTTACGCATTTCCCCTGGACAGTTCAAGCATAGGCACTCTCCGACGAACACTCTTCGACGGTCAGCCCGTGTCGATGGAGGGTGAACTGCCTCCCGAATACATAAGCACTCCTTGCTCCTCTCGCAAGAACAATTAACTAGACCTTTGTCATCTTGCGGAGCATCGTGATTGTCATGAGCTCAGGCACCGGCACGCGCAGCTTCCTCGCCCTGGCAGGGGTCGTCGTCCTCTGGGCCTCGGCCTTTCCGGCCATCCGTGTCGCGGACGAGGGCCTGGGCGTGGCCGGGTTGTCCTTCCTCAGGTTGGGCATCGCCGCCGTGGCTCTGACAGCGGTCGCGCCCTTCCTCGGCGTCCGGCGTCCGCGGCGCGGGGACCTGCCGTTGATCGCCCTCGCCGGGGCCACCGGCATGACCGCCTACCAGGTCCTGCTCAACTGGGGCGAGGTGCATGTGTCCGCCGGCACCGCCAGCATGCTCATCGCCATCGCCCCCGTCTTCAGCCTTCTGCTGGGCAGGGCGTTCCTGTCCGAAGCGCTGACGCGCCCCGTGATCATCGGCAGCGGTGTCGCCCTCGGAGGGTGTGTGGTCGTCGCACTCGGAGGCGGCTCCACGGGATTCTCACCCGGCGCGCTCGTGGTCCTGGCGGCCGCTGTGGTGCAGGGCGTGTACCACAGCGTGTCCAAGCCCCTCCTGCGCCGTTACAGCGGCGTCGAGGTCGCGACGTACGCGATGGTGGCAGGGATGGTCTTCGGGCTGCCGCTGCTTCCGGCGGCGCTGGAGGCGGTCGCCGGTGCCCCGTCGGAAGCGCTCGTTTCAGTGGCGTACCTCGGCCTGCTGCCCTCCGCCGTGGGATTCGTGATCTGGGGCTATGCCGTGGCCCGGCTGCCGCTCCCCGTCTCCACCGCCGCGCTGTACCTGGTGCCGCCGGTCGCACTCGTCGTCTCGTTCGTGTGCCTGTCCGAGGTTCCCCATCTGCTCGAAGTGACGGGCGGCGCGGTCATCATCAGCGGTGTACTGCTGATCAACCACGGCTCGCGCGCGGCCAGCCCCCGCGAGGACCGCTCGCAGGCCACACCGCGGCCCCATCTCGACCCAACGGTGACGAAGAGCCTTGCACATCGGCGACGTCGCACTTTCCCGGTAGGGGTGGACGATCGCGGTCTGGGATGATCGCGCGGTTAGTGATGCAAGGCTGCTGGCCGCAGAGGCCGTTGAGTCACACGTTCGGGCATGCTTCACGGGGTATGCCATGGACGTCGTCGACTGACACGAGGCGCTGGAGCCGCTCTTCGGTGAGGCGGAGATCCTCCCCACCGATCCCTTCCGAGCATCGGTCGCCTGAACTCCCATCCTCCGGTTGTCACTTGTAGTGGGACGATCCTGATCCAGCTCATGGCTGGTGTGGTCACGGCGCCGAAGCTTGCTGGACAGCCTCGTTCGCCGGGCTGAGACCGCGGGCCTTCGGCCGCCTGCCGACAGCCCTGCGATGCGGGGAGACACCGACAGCCAAACGCAGGGTTGGCCGGTCAGGCTGCTTGCTCGCCAGGCCCCGAGGCGGCGGCCCTCGCGCTGATTACGGCGCGTCCACGCTCCGATTCCGGGAAACGGATGAGCATCGCGCGCAGTTCCCCGGCGCTGACGTTGGCGCCGAAAGGCTCGGTGCCCGGTTCGAGTCGTACTCCTTCGGCGAGGGGACCCGCCATGACGGGATCGAAGCCGAACGCGTTGACGAGGCGCGCGACGGTGGCGCGGCCGTCCGGGTCGTCACCGGCGATCGCGATCGCCTTGCGTCCCGACGCCCCCGCGGCCTCGGCGCCGTCCTCAAGATCGTGGTAGCCCATGTGGTTGAACGCCTTGACTACCCGCGCTCCGGGCAGATACGCCTGCACGACCTCGCTCGAAGAGGTGAGTGGGTCGGTCAGGTCATCGCGGATGCCGTCGACCTCCCACCAGTAGTTCATGGCGTCGATGACGAGCTTGCCCCGTAGCGCCTCGGCCGGAATCGTGCGGTACTTGCCGAGCGGAAGCGCCAGGACGACGACATCGGCCTCCGCAGCCTCCGCCGCGGTCACCGGGACGGCGCCGGGCGTGAGGACTTCGATGGTGAGTGCGATCTTGGCGGGGTCGCCCGATCCGGCGATGACCACGCGATAGCCGGCCGCCAGGGCCAGACGCGCCAGCACGGTGCCGACCTTCCCCGCACCCAGGATGCCGACCGTGCGTACGGTAGCGGCGGCGGTGATGTCCATTTCTGCTCCGTTCATGGCGTCAGCCTGCGAGGATGTCGCGGACCATCGGGAGCACCTTGGTGCCGTACAGCTCGACAGCGCGCAGGCGGGCGCTGATCGACTGTGCCCCCGCGGTGTAGATGAGGTCGAAACGGCCGACTCCGAGCGCCTTGATGGCGCGGGCCATCTTGCGGGCGACCGTCTCGGGCGAGCCGATGTAGAGCGAGCCGTGCTCGATCTCGGCCACATACTCGTCCTTACTGACCGGCGGCCAGCCCCGCAGCGCGCCGATGCGGTCCCGGATGACCTTGTAGTGCGGCCAGTGCAGTTCCCGGGCCTCCTCGTCCGTGGGGGCGATGAAGCCGGGCGAGTGCATTCCGACCGGGTGGGCGGTCGTGCCGAACTTGTCGGTGGCTCGCTGGTAGAGGTCGATGTAGGGCGCGAAGCGCTCCGGGCTGCCGCCGATGATGGCGATCATGAGAGGGAACCCGTAGTGCGCGGTGCGGATGACCGACTGGGGTGAGCCGCCCACACCGACCCAGGTGCTCAGGTGCCCGGACTCGGTCTTGGGGAAGACGTCGGCGTCGTCGAGCGGCGCCCGCTTGCTGCCGCTCCAGGTGACGGGCTTCTCCGCCAGCAGCTTGGCGAAGAGCGCGATCTTCTCCTCGAACAGCACGTCGTAGTCGGCCAGGTCGTATCCGAAGAGCGGGAACGACTCGGTGAAGGACCCGCGCCCGAGGATGACCTCGGCCCGGCCGTTCGAGAGCGCGTCCACGGTCGAGAACCGCTGGAACACGCGGACCGGATCGTCCGAGCTCAGCACGGTCACACCGGACGAGAGCCGGATGCGGCTGGTACGTGTGGCGATGCCGGCGAGCACGGTCTCCGGACTGGAGATCGCGAACTCCGGGCGGTGGTGTTCACCGAGGGCAAGGACGTCGACGCCGATCTGCTCCGCGAGAACGGCCTCGTCGAGCACCTGCCGGATGGCCCGCGCGTCGGAGACCAGGTTGCCCGCGTCGTCCTGCGGCACATCACCGAACGTGTCCAGACCGAAGACGAGATCAGACATGGGCCGGCTCCTTCGCGAGCAGTTCCCGCACCCGCGGGGCGACTTCGCGGCCCAGCAGCTCGATCGTGCGGGCCCGGGCGTCGCGGGGGAGGTTCATGACGTCGTACTTGAGGTCGAAGCGAGTGAGGCGCAGATCGCGGGCCATCGTCGCGATCTTGCGCGCTACGGTCTCTGGGGAGCCGACGAACAGCGCGCCCTTGCCCACTTCCGACAGGTAGCGCTCGCGCTTCGGCTTGTAGAACCCGCGCTCCTCCGCGAGAGCGGCGACGACCGGTTGCCAGTACCGCCACCAGGTCTCGATCGCTTCCTCGTCGCTTTCGGCGATGAGCCCCAGCGAGTGCTGGGCGACGGGTTGCCGCGCATGCCCGAACTGTTCGAGCGTCCGGTGGTAGAGCTCGACGTGGCCGGCGAAGCGCTGGGGGCGTCCACCGATGATGGCCAGCATGAGCGGCAGGCCGTAGCGGGCCGCACGGACCACGGAGTTCGGGCTGCCGCCCACGCCGATCCAGGTGGGTATGCCGCCGACCGGCATCCGGGGACGCAGCCGCTGTTCGACGAGCGGCGGCCGGAAGCGCCCGGACCAGGTCACCGTCTCCTCGCGCTGGAGGCGCATGAACAGGTCGAGCTTCTCCTCGAACAGCTCGTCGTAGTCGGCGAGTTCATAGCCGAACAGCGGGAACGACTCGGTGGCCGATGCCCGCCCCAGTACGAGCTGGGCGCGGCCGTTCGAGATGGCGTCCAGCGTGGAGAACTCGTGGTAGAGCCGCACGGGGTCATTGGTGCTCAGTACGGTCACCGAGGTGCCGAGCCGGATGCGTTCCGTCGCGGTGGCGATCGCGGCGAGCAGGACGGGGGTGGCGCTGTCGTTGTGGCCCGCACGGTAGTGCTCGCCGACGCTGAACGTGTCGAGCCCCACGGCTTCGGCGAGCTTGGCTTCCTCTATCAACAGACGGACGGTCTCGGCATCGCTCAGCGTCCGGCCGCCGTCGGTGGCGACTTCTCCGAACGAGTTCAGCCCCAATTCGAACGTTGTGGCCGTCATGGACTCCTCCTCTGGCACCCGGGACGTCCGGTACCGTGCCCGGATTTTGATTGACGCGTCAAATAGTTACGCTAAGGAGATTGACGTGTCAACTAAGGGAGGGTTCATTGTGTGACCGGACGACTACGCCGTGCTCCTGGCGCTGTGCGAAGTGGGGTCGAGTGCGCGCCTCCGAACCCTCCGGATCGGCGGCCCGGATCGGCGGCCCGCGTCGGTGGGCAGCTCGCCCGACGGCTCGCGCATCAGATCACGCTAT
The DNA here is from genome assembly GCF_053611585.1 of Streptomyces sp. NPDC054794. Lineage (NCBI taxonomy): Bacteria > Bacillati > Actinomycetota > Actinomycetes > Kitasatosporales > Streptomycetaceae > Streptomyces > Streptomyces sp. NPDC054794. Next base: position 129,038 of record NZ_JBSHAQ010000013.1, on the reverse strand, counting down.
GCGTGGAGCCAGGGCTGCCATGGAACGAGCTATGCGTCACGGGCCAAGGGTCCGTCGAGGGACCGGGGAGGTAGTTCTCACGGCCGACGGTGCGGAAGCGTCCCGGACGAGCTCGCGGCACGGCTGCCGGCGGATCTCGGCGGGGTTTCGACCGCCGGTATCGGCGGCCGCACAGCACGCGAGGTGGATGGCCATGGTTGCCGTATCCGATGCGGCACTGGTTGAGCGGTTGGTGCCGGAGGGGTTGCGGGAGATCTTCCAGAACGTGGCACCGGCGCCGAAGCCGCCCGAGGGGGCGAGCACGAGGTGGCGATGGCGGTGGCGGCCGGTCGCGGTGTGATGGCCGCGCTGTGCCGGCAGCGATCACCTTAGTGGCCACGTCGGGCTGTGCCTGGCGGCAGCTGTCACCGGTCTTCGGTGCCTCCTGGCAGAGGGTGCACCGGCGCTTCACCGGCTGGCCGAGGGCCCCGAATCCGACCGATCACGCCACGCCCGAGGCCACATCCACGTCTTCCATGACCGCAGCGGGCCACCGCCCTCGGTCCAAGCCGCACGCGGGCAAGGGCTGCGGCTTCGACTGTCTGCCCGGCTGACTAGGCCGACGACGGATCATTGCGCGCATCGCTGGGCGCGGCGTGGAGAACTCGGGCCGCCTGGGCCGACACCGCTGGGTGGTCGAGGGCATGATGTCCAGACTGAACGGCTGCCGCCGACTGCACCGCCGCTTTGGGCGCAAGGGCGAGCGCTTCCTCGCCTTCATCGTCGCCGCCATCGCCATCGCCATCAGCCTTGGCTGCGATCGCCGGTACACCACCCTTGTTGGACGCGGGCCCGCTCATGAGTCAGGGCCTGGTCCACGGCGGTGCCGATCGTCTCGATGCCGACACGGGTGCGGCGGGGACAACCTCTGGCCATGCCGAGGTTCGAGATCGCACCGATAACTGGGGTGCCGTCCGCAACACGATCACCATCGACGAGCGCTTCGGCGAGGCCTGCCTCCAGGGTCTGGAAGGCTTCTCCCACGTAGAGGTCCTCTTCATCTTCGACCAGTTCCCGGAACACGACGACTACCGCGAACCCCGCCCCTACCGCGGCCGCTCCGACCTCCCGCCCGTTGGCGTCTTCGCAATCCGCGGCCCCCGTAGGCCGAACCGCATCGGGGTGACGTCCTGCGCCATCGAATCCGTCCACGGCCGCGAACTGAAACGGTGATGGGCCTCGACGCCGTCTCGGGGACCCCCGTCATCGACCTGAAGTCGGAGTACTTCCAGCGTATGACGTGGTGACAAAGGTGATCGCTGCACGGCACAGCGCGGTCACCACACCGCCGTCGGCCGCCGCCGACCGCCGCCTTGCACCCGCACCGGCGGCGCCGGCGCACGGCCAGGTCTTCCACTCCAGTGAACTACCCGCCCTGCATGAGGAGTTCATCGACGAGTGGCAAGTCTTCCCTCAGACGCCCGCAACACAGGTCCGGCAACAGGAACACTGGGTCCGAGCCCGGCCGGGCTCATTCTCGACTCACGGAGTCCTCGTGGCCTTTTCTGCCACAAGACGCGTCGCCTCTCTGGGACTGGCAACCGTGGTCCTGTCCTTGTTGCCCGTCGGGCACTCGAATGCCGCCACCTACCCGACGAGTGAGTACGCCGTTCCCTTCGGCCAGACCTACACCAAGGGGACCCTGACCTGGTACAACAGGTCGGTTCAGCTCACCGAGGAACACAAGTCGGTCAGTGCATCAAGCTGCCGCCTGACCTATGCCGTGGCCTACCGATCCGACGGCGGCCCCAACACCACCCGGCTGAGCGAACGTACTACCAAGCCCGTGTGCGGCAAGTCGATTGCCATCTCCGTGGCCGTCCCCGCAGACGTCGTCGGCGGAGCGGACTTCCTGTACATCTGCCTGGACGACCCGCGCAACACTTGAACTGCCTCACCTTCGACAGACCGTAATCGGGCGCCCCTGGACTGCACAGCTCTCGGTGCACAGGGTCCGGCACAGTTTCCGTGAAGGCCGCCGGAGCCCGCGAAGGCGGTCCCCGGTGTTCCTGCCGAAAGCCAAGAGCCGTGGCGAGTTCGCCGCCGACAAGCTTCAGCAGCTCACCGACCTCGGGTTGGAGTGGGCAGCGTGACCAGACGCCATGGGGCGGGCAGCCGGGTGGTCGGTTGCCCGCCCTACGCGATGTGTGGCTGTTGGCCAATCAGGCGCCGGTCCTCCCGGTCCCGGGACTGCCCTGGGCGACCGGAGGGCGGTCCCTTGTCGATCTTCTCCTGGGCGAAGATTCACGCCTCAGGGAGCCGGTCGAGGAAGCCGAGGACGGAGGTGATCCGGCCGTCCTCGGCAAGGGTGACCACGTCCGAGCCGGCGACCGGCGCGGAGCCATCGGCGGTGGACACCAGCTCCCAGCTGAAGCGGGCGATGTGATGGTTGCCATCCACGTCACCAGCCAGCTTGAACTCGAAGCCGGGGAACTGCTCGTGCGCGGCCGCGATGACCGAGGCGATCTGCTCGTGGCCACGCACGTCGGCCAACGGGTCGGTGTAGGTACCGTCCTCGGACCACGCCGCGGCAACCGCCTTGGCGAGCGCGTCGGCGCTGGTGGCGTTCCACGCCTCGAAGTAACGGGCAACAGCAGCAACGTAGATCGACATGACGGACTCTCCATCCAGTGAAGTGGCCTGCTGTTCAGGTCAGTTGGTACGGGCTCCGAGTCGGACCGCGCCGGCCCGAAACCCGATGACCTCACCATGCCGCGCCCTGCCCAGCCGCGCGATTACCGCCCAGGTAATGAGAGCCTTGCCGACGAGACGGCCCACCCACTCCGGACATGGTGAGGCGCCGAGGACTGCGGCGCGGCCCAGTGTTGACTTCTGCCCTGTCGAAGTCAGAGCCGCGGTCTGCTGACTCGACCTGCCGGCCCGGAGGGCACCACCACGGCGCCTCGGTTCCTGCGCCTGCGCCACAAGCGCCCCGGCCTCGGCGACGGCGCGCTGGCCTGGCTGAACGCTCCGGAGGGAGCCTTCACGTCCCGGCGTGCCTCCGGCTTCGGGTGGGTGGTCAACCTCTCCCCGAGATGTACCCACTCCCCGACCACACCGCGGTGCTGTTGTCGAGCGGCCCGTTCGAGGACGGCCCTAACCGCACCGCACCCGTGATCTGGCCGATGGTGGAGCGGCCACCGCGTGATGCGTGGCGGCACCCAACGTTCCGTCCCGCGGTGCCTGCCCCCACGGCCCGCGCTTCCCGCAGCGGACACTCCAGCCGACTCGTCCGGCGGATCACGGGCCGAGCCAGGGCCGGACCGAGGCGAGGGCCGGACAGTGTCCTAATCGTGTTGACCGCCCCCGGCAGGCAGTGCTGGAGTCGGCACGTGGACAGCATCCCCGCCAACCGGCGGCTCTGGAACCAGATCAGCAGCGCCTACCAGCACGAGCACGACCCGCAAATCGGCGCCACACCCCGGCTGTGGGGCATGTACTCCATCCCCGACGCGCACCTGCACGCCCTGGGCGACGTCACCGGCAAGCGCGTCCTCGAACTCGGCTGCGGCGCCGGCCAGTGGTCCAGGGCGCTCGCCGCCGAGGGCGCCAACGTGGTCGGGCTCGACCTGTCCGAAGCCCAACTCGCCGCAGCGGACCGCGCGATGGGAGCGGCCCGCTACCCGCTGGTGCAAGGCGCCGCCGAACAACTCCCCTTCGCCGCCGACAGCTTCGACCTGGTGTTCTGCGACTTCGGTGGGCTCAGCTGGGCACCCCCGCACCTGGCCGTCCCGCAGGCCGCACGCGTCTTGGCCCGAGGCGGGCGCCTGGTGTTCAACGTCGCCAGCCCATGGTTCGAAGCTTGCTACGACGAAGCCGCCAGCCGCGTGACCAGGACGCTGCAGCAGGACTACTTCGGGCTGAACACCATCGCCGAAGACGACGGCGCGACCAGCTATCAGCTCACCTACGGCGACTGGGTCAAGGTCCTGCGCGGCGCGGGTCTCATCATCGACGACCTCATCGAGCCGCGGCCCGAACTCGGAACACCCAACGGATACAACGAAACCGACCCACCCGACTGGGCACACCGCTGGCCGGCGGAACTGCTCTGGGTAACCCACAAACCGTAAGTTCCGCCGCGCCGAGACGTGAAGGCATCCCCGCGCCGGGCAGGCCTAAGGCCTGTCCGGCTGATCATGGGCGGAGGTCAGCCGGTGAGGAGCTTCGGGTCCGGGCAGGGCTCCAGGCCGCCGTACAGTCCGTCCGACCACCTCCAAGCTCCGCGAGGCAGGAGTGGACGTCACCGCGGTCCGAGTCCTGGGAATGGTCCACGACTTCCTGATGCTCGACAGCCTCCGCGACTCCAAGGCGACAACAGTCGCCCGCACACTCGCCATCGAGGCACTGCACCGCGCACTGCACCCCTGAAGCCGGCGTCGGGGCGAGATCGCGGGTGCGGGCGACGGCCTGGACGGCGGGTGCGGGCTGTCGGATGAGGACCTCCTGAGGCCGGTGGTAGAGATCGCAATCCCCACCGGATCCAGAAGGCCCTCACCCATGCCAGAGCACGGTGAGAGCACAGTGCTGTCACCGACGTACCCCGGCAGCAGACCTAAAGGGAGTCGAGACCGAGTTCTTGGTTCTTGATCGCCTCGCGGACGGCGCTGACGAAACCGTTCCAGAAGTGGTCGGCGTCGGGGCTACTGGTGCTCGGCACACCGGCCGTCGTCCTGCGCTTGGCCGCGCCGGAGAAGTCACCGAACATCGCCGCGCGCAGCGCCGTGGACAGCTCCATCTGGGCGCCGCCACCGGTGCGGGTGCGGTTGACGATGTTGGCCGGGTCGTCGCCGTTGATGGGGTCGTCGGCGCCCGCGAGGACCACGGTCACGTTCCATTCGGCCTTGCTCGCGGGGGAGGTCAGATCGTACCTCCTGAAGGCCGCCAGGAGGTTGCGCTTGAGCCGCTGGTCCCGACCGCCGATGATGATCTTCTTCACGGACGTGTCGTCGAAGCCGTGCAGGGAGACGGCGTACAGGTTGTTGCCGCAGGCGGCGAGGGCGGCCGGGTCGTCGCAGTGGGTGGAAGTGACGTGCTGTGCGGCCGAGTTGGCCAGAGCCTCGAACATCCAGTAGTCCCGCTGCGGCTCTCCCGGCACCGCCGCGGTCGCCGGGTCGGTGTTGGCGTCGAAGGGCGTGTAACCGGCGACGGCCATGCACAGTTCGCTCGTACCCGCCTCGATCCCGCCGCCGTGCGGCGCGATCACCGCCGTACTGCTGACGGGGCTGCTCGTGCTGCGGGCGTTGTCCGTGACCTGTGCCGGCGCGCCGATGCGGAAGCGGCGCATCCAGTCGGTGCCCTCTTTGGCGGCGGTACGGGTGTACAGCTCGGTGTTGGATGCGTACTGGTCTGCTGCCGCGGCCGGTGTGGCGCCGTTACCCATCACGGCATTGAGGGTGGGCAGGCCGGCGGCAACGGCGGCGACGGAGGCCAGGACGGTGCGTCTGCTGGTGTTGTTCATGGGGCGATCTTGCATCACGGCCTCAAGACTCCTGCCGACAGGGCCCGTTGAGCATGACAACCCTGGGCGCCATTTGGCCACTGCGCGGGCCGGAGAGCGCGAAACGCGCGGCACTTGCGCCGATCAGGAGGGCGTACGCACGCAGTGACATGCTGATCCCGCCCGATGCTCGGGCATGACAGCGACCGGAGAGGAATGCGTTGGTCGTCTGGGTGAACGGTGCGTTCGGCAGCGGGAAGAGCACGCTCGTGGACGAGTTGCGTCCGCGCTGGCCCGAGGAGCTGGTCTATGACCCGGAGATGGTCGGCCATGTGCTGCGGGAGATCGTGGAGGTGCCGACCGGCGACTTCCAGGACCTTCGCCTGTGGCGTCGCCAGGTCGCCGACCTGGCGGTGGGGCTGGTCGAGGAGTACGGCCGCCCGGTCCTGGTCCCCATGACCTTGGTCAACGCCAGGTATGTCGGTGAGATCTTCGGCGTGTTGAAGGACGCGGGCATCGACGTGCACCACTTCTTCCTCAAGGTCTCCCGAGAGGTCCTGGAGGAGCGGATCGACGGGCGAAGCTTCACACCGGACGACCCCGAGCAGGACGACCGTGTGCGGCGCTGGTGCAGGGACAGGATCGAAGCGTCCGTGGCCGCGGCCGATGCCCTGCCTGGCGACACGGTTTTCCTGGACGGCGAGTTGCCCCCGCGCGAGCTTGCCGACCGCGTGCTGGCCCGGGTCGGGGCCGGCGCCTGATCGTGGTGGTGGCCTGCCATCATCCGCCGCTCGGCTGGGACTTGGCGTGTGCCGGCCGCCTGTTTCCAGTCAGCCCGGAGAGCGAGTAGGGCGGTGGCCTCGCGGTCAGCGTCATCGATGCGCTGACTCGCGCCGCCACCGCCGTGCATCACAGCGTCGTGGTCGTCCCCTCCCCGGACGCACTGCCCGCGAGCCATTCGTCCCATCCCACGTTGAAGTCGGCGTAGCCGTTCTCGGGCGAGGCCTTGGCACGGGTAGAACCGGTGATGGTGACGGGGTCACCCTGCTTGACCTGGCTGTAGAACCACTTGGCGTCCGACATGGACAGATGGACGCAGCCGTGCGAGCCACGGGCGCTGCCGCTGCCCGGATTCGGGTCACCGGTCGAGTAGTGCACGTACGTGCCGGACTGGGTCAGGTGGACGTCCCACGGCAGCGTCAGGTCGTAGTAGTTGGGGCTGCCCTTGTCGCAGCTGATGCCGACGGTGCAGGAGTTCATGTGAACCTTCTCCTGCTTGTCGATGACGGCCAGCGTGCCGTTCCACGTCGGATACTGAGGGCTGCCGGCGTTGATCGACAGGGTGCGCACCGCCTTGCCGTTCCGGGTCACCTTCATGGTGTGGCCGGTCACCGAGACATCGGCGCGCACGTCGTCGCCGATCTTGAAGGTGTGCGTGTAGTTGCGCACGCCGTAACGTCCGTTGCCGTTGCTGATGCCCTTCATGTCAGCGTCGATCTTCACCGTCGTACCGGAGGGCCAGTACTCCTTCGGTCGCCAGTCGGCGCGCTTGTCGGTGAGCCAGTGCCAGGCGCCGGCCACCGGCTGCGAGGCGCTCACCTTCATGTGCTTCTCCACCGCGGCCCGCGCCTTTTTCGCCACCGGGTTCGTGAAGACGACCGAGACCGGCATGGCCACGCCGACCGTGGTTCCCGTCTGCGGGGTGATCGTCTCCAGCAGCATCGGCGGGCCCGCGGGCTTCGTCGGCGACGGCGAGGCGCTCGCATTCGGCTTGCCCGACGCCTTTCCGTCGTCCCCGCTCGCCTTGTCACTGCCGCCCCCGCCGCAGGCACTGACACCCACCAGCACGGCACCCGTGACGAGTGCGATCCCTATGCTGCCCTTGCGCCGTCCCACGACGTGCCCCGATCTCTCGCTCTTCGGCCCCCCGACGGGCCCGACTCCCTGTCAGACAGTCGGGGCGTGGGCCGCAGTTGCACGTGTCGTGTAAAGCGTGTCTCAAAACTCGGTGCCCACGTCGGGGTTCGGGGACGGTCCGGGGCGCGACATCGTCGCCTTCCACCTTCGAAGCGCGTCGGGATGGAAGTCGGGGTGGAAGAGGTTGGACAGCATCGCATTGATCAGCGGTCGGTGACACCGGCCGGCGTACGGAGCGGCGTCTCGAACACAGGTCTTCCGCCCGTTGGCTTCGCTCGATCACGGCCGTGGTGTCCGCGCAGGGGCGAGCGCGTGGTCCCGTTACGACGCGCACGGTGAAGTCGACGCCGCTCCGCGGGCCGCGGCGGCCGTACCATCCCGCCGTCCGCACGCCCCCACTTCAGGCGCTGTACGACTTCACCGCCGACGGCTTACGCCTGCGTCGGTTCACGGCCGAGGAGCCGCTCGCCCCGTTGCCCTCAGCGACGCCCGCCAGCGGCACCTACCGAGCACCGATATCCCAACGCGGCGTCAGAGACCCCCGCACGCAGGCAGAGCGAGCGGCCGCCGCTCTCGCGTGAGCCGGCTGCTCTGCTCCGCCTCCATGAGGATCCTGTGCCGTACGGGTGAGACGTCCGCTTCAAACACAGGCTCCACGCCTTGCATTAATACGAAGGACACAGCGAGCGGCATCCAGGATGCCGACGGAAGCGTGTGCTGAAGATGGTCGTGATCTTCGCGCCGTCCGTAGCCGTCCAGCCCGGGTCCACCGGGCTGCTGCGCCCTGCGCGGATCCGGAAGGAGACCGGCTGTGTCCGAACAGCAGGACGAGAAGGCCGAGCAGAGCGTCGGAGAATTCACTCTCCCCACCCCGTTGAGCTCCACGCCCCCGGTCCAACTGCCCTACCCCGTGCCGGAGCCGGACGAGCAGTGGCAGCTGCCGAACGGCTACGCCCACGTCTACTACGGCGAACGCAACCAGGGCATCGTCCGGCCGGTGATCATGGCCGACGGCTTCAACCTCGGCAGGAGCGACCTGAAGTGGCTCTACGCCGGCCTCGACCGTGACTACCCCTTCCTGAGCGAGCTGCGCCGCCGCGGCCGTGACGTCATCCTGCTCGGGTTCGAGGAGCGCAGCGCCTCCATCCTGGACAACGCCCAGGCGGCGTACGCGTGCATCATGCGGACGCTGTCCGAGCAGCTCGGCGACGCCGGGATGACGGTGGGCGGCTTCAGCATGGGCGGCATGGTCACCCGCTATGCCCTCGCCCAGATGGAGACGCAGCGGATGGACCACCGCACCCGCCTGTACTTCTCCTACGACAGCCCGCACCGCGGCGCCGTCATCCCCGTCGGCCTGCAGGCGTTCTCCCACTTCATCCCGGTCGCCAACGACTTCGCCCGGCAGATGAACAGCCCGGCCGCCCGGCAGATGCTCTGGCGGCACTACGACCCCAAGAGCGGCGAGATCGGGATCGCACCGGAGCGCACCGAGTTCCTGCAGAGGCTGGCGGACGTCGGCAACTGGCCGCGCATCCCCCGCATCCTCGCACTCGCCAACGGCCGCGGCGACGGCACCGGCCTGCCCATCACGCCGGGCGAGACCGCGCTGAAGGTCGACCGGATCTACCCCGGCACCACCTTCTACACCCAGGCCCAGGGCAAGGACGTCATCGTCGCCGAGCTGAAGCGCCGGTTCCCCAAGGCCGAGAAGATCATCAAGACCTCCGGCTTCCCGGAGTTGGACGGCGCCCCCGGCGGCACCCTCCGCTCCTACGGGATCCTCGCCGACATGCTCAAGAAGTTCGGCGCCCAGGTCGACTTGCGGCACGAGGAGGTCTGCTTCGTCCCCTCGATCAGCGCCGTCTCGATCCGCGACATCGACGCGCAGAAGGACCTGTACGTGAACATCGACGAACTCGACCCGTCCGAGAGCGACGTCGACGACTTCGTCTGCTCCTCCACCACGACGGGGCACACCGCCATCACGGAGGAACTGGGCAGCTGGCTGCTGGACCGCCTGCCCGACTGATCTCCCCCTGGCACAGCCAGAGCACGCCCGCCCTGGGCAGGCCGCCGCCGGCGCGCCTGCCCACGGCGGGCGTCGTGTCGAGTCGCCTCCGGGCCGGGGCCCGCACGGTAATCCAGTCGACGGTTCCCCTGCCCACCCCCTACATTCGCCCTTCACAGCACGGGAGGGACCAGGATGGGCAGCCGTACGTTTCTGATCGGCGGAGGATGGGACACCGCCGAGGTCTACGAGCCGTTTCTGAGGGCGGCCGGGGACGCTCCGCGCATCGGATGTGTGATCGCGGACGAGGGCGACGGCGAGGAACAATTCGCCCGGTACGAAAGGGCGTTGCGCAAGGCCGGGGACTGCGTGCCCGTACCCCTGCTCGTGCCGCTCGGCACGCGGTTCGAGGCGGAGCGGGCGGCGGACGTCGACGGGGTGCTGGTGTGCGGCGGGCTGACGCCCGCGTACCAGGAGGCGTTCACGGAGTGCCTCGAAGAGCTGCCGCGTCTGCTCGCCGAACGCGGGATCCCGTATGCCGGGTTCTCCGCGGGCGCCGCCGTGGCCGCACGGCACGCCGTGGTCGGCGGATGGCTCCTGGACGGCGTCCCGGTGTGTCCACAGGACAGCGCGGAGGACCTGGCGGAGATCGACGTACGGCCCGGGCTCGGGCTCGTTCCCTTCGGGGTGGACGTGCACGCCGCGCAGTGGGGCACGCTCCCGCGGCTCGCCGCGGCCGTCGCCCGCGGGTACGTCCCGTACGGCATCGCCATCGACGAGAACACCCTCGTGGAGCTGGGGGACGACGGGCACGCCCGGGTCTCCGGGCTCGGGCGCGCCCATGTCGTACAGCCCACGGAAGGGGCCGCCGTTCTCGTACGGTCCCATGCGGCCGGCGAGTCCATTCCCCTCCCCTGACCTGTCCGGCACTGCGGCTCGCCCCGGCACCCCACTTCCCGCCCCGTCCGTAATCTGCCGAATACGCTGTGTGTGTGAGCAGAGTGTGGATGATGCGGCGGGCCTCGATGCGGCCCGGTCGCGTGGGGTTCTTCCTGGGCCTCGTCCTCCTGATCGCCGCCCACCTCGCCGGTGCCGTCCATGCCTCCTCCTTCACCGGACCGCATGTGGCCGTAGAGACAGCCGCAGCTCCTCGCCCACCGGCCGAGACCGGGCACGATCACGAGCCTGCCCCCGAACACCGGCACAGTTCCGGGGGCCACATCGATCACGCGGCCGACCGCCCCAGGACCACGGCGGACGAAGCGGTCACCGAGTCCGACCAAGCCGAACCGGCGGCCGGCTCGTCCGGATCGGCCGGCGGCGCGCTCCTGCTCGCCGTCCGGTGCCGGCGGTCCGACACCGCCGCTCCCACCCCCGACAGCCCCCGGCTCCTCGCGCTCCATTGCGTCTGGCGTCTTTGAGCGCCGCCCGCACGCCCCGACCCCGCCCGCATTCCGCGGCAGGGGCGTGCCCGCGCGCCCATCACCCATGACGACCGCACCGCGCCCCGCCATGCGCGGTGCCAAGGAGCCGTACGCGCATGAACTTCCCCCTCCCTCAAGCCCTCGGAGCCCACGCACCGCTCCCCCTGGTTGCCCGCCGCCCCTCGCAACTGGTCGGCAGCACCCCGGTCCTGTGGATCGACGAACCCTTCGCCCCACCCGGCCGCGGCTTCTACGCCAAGCTCGAAGGCGCGAACCCCGGCGGCATCAAGGACCGTCCCGGTCTCCACATGATCCATGAGGCCCGTCGGCGCGGGGATCTCGCGCCGGGTACTCCCATCGTCGAGTCCTCCAGCGGCACCTTCGCCCTGGGGCTCGCGCTGGCCGGGCTGACCTTCGAGCATCCGGTCACCGTCGTGACCGACCCCGGTATGGAGCCGTCGGTGCTGCGGCTGTTGACCACACTCGGCGCGCACGTCAACCAGGTCGCCGCCCCGTATGCGGACGGCGGCTGGCAGCGGGCCCGCCGCGAGCGCGTCGCGGAACTGCTGGCGCGCACGCCGGGCGCGTACTGCCCTGACCAGTACCACAATCCCGACAGCGTGGCCGCCTATGGGCCGTTGGCCATGGAGCTGATCTCGCAACTCGGCCGTATTGACGTCCTCGTGGTGTCGGTGGGCACCGGAGGTCACTCCGCCGGCATCTCCCGCGTACTGCGCGAGTCCTTCCCCACGCTGACCACGATCGGCGTGGACTCGGTCGGCTCCACGATCTTCGGGCAGCCCGTCCGGCCGAGACTGATGCGCGGCCTGGGCTCCAGCATCCACCCGGGCAACGTCGACTACGCGGCCTTCGCCGAGGTGCACTGGGTGGCGCCGGCCGAGGCCGTCTGGGCCTGCCGCCAGCTGGGCCGGCGCCACTACGCGACAGGTGGCTGGAGCGTCGGGGCTGTCGCGCTCGTCGCGGGATGGGTCGCCCGGACGTATCCCCCCGGCACGCGCATCGCGGCGGTCTTCCCCGACGGCCCGCACCGCTACCTGGACACCGTCTACAACGACGCATGGTGCCGCGACCAGCAGCTGCTGGTGCAGGAACCGCCGCCGGAACCCGAAGAGATCGCCGAGCCCGACGAGTGTGAGGTGACCGGCTGGACCAGGTGCGGCAAGGTCCGCGATCCGCTCGGCCGCACGACCGCGCAGCGCGCCGAGGCGGGCGCCCGATGAGGGGGCTGCGGGCCCAGGTGGCCTCCTTCGACCAGCCGGCGCGGCTGCTGATGGTCAACCAGTTCGCCATCAACCTCGGCTTCTACATGCTCATGCCCTACCTGGCCGATCACCTCGCCCACGGTCTCGGCCTCGCGGCTTGGACGGTCGGCCTGGTTCTCGGCGTGCGCAACCTCTCCCAGCAGGGCATGTTCCTCGTCGGCGGCACCCTCGCCGACCGCTACGGCTGCAAGCCGATGATTCTCATCGGATGCACGCTGCGGACGATCGCCTTCGGACTGCTCGCACTGGCGGACACCCTGCCCGCGCTGCTGATGGCCTCTGCCCTGACCGGGCTGGCGGGTGCGCTGTTCAACCCGGCCGTGCGGGCGTATCTGGCCGCCGACGCGGGCGAGGAACGCCGCGTCGAGGCCTTCGCCGCCTTCAACGTCTTCTACCAGGCCGGAATCCTGATCGGGCCACTGGCCGGACTGGCCCTGCTGACCTGGGACTTCGGCGCGGTGTGTACCGTCGCGGCACTCATCTTCGCCGTCCTTGCCGTCCTCCAGACCCGCGCCCTGCCGGCCCGCCCCCCGGCCGACCGGAGCGCGGAACCGGCTTGGCGCGCCGTGGCCGCCGACTGGCGCACCGTCGCCGCGAACCGGCCCTTCCTGCTGTTCACCGCCGCCATGACGGGCTCGTACGTCCTGGGTTTCCAGGTCTATCTCGCCCTCCCCCTGCGCGCCCGGGAACTCTTCGGTGACCGGACAGGGCTGGTGACCGGGGCGGTCTTCGCCGTCTCCGCGCTCGCCGCACTGTCGGGACAGCTGAAGCTGACCGCCTGGGCGAAGCGGACTCTGGCCGGACCTCGGGCCATCGCCTACGGGCTGGCGATGATGGGGGCCGCTTTCCTGCCGGCCCTGCCCGGCCCCTACGACGGAGCCGTCGGCCTCGCGGCCGGCGTCCTCGCGCTCCTGCTCTGCGCCGCGCTGCTGGCCTGGGGCGGGGCCCTGCTCTACCCCTTCGAGATGGACACCGTGGTCCGCCTCTCCAGCGACCGGCTCATCGCGACCTACTACGGCGCCTACAACACCGTCTCCGGCATCACGATCTCGCTCGGGAACCTCGCGGTCGGGGCGCTGTTCGACACGGGCGTGCGCTGGCTGCCCTGGGCGGTGCTGGCCGCCACCGGGCTCCTGTGCGCCGGGCTGGTGGCACGTCTGCACCGCACCGGGCACCTCGCGCCCGTACCGGTGCCGGTGCCGGTGACCGGATGAGGTAGGCCGTCCTCCCGGCGACGGGCACGGAGCACCCGCCGATCGGAGGCGTGACGTCGGCCGGTCGGCGGGGTGTTTCCGGAAGGCTGCCGGGGTGTCTCGGGCGCTTGGGTGGTGAATCCTTGAGGTATGACCCACAATGCGGCCTCGATCGAGTCGGCAGACGTGTCACCCTCGCTCTTGGGCGACCGTTCCCCCATCGCCGCCGAACGGCGCTCGACGGGGCGGCTGATCGGTATCGACCTGGCTCGCGGACTCGCGGTCCTCGGCATGTACTCCGCCCACGTCGGGCCCGATGTGACGGTCGGCGGCCCGGTGGGATTCCTGCTGGAGACGGCGCGTGGTCGCTCCTCCGCCCTCTTCGCCCTGCTCGCCGGCTTCTCGCTGGTGATCATCACCGGGCGCCCGTACCCCCATACCGGGCGCGCGGGCCGTCAGGCGACGGTCAGGATAGTGATCCGTGCCGTCGTCCTGCTGGCGCTCGGTTACGCGTTGACCGCCCTGGACACCGACGTCGACGTGATCCTCAGCTTCTACGGGCTGCTCTTCCTGACCGTCCTCCCACTGCGCCGATTGCGGGCGGGGACGCTCGCCCTCATTGCTGCGGCGAATGCACTGGTCCTGCCTCAGGTCCTGTACGTGATCAGAAGATCCATCGAGGACGGGAGCTGGGCAGACGCCCTCACCAGCCATGACCCTTTGGCGCTGATCAGTGGCACGGACGGCATCATCGAACTCTTGTTCACCGGCGAGTATCCCGTGCTCACCTGGATCCCCTTCCTGATCGCGGGCATGGCAGTGGCCCGGCTTGACCTCACTCGGCCAGGCGTCAGATCCCGGCTCGCGCTCATCGGCGGGGGGCTCGCCCTGCTGGGCTACGGCGGCTCCTGGCTGGCCCTGCACCTGGTCCCCCACGCCCTGTCCGCCGTCGCCTCCGCCACGGACGCCGGCTCGGCATCGTCCGCCTGGTGGTCCGACACCGTCGGCACGCCGGAGGACCGAACCCCGCTCGCCTGGTTGCTGGTGGCGGCACCGCACAGCCAGACGACCTTTTCGATCGTCGGCAACACCGGAGTTGCCCTTGCCGTGGTCGCCGCATGCCTGACCGTTGCCGAACGGATGCCGCGCCTCACGCGCCTGGCCACACCCGTCGCCGCGGTCGGCATGACCGCGCTGACCGTGTACGTCCTGCACATCGTGGCGCTGTGGTTCTTCAGCGATGTCCGGTACGTGGCCGCGGTCGACGGGGACGGCCTCTCCGCTCTACCGGTGCTGCTCGCCTTCATCGCGGGAGCCATGCTCTTGGCGACTGTCTGGACCCGACTGTTTCGGCGAGGCCCCCTGGAACAACTCCTCCACACGGCCACCCGGTCGGCACGGATCATCAAATAGAGCGGACGGAGTACGCACAAGCGGGCCGGCTTCTCACTCCTCGTCGAAGATCAGATCGTCGACCGGGTGGGTTACACGGACGGTGCCGCTGTTGGTGACGGTGACGACGTGTTGCAGACCCGCGAAGCGCTCGTTGGTGGACAGGACCGTGAACTTGTCCTCCTTGCCCGCGAGGTAGGCGGGGAAGCAGGAGATCGACATGCCGGCATGGAAGTGGTCCATCAGCCGCCGGAACACCTTGGGCAGGATCACGACGTCGTCGGTGATGGTGGACGGCCCGGTGACCTTGAATCCGGTGGTGGTCACGTCCTGGGGCCACAGCCCCTGACCCTCCGCCCGGGCGCTCTGCGCGACGGTGGTGAGTTCCTCCCGCAGGTCGCGGAAGAGGCTGGCGTAGAAGGTCGGATAGACCAGTCCCTGCGCGGCCAGGTGATGGTTGGCGGTCTGCCGCAGCAACGGCACGTCGACGGTGACGGCCGCGCCGCTGGCCGCGGGCGGAGTGCCCCGGCCGACGAGGGAAACGACGCGGCCGTACAGGTCGGCGCCTCCGGTGAGGACGTACCCGGGCGTGCTCTCGGGGGTCGAGGCGGTGACGGTCTCGTCCGGTTGTCGCTGTACGTCGTTGAAGCCGAGCCAGGTCAGGAGTTCAGCGGCAGCGGCATGGCCGAACTGCAGCGGCTGGTGTTCGTCGTGGTAGTGCGTCTCCAGCGCGTCGATGCCCTCCAGCCGGAGTTTGGCTTCACCCGTGCCGGTGAGTTGCACCGGGTTCCTGCCCTTGACCAGCTTCCAGTCACTCGCGTTGTCCGCGACGAAGTGAACGGTATCGCCGTCCGGCTGAGTGTTCTTCAGATGGAATGTGCCTTGGACCAGCAGCAGAGGCATGGCGACTCCCAGGGGGAACGGTGGAGGAGGGGTAGCAGCTCCGGACGCACACACAGATGGAGCTCGAACATACGGACAATTTGCGCGTAGTGACCAAAGTAGGGGTCGGATGGAGAGTTTGTCCGTGAGGCGCGCGGACTGAGTCTGGACGCCGTCAGCCCGTGGCGGCGGACGGACCGTGGTACCCCTGGACGGTCCTGGATCCGTTCGTGTTCTTGAGGAGTCATCGATGGCCGTTCGCCGTGTCATGCCCGTCGTCCAGTCAGAGGCCGCGAAGGAGAGCCGGGAGTTCTACGGCCTGCTGGGCTTTGAAGAAGTCATGAACCTCGGCTGGATCACGACGCTTGCTTCACCGTCCAGTCCGTCGGCCCAGGTGAGTGTGATGACCAGCGACAAAACCGCTCCGATCACCCCCGACATGAGCATCGAAGTCGACGACGTGGATGCGGCTTACGCGGTCATGCGGGACAGCGGCGCGGAGATCGTTCACCCCCTGCAGGACGAGGAGTGGGGCGTACGCCGGTTCTTCGTCCGCGACCCCAACGGCCGCGTGGTCAACGTTCTGAGCCACCGCTGAACTTGGGGCGAGCGGCACGCCGCCTACTGGATCGACCAGCCGTTCACGTGCACCACCCGGGTCGGCCCCTCGTAGGACGTCGGCCCGCCCAGCTGTCGACCCAGGTGGGTACGCAGAGCACGCGCCCGCCCGAAGCCGACCGACGCCGACCCGTACCTGACGTCGTCCGGTTCTCGCCTTTGTGGAGAACCGACCGACCCGGTTAGCTCGCTGCGCAGTCGAGTGGTTGCGAACTCGGCGCGAGTTCGCGCCATGACCCGGAGGTGTTGATGCGCAGGTGCGCGGTCGCCGCCATGGCCGCTTTGGCGATCCTCGCGGCCGTACTGCATCCCGGTCCCGCGTACGCGGGTGCCGTCGCGCCGACCGCTGCCGGGCACCGTGTGACCGATGACCGGGGCCGGGCACTCACCCTGCGCGGCTGGAACGTGGGAGACAAGGCGCACCGCGGTGCCGACGCGCTGTCCGCGATCACGGAGCGGCACTTCCGTGACATGTCGGCCCAGGGTTTCGACTTCGCCCGGCTCCTGGTCTTCTGGGACGACCTGGAACCGCAACCCGGCCACTACAGCCGACGATATCTGGGCAAGATCGAGCGGATCCTGGACTGGGCCCATCGCTACCGCATCCATGTGGTGATCGATGCTCACCAGGACGTATTCGGACCCCGGTTCGGACACCGTGGAATCCCCGAGTGGGCAACGCGCACGGACGGGCTGCCGTTCACACCTCACCCGGACGACTGGTTCTCCGAGTACTTCGAGCCGGCGGTGCAGGCCGCGTTCCAGCACCTCTACCAGGACGCCGACCTGCGAAGGGCGCAGGCGCGCATGTGGCGACTGCTTGCGGCACGGTTCGGCCGGCACCCCGCCGTTCTCGGCTACGACCTCATCAACGAGCCGATGGGCCGCATCAACGCGGGCGAGGATCTGCCGACGGCCGCGGGGCGAATCGAAGCCCAACAGCTCACTCCCATGTACAACCGGATTGCCCACGCCGTCCGGCAGATCGACTCGGACAACTGGCTGTTCGTCGAGCCGACCCCGATCGTGGGCGAGGGAGTGCCGACCGGTCTGGGCCGGATCGACGACCCCAAGGTGGTGTACGCCCCTCACCTGTACAACGCCGTGATGGAGGCGGGCGGAGACTACGACCCGGACGGAGGCTGGTTGGAAGCGTACGAGGCCGCCGTGGTCGGCTATCCGCGCCGGTACGGCACCCCGGTCGTCGTGGGTGAGTGGGGGCCGCTGAACGGCGACCTGCCCAACATGCACCGTTTCTACGACGACGTCCTGGCATCCATGGACCGCTACAGCGGCGGCTGGGCAGGCTGGGAGTGGTGCTATGGCGGCGGCTACTGCGCCGTGGACGCGAACGGTCGGCTGCGCCCCAACAAAGAGCGAACCGTACGGCCGTACGCCCGAGCTGTCGCGGGCTCGGTCCACGTCGACACCTACACCCCGGCCACACGAACCTACCGGCTCAGCTACGAACCGCGGCTCGGCGGAATGACCGAACTGTCCTTGCCGGCAAGCCCGGTGGGCTGGCGGATCGCCGTCGACGGCCCGGCGACTGCCCAACCCTCCGCGGTACCTGCGGAGACGGCGGCAACGGTCCGGCTCACCACAAGCGCCACCGCGGACCGCGATGTGACGGTGGTTGTGACACCCAAGCGCTGATGGCCGGGTCGGAGAGCCAGGACCTTGGTACTGAAGTCGACAAGGGTTCCGGCCCATCATTCCCGGACAAGCCCCGCCCCTGAATCGTCAACTCTGGGCGATGAATGCTCGATGAGGGCGACAGTGGCGCGAGGGTCATCGACCTCGATCACGAGGCGGTCGTAGGTCTCGGCGTCGGCGAGTTGGATGACGATCGCCTTGTCCGGGTTCTTCACCTGCCAGAAGATGCGTTCGCCGTCGTGGCGGAACCGGCCGGCGGTGATCACTCCGGGGAAGTGGGTGCCGCCGACGCGGATGCCCTTCGGCTCGCGGGCGATGCCGGGGTCGTGGGTGGCGCCTCGCACGTGGGCAAGGGGGACTTCGAGGCGGCTCTTGAAGGTCCAGAGCTTGTCGAGGCCCTGGAATTCGGCGGCCAGGAGGCCGTGTTCACGATCGATGGAGATCCGGGCCATGCCAGTGCTCCTTGGGGGTGCTGGGCTGGGCGCGCAGGCGCAGTCGGGCTCCGAGGACGGTGGAGGCGATGTGAGGGGCGGCCTCGCCGTGGGAGGGGCGCAGCGCGTCTTCGAGTGCGGTGATCGCGTTCGTGACCAGCGTGGCGACCTCCGGGTCCTGGGGCGCCCGTTCGACGGCGGCCATGAGCAGGAGGCCGGCGGCCGGGCCGTTGTCGTACGAGGCGATGGCCGTGGTCAGGGCCTGCGCGGGGTCGGTGAGGGTGGCGACGGCGGCGGTGGTCGGGAGGATCTCGCGGTCGAGGTGATTGCGCAACGCCGTCAGGTGCAGGCTCCGTTTGGAGCCGAAGACCTTGTACAGGCTGCCCCGGTGGATGCCGGTGGCAGTGACCAGGTCGTCCACCGAGGTGCCCTCATAGCCGCGAGCGGCGAAGAGGGCGGCCGCGGTCGTCACGGCCTGATCCGTGTCGAAGGCACGTGGTCGTCCCATGCCCCGACCCTACGACGTTAAAGAACGACCAGTTAAGACGATCGTTCCTAAACGGATGAGTTTGCCCGCCGAGTTCGACGGAGGAGCGCGGTGTGTGGGTGGGGCCTTGGGCGTAACCCTTGTCCCTGCCAGTCGTTGAATCGCATGGTCAAGGAAAGTGGATGCATGACCCCGGGATGTGGTGACAGCACCCGGGGTCCATGCTGTGACGGTATCCGTGATGCGGACCTGCCTACTGGCTTCCTGACCTGGGCAGATAACATCCCTCGCCATGAGACCTTCGTTGATCGCGCTGGTCGGCGCAGCGGCAATCGCTCTCGCCACGGGCGGTTACGCCGTCGGGGCTGGGCAACAGGACGGCACCTCCGAGCGGTCCGCCGCGTGTGAACAGACCAAGCACGAGTTTGATCTACGAGCCGATCAGATTCGCGAGCAACTGCGTCGAGGGTCCCAAGCGGAGGAGATCGACTCCCACCAGATCACCATCGACGAATCGCGAGCGAAGATCCTCGGCCTGATCGTGCAGCAGAACCCCACATGCTTCGGCGTCGGCGCTCGTGCGGCAGCCACCCTGCTTCATGAACACCCTTCGGAGGGCCAAGCCGACGCCGCCCTGTGCGATCTCACCGGCACGAAGCCGGAGGACTGTTCCACCACTGGTGACTGATGCGTCGTGTGGAGGCTCAGTCCGGGTGAGGTCTCGACTGGGACGCGTACCCCCGCCCGCATCCCAACGCGCGCCGAGGACAGGGCTGTTCAGGTGCGGCCTGCGACTCGGCAGTGACAGGGAACTCACCCTTCCGCAAGCCTGATTTTTAGCCTGAATGGGCAGCGGGCGCCCCGCTGCGGCCCCCGCCCGCCGAGCAAATGGCTGCGACTTCCTGTCCGCCCCGGCTCTCGCGCCGCTTGGTCATGGAGTGCTTCATGCCGCTTCTCGCTTCATACCGCCGTGCTGCTCGCTGCACGGCCATCGTCGTAGCCACCGTGGGCGGGCTTCTCGCGCCGACCGCCGCCGTCGCCGCCACCGGTTCGCTCAGCCCGCAGCCCAGTATCACCGTCACAGCCACTCCCGACAGCCCTTCACACCCTCCGCTTCGGAGTCCGCTCCGGCCCCGGACGGCACCCTCGTCTCCACCAACCAGCTCAAGGGCGGTCTGACCGCGAAGGTCTACCGCCACGGCGACCGGCACATCTGGTACACCGCCGAGGTCTTCTAGGGCACCAAAGAACTGGGCAGCCTCAGAGCGGGCGGTGGTTACCCCTCCAAGGCCACCAAGGAAGTCCGCAGCCGCCATGTCGCGTTCCGAGCCCGTCCACATCACGATCGCGTCCGCCGGGGTCGACACCGGGCCGCTGCTGCGGCTGAGGCTGAACGGCGACGGTACGGTCGAGGTCCCTTCCGTCGCACAGGCCGATCGGATCGGCTGGTACAGCAAGTCGGTCACCCCCGGTGAGACCGGTCCGGCCGTGCTCATCGGGCACTTCGACACGGTCGACGGACCAGCGGTGATGAAGAATGTCGGCCGGATCAGGACCGGCGACCGGATCGTCGTCACCCGGGCGGTCTTCGCCGTACGCACGGTGCAACAGGTCGCCGAGAAAGACTTCCCCACCCAGCGGGTCTACGGCAACACCACGCGGCCCGAGTTGAGGCTGATCACCTGCGGCGGGCCGGTCGAGAACGGTCACCACCCCGACAACATCATCGTCCACGGCGACCTCGTCGGCTGACATCGGAGCAGGCGGCGGCGCGCAACGGGGCCGCTCCTGACCGGGTATCCGGCACCGGACCTGCGAGGTCGAGGGTCAAACTGGGGGGCTGGGCAAGGGCTGTTCGGTCCAGATGGCCTTGCCGGTGCGGGTGTGCCGGGTGCCCCAGCGCTGGCAGAGTGCGGAGATGAGCTGCAGGCCGCGGCCGCCCTCATCGGTGGCGGAGGTGTGGCGGATGTGCGGCGTGGTCAGGCTGGCGTCGGAGACCTCGCAGATCAGTGCGCGGCTGCGGAGCATGCGCAGCCGCATCGGGCCGACGGCGTGTCGGACGACGTTTCCGACCAGCTCGCTGACCAGGAGTTCGGTGGTCATCATCAGGTCCTCGTCGGCCAGGTCCCAGTCGGTGAGCTGGGCGCGGACCAGCTCGCGGGCCTGGCCCGCCGCCACCGGGTCCTCCGGCAGCGGCCACTCGGCGACGTTCTCCGGGTCCAGCGGGTGGGTGCGGACCAGCAACAGGGCGGCGTCGTCCACCAGCTCGCCGTGGTCGGGGAGGAGAGCGGAGGTGAGGCCGGCGCAGAGGGCGTCCAGGTCGGACGCGTCCGCCGGTGAGGTCGGCATGGCGTTCACGGACTCGAAGAGGAGCTCGGCGAGGCGGTTCATGCCGGTGGTGACATCCCTGTCCTTGCTCTCGACCAGGCCGTCGCTGTAGAGGGCGAGCAGGCTCTCGGCGGGCAGCAGGGTCTCGCGGGTCTCGAAGGGCGGCGCGGCCACCCCGAGCGGCGGGTCCGGGGTCATGGACAGGAAGGTGACGGTCCCGTCGGGGTGGGCGACCGCCGGGGGCGGCTGACCGGCGCTGGCGTACGACAGACGCCGGGTCACCGGGTCGTAGATGCCGTACAGGCAGGTGGCGAAGGCATCGGTGCCCAGCTCGCCGACGATGTCGTTGAGGTGGCCCAGGATTTCGTCGGGCGGGAGTTCCAGCTCCGAGAGGGTGCGGACGGCCGTGCGGAGCGCGCCCATGGTGGCGGCCTCGGCCATGCCGTGGCCCATGACGTCGCCGATCACGAACGCCACCCGGGCCGCGGAGAGCGGGATCACGTCGTACCAGTCGCCGCCGACGTCGGCTCCCTGCTTGGCCGGCTGGTAGCGCGCCGCCGCCGTGACCTCGGGCAGCTTGGGCAGTGCCTGCGGCAGCAGGCTGCGCTGGAGGGTACGGGCCCGGGTCGTCGCCTCGTCGTAGAGTCCGGCCCGCTCCAGGGCCTGTGCGATCAGTCCGCTGAGCGCGGTCAGCAGGGTTCGTTCGTCATCGTCCAGCACCCGCGGTCGGCCGAAGCAGATCACGGCCGCGCCGATACCGCGCCCCGATACCGCCAGCGGCAGAATGGCCCACGCCTGCGTGCCGCTCTCTCGGACCACGATCTCGGTCTCGGGGTAACGCTTCAGGAACTCCTCCGGGGAGGAGATGTAGAGGGGAGCGCGGGCCTTCAGGGCGTCCCCCACCGGGTCCGCGTTGTCCCCCGCGGTCCACTGCGCGTTCAGTAGTCGGGTGAAGTGCTCCGAATGTCCCCTGGAGCCGACCACGGTCATCCGGTCGCCGACCACGCCGACGATGATGAGTCCGGTGGCCCCGAGGGGCGTCATCACGCCGTCCGCCACCGCCGTCATCACGTCCTGGGCCGTGACGGCCTCGGCCAGCTCCCGCGTGATCCGCTGCACCAGGGCTGCCCGCTCCGCGCCCGCCCGCTCCGCGGCGGCCCGCTCGGCCTCCCGCAGATGCCGCTCGGTGGTGTCGGTGATGTAGAGCGTGAGGCCTTCCGGCACCGGCACCAGCCGCAGGTGGTACCAGGACGTCCCGTCCGGCCCCGGCACGTCGAACCCGCCCGGCTGGCCCTCGGCCACCGTGGCCCGGCACCGCTCCTCCAGGCCCGGCACGGCACGCACGGCGGGAATGTTCCAGAGCAGCGTTCCGGCCACGTCTCCCGCGGCGCCGAGGAGCCGCTCGGCGGCCTGGTTGAGAAATCCGATGCGCCAGTCCGTGTCCAGGGAGACGAAGCCGTCGCTCATGTGGCGCAGGGCCCGCCCCACCGACTCGGCGGCGGCATGCGTCTCGCTGCTGTCCCGGAGGCTGCCGATCACCTTCACCGGCGTTCCCTCTTCGTCCGTGATCGTCCGGGCGCTGGCCTCGATCCAGACGTATGTGCCGTCCTGGCGCCGGATCCGGTACTCGTTCTCGAAGCCGCCGCGCAGCTGGATGCCCGTGTCGAAGCCGGCCACCGCCCCCGGCAGGTCGTCCGGGTGGATCAGCTCCGCCCATGCCTCGATACCGCCGCTCATCACCTCCGGATCTATGCCGGCCAGTATCTCCTCGACGGGCAGGTCGGAGGTCAGCTCGCCGGTGCGCAGGTCCCAGGTGTACGTGATGGCGGGCACCCCCTCCGCGTCCCACGGGGAGCCGGCCTCCTGCGGTCCCGGCCCGTTGTCCAGGGCGCGCAGCAGAGTGGGAGACGGATTGAGGATCCCGGACGACCTGAGCCTGACGGACATCCAGGCCGCCACCTCGTTCAGAAACGCGAGCTCCGCCGCGCCGGGCTCGGTGCCCGGGGCGAAGAGGACGGAGATCGCACCGCGTCGCCAGCCACCGCCGGCGAGGGGGACGGCCAGGTGACCGATACCGACGGGGAGCTCGGAAGGCCACAGGGAGGCGGGGTCCCGGCCCGGCACGGGGTCGGGCGGGGCCAGGTCGGGCTGCCAGGTGATGGTGTCGTTGCGGGCGGCCCTGCTGGGTGGCGCCGCACCCCGTGCCGGGATGATCAGCCAGGGTCGGGTCACCGATTCCGGCAGGCCACTGTCGGCGACCAGGTAGAGGATGCCACTCATGCCGCCGCCCGGCAGATGCACCATGCCGCCCAGGCCGTGCACCTCGGCCACCGCCTGCTGGAGCGCGGTCAGCAGCACGTCGACATCGCGCCGGTCCTCGTCGACGGCGTCGAGCAGCAGCATCCGCATGCGGTGTCGCTCCATGGGCCGCACGGCCTGCATGGTCCGCAGGCCCTGCGGCTGATGCAGCGGATGGGGGACGTGGGGTATGGACGGGCCGGTGTTGTCCGGATCGCCATCTCTGGTATTCACCACTGCCGACCCTCGCCTCTCTCACCGCTCGGGTACCCGCTGGACCGCATGCGAGCGGATGTGGACCCGCAGCGATCTACATCCGTGGAGCCCATCCTAATTGGAACAACCTAGGCGATTTCATCTCTCATCGGTAACCTTTAACATACGATCACTTTACGTAGCGTTTACTCGCGCTTAGCTACTAGCGGGCCGACCCGGGAAGGTCCAGTAAGGGGACACGGGGAAGCGGGCGCTGATGAGTTCCTCCGCCTCCGCCTCGGTCGCGATCGCCCGGTCGGGCCCCTCGGGAATGGTGTGGTCGGGCTTGCGGTTCGGTTCGGCGTCGGTGGATGGGCGGCCGAATGGGCCGCCCGCCGAATGGTGACGCGACGGGAAAGAGGCGCAGGCATGCGCGCGGTTGTTCTGCGGGAGTTCGACACTCCGCTGGTGCTCAGCGAGATCGAGAGGCCCGACGCGGGTCCGGGCCAGGTGCTGGTCAAGGTCAAGGCCAGCGGCGTCAACCCGCTGGACGCCAAGATCCGGGCCGGCAAGGCCGCCCATGCCAGGCGCACGCTGCCGGCCGTCCTCGGCCTGGACCTGGCCGGCGTGGTCGAGGAGGTCGGCGCGGGCGTCGACGACTTCGCGCCCGGCGACGAGGTGTTCGGCATGACCGGTGGCGTCGGTGATCTGCAGGGCTCACTCGCCGAGTACGCGGCCGTCGACGCCCGCCTTCTCGCCCGTAAGCCGACCTCGCTCACCATGCGGGAGGCCGCGGCCCTGCCGCTGGTCGTCATCACCGCTTGGGAGGGGCTGATCGACCGGGCGCGGGTCCACGCGGGGCAGAAGGTCCTCGTCCACGGCGGAGCCGGCGGTATCGGCCATGTCGCCGTGCAGATCGCCCGTGCCCGCGGTGCGGACGTCTTCGCCACCGCCTCGCCCTCGCGGCTGGAGGCCGTCGAGCTCCTGGGTGCCACTCCGATCGACTACACCAGCACGTCCGTGGACGAGTACGTCGCCGAGCACACCGGCGGTGAGGGCTTCGACGTCATCTTCGACACCGTCGGCGGGCCCGTGCTCGACGCCTCCTTCGCGGCGGTCCGCACGTACACCGGTCACGTCGTGAGCGCCCTTGGCTGGGGGACCCACAGCATCGCGCCCCTCAGCTTCCGCGGGGCGACCTACTCCGGTGTGTTCACGCTGCTGCCCCTGCTGACCGGGCGCGGGCGGGAGCACCACGGCGAGATCATGCGCGAGGCGGCCGCCCTCGCCGACGCGGGCGCGCTCGAACCGCTACTCGACCCCCGGCGCTTCTCGCTCGCCGATGTCGCCGACGCCCACGCGGCCGTGGAGAGCGGCACCGCCCGAGGCAAGATCGTGATCGACGTCGACTGACACCCCCTCCCCGTGCTGTTCGGCGCCGGTGATTGACATGCGTGCACTAGCTGTTCCGGTGAGCTGGTGGCCGCGTTCGAGGTGAGCGCCCCGGCGATAAGCCGGCACCTGCGGGTACTGCGGCGCAGTGGGCTGGTCGTCGAGCACAGCCTGGAGAACGACGCCCGGGTCCGGGTCTATCAGCTGCGGCACGAACCATTCATCGGCCTGCAGGCCTGGCTGGACCAGGTGCAGGCGTTCTGGACCGGTCAGCTCGGCGCGTTCAAGGAGCACGCCGAGCGCATGAACAAAGGAACCGCCCAATGAGTACGCCCGCAACGGCCACCGCCACGGTCGAGGTGGCCTGCGACCCGGCCACGGCCTTCGACGTGTTCACCGCCGACATCGGTAGGTGGTGGAAGCGCGGCACCCGCTACTGGAACGAGCCCGACAAGGCCCAGGAACTGCGCTTCGAGCCGCAGGTCGGCGGCCGCCTCGTCGAGGTCCACGATCTTGATTCCGGCGAGGGCTTCGAGATCGGCCGGGTGCTGGTCCGGGAGCCCGATCGGCGGCTGGTGTTCACCTGGCGGCAGGGCGACTGGGACGCATCCGCCACCACCGACGTCGAGGTCCGCTTCGAGAGCGTCGACGGAGGCACTCGGGTGACCGTCGAGCATGGCGGCTGGGACCGTGTCCCCTCCGCCGGTACCGGCATGGCCGAGGGCTACGGCCACGGCTGGGCCGAACTCCTGGGCTTCTACGCCGAGAAGGCGGGGGCGCGCTGATGTTTGTGCACCTTGCCAAGCCCCGACCCACAACCACGCGCAGCGGAAGGGTTGTTGGACCACCGCGTCACTGAGCACAACGGCACGCGCCTAATTTCCCGTCGGCCGGCAGTCGGTCCAGGGCGGTGGGGAGTTCCGCGCGGCGGCGGATGCTGAGCTTGCGGTAGACGTTGGTCAGGTGGGTCTCGACGGTACGACGGGCGAGGTGCAGGAGTTCACCGATCTCGGCGTTCGTCCGGCCACCGGCGGCGAGTTCGGCGATGCGGCGCTCGCTGTCGGTCAGCGCAGCCGGTCCGGTGTACGGCTTCGCGGTGCGGCGGGCGCCGCTCTCCCGCAGAACGTGTTCGGCCACGGACCGAAGACGGACCGCGCCGAGGCGTTCGGCGCGCTCGGCCGCTTCCCGCAGCGGATCGCGGGCCCTGGTCCGCTCTCCGGCGGCGGCGAACTGCCGCCCCTGAGCGGTCAGCGCCAGGATCAGTTCCGTCTCGGCCGGCGTGTCCCGCAGCAGTCGTACGGCCTGCTCGGCCAGTTCCAGGCCGCGCAGACCGCCGGTCGCCGTGCCCAGGACGCGCAGGCCACGCCCCAGCAGCCGTGGCGTGTTCCAGACCGTGGCCTGCCGTAGCTCCTCCTGGGCCAGGGCAAGGGCCTCGTCCGGCCGGCCAAGGGCCAGCCGGCATTCGGCTGCGACGGTCCGCCAGGGAGTGACGACCGGACTGACCACATCCCGCGCCGACTGGCGTCGCCCGCACTCCAGGAAGTCGTCGAGCGCGCCGGCCGGATCGCCGCACGCGGCGCGCAGATGGCCGCGTGCGTAGAGGAAGGGGGACGGCTCCACGGAGTCGGGCGCGTCGCGCGGGTCGCAGCGGTCCACGAGCGCCGCGGCCTGTCGCGTACGGCCCGTCTCGACCAGCGCGACGACGGCGAGGGCATGTGTGTTCGTCGGGGGGCGTCGGTTGTCGGGCGCCTCGATAGCCTGCCGCAAGTCGGGCTCGGCGAGCAGTTCGGCGTAGCTGCCGCGTGCGGCCGCGATGTCCCCCCGTACGTTCAGCAGGGCCGCGTGCATGGGGTGCAGCAGCGAGGTGCGCTGCCCGGCCAGGCCCCGTTCGACCAGGCGCGCGGCCTCGTCCAGTTCGTCGCCCACTGGGCGACGGCCGCGGCCGCACCGAGCAGAATCGGCTCCGCGAGGGGGTCCGCGGGTTCGTGCAGCAGGGCCCGGATGCGTTCCATCGCCGTCCGGGCCGAGAGCAGACCGGCTTGCGACTCGTACCGCACCAGCAACGCCAGCCCGGCCGTACCGACCAGATGGGGCGAGCGCGCGGCCATGTCGCGCAGCCGCCCGTACGCCTCGCGCCGTGCGGCCTGGTCGTGGTCCGACAGCAGCACCGAGGCGGTCCGCAGCGTGCGGGTCAGATCCTGATGGCCCGTCAACTGCTCGTCCAAGGAGTCCAGTACGGCGACGGCTGCCCGTTGCTCGCCCCGTCCGGCCAGTGCCGTACCGAGCGCCAGCGCCGAACGCACCCGGTCCCTGGGCGTGTCCGCCAGCCGTACGGCCTCGGCGAGCCGGGGTATGCCGGCCGCCGACCCGACAGCGGCGAATTCCAGGGAGCCCAGTTCGGTGAGGACCGCCGCTCGGCGGGCCGGTGTCAACGCTTCGTCCAGCGCGCGGCGCAGGAAGGCGACGGCGTCGTCGGTACGGCTCTCCGTGACCGCGCTGGCCGCGGCGTCCAGCAGGATGTCGACGGCCCATGCCCCGCTGGGCGCGGGCGCCCGCAGCAGCTGTCCGGCCACCGCCTCGGCGCTCTCGCCGCGGCGCAGCATCACCTCGGCCGCCCTGGCGTGGGCAGCGCCCTTCCGGGCACCGGACCAGCCGCTCAGTACGGCGTCCCGCAGCAGCGGATGGGCGTAGCGGGGGCGGCCGGCCGGGCCTGGGCGCAGCAGCCCGAGACGGCTCATGGCGGTGAGCCAGCCGTGCACCCGGGCGGGATCGGTGCCCGTCATGTCGGCGAGCAGCCGGGCATCATCGTCGTCGTGGGTGTCCCGGTGGTGGTCGCCGTCTGCGTCCCGCCCGCCGTTGACGACGGCGAACGCGCGGGCGACCTCGGCGGTGCCGGTCCCCGCGCAGTCCAGCCACCAGGAGACGGCGGCCGGGTAGGCGCCCGGATACAGCGCGGCGCAGGTGTCCGGCACGGTCATGGTGCCGGTGCGGCCCGGGGACTGTGCGCGCAGATCGTCCAGCAGGGCCTTCAGGAGCAACGGACTGCCCGCGCCGGCGCGTACGACGTCGTCGACCCATGCCTGGGTCGGTGCCGCGCCGACGACCGAACGGACCAGTTCCGCCGCCGCGTGCGGGCTGAGCGGGGTCAGGGTGTGGGTGCGGACGAGGCCGGGCGAGAGCGCGTGGGCCAGGCCGGACGCGGGCGGCTCGACGTCGTACTGGCTGCGCTCGGTCGCCACCAGCAGCACCGGCAGGCGTTCCGCCAGCCGGGCTGCCTCGATGAGCCAGCCGCACGAGGGTTTGTCCGCGAGGTGGACGTCGTCCACGGCCATGAACAGCGGGGCCTCGGCCGTCCATTTCAGCAGTGCGCGCCACAGCCGTGCGGCGCGGTCGCGGTGGAAGGCGGAGTCGGCAGCGGCGTCGTCCGGTGGTCCGAGGACGGGGTACGCCAACTCCAGCCCATCGCCGAGGAGTTGGCATACGGCGGTCAACGGCGCGAGAGGCTCGGGCGTGCAACGGACCCGCAGCACCCGCATGCCGTGTGCCGCGGCGTCGTCGGCGACCGCCTCCAGGAGCGCGGTGCGGCCGGTGCCGGTGGCCCCCTTCAGCAACACCAGGCCACCGGAGCCGGACCGGGCGCGCTCGGCCTCGGCGGCGACCATCGCCATGGCCTCCTGACGCTCGTGGATCGGTCCCGGTCCGGACAAGACTGCCTCCTGCTGTCGTGGTTGTGCCGTGGTCGGCCCTGTCATGTGGCTCGTGGTTCGACACGATTGTGGGCGTATCACCGGTACGGAAAGGCGATGCGTGTCTGTACGTCATGGATCCGTAAGGCGGGTGGTACGTGGACATGGGTGCACATAGACAGAGGAACGGCGCATCCGGGTCGGCGGATTGGGCCGTGGTCCACGCACCGGGACTCCTGGCCGTCCGCACACCGACGCGGTCGCCGACCGTACCCGTTCGGGCAGGGAAGCCTGCCCCAGGGGCCCTGACCGGCGGGAGGGTGTCGTCGTAGCTTCGTCGCGTGAGCCTTTGGACTTCTCTGGAACCTGCCTCCGCGACCGTGGATCCGGGTGGCAGTACCACCGTTCGGCTGCGGTTGCGCAACACCGCTGATGTGGTCGACGAGTACCGCATCGAGCCGGTCGGCGACATCGCACCGTGGACCACCGTGGAACCGGCCATGCTCCGGCTGTATCCGGGGACGACGGGGACGGTGGAGCTGACGTTCGCGCCGCCGCGTACGCCCGACGCGACGGCCGGCCCGAACCCGTACGCCGTGCGCATCACGCCGACCGAGCATCCCGAGGCGGTCACCGTTCCCGAGGGCAACCTCACCATCACGCCGTTCAGCGAGGTACGCGCGGAGTTGGTGCCGCCCACCGTCAAGGGCCGCTTCCGCGCACGTCCCAGGCTCGCCATCGACAACATCGGCAACACCACGCTCACGGCGTCCCTCAGTGGCGGTGACAACGGCGACGAGCTGTCGTACGACATCCTTCCGAGCAACGTGCAGATCAAGCCGGGCCGCGCCGCGTTCGTGAACACCACGCTCAAGCCACGCAAGATCATCTGGTTCGGCTCGAAGCAACAGCGACCGTACAAGCTGGCCGTGCAACGGTCGGGGGTGGCGCCGCTGGAGGTCGACGGCACGTACATCCAGCGCGGATTCCTGCCCGGCCGGCTCGCGACCGCACTCGGCGTTCTCCTGGCTCTCAGCATCGCGTTCGTGATGCTCTGGATCGCGTACAAACCCCAAGTCCGCAGCTCCGCCGCGGAGCAGCTCAAGGAAGCCGCCGCGAGCACGCTCCCGCAGCCCAGTTCGAGCGAGCGTGCCGCGCCCAGCGCGGCCACGGCACCCAGCGAGGCCGCGGTGCCCTCCTCGGCCCCGGACCCGGCTGCCGAACCGAAGGCATCAGAGGCTCCCAAGGGTTCGGGCGGCGGAGGGGGCGCGAAGCCCCCGACGGCCAAGAAGAAGCCCCAGCAGCGGTCGGTGAGCAACGTCCTGCTGAGACTCAGGGCCGTCAGGAAGTGCGTCGACACCCCGGGCCGCGACCCGGGTCAGCGGGGCGGTCCGGCCAACGCGTCCACCTGCAATCCGAGCACCGAGGACAACGAACGCTGGAACCTGGAGGTGGTGTACCCGACCATGGGTCCGGGTGGCTCCGCCCTGTTCCAGATCCGTCAGGTCAGGGGCAGACAGTGCATCGACCTGCCGGGGTTGGGCGCCAAACCCGCCGGCACCGCACTGTCCACGTACGGCTGCAACGGCACCACCGGCGACAACCAGCTGTGGTGGCTCGACGCCCAGGACAGGGACACCTACTGGATCCGCAACTACTCCAGCAACAGCGCGTGTCTCGACATGGCCGGAAGCGGGGGCGGCGATCCCGCCCGGCTCGTGATTCACGAATGCGCGGACGGCGAGGCCCAGAGGTGGCAGATCGTCAACCCCACGGAACCGGACTGGCAGATCGTCCACCCCTGAGACAACTCTCGCTCAGCGCGCGGCTCCTGAGTTCGGGGAGATCTGGAGTCGTGAGACGTCGACGGCCTCGAAGTCCGAACCGCGGAGGTTCTTCAGCGCGTTCAGCTGCTCGTTGTTCCACCGGGTGTCCTGCGTACCGCTGATGTACCAGGCCGAGCCGTTGTCGGCGACGATCGCGCCGTACGTCTTGAGGGCCTGGGCCACCGCGCGGGCCTGCGGCGGCAGGCCGGAGATGTTCGTGCTCGCCTTGAGGCGCAGCCGGAGCCCCATGGGCGGCAGGGACCTGTTGGAGCTGTCCGACGCGTCGTGACGGGCCGGCCACAGGTGCGCGCTCTGGCTGCGCGGCACGGTGATGCGCAGGGCGTGGGTGATCGTGCCGGTACTGGCCTCGTCGTAACGGGCCAGGCCGGGAAGGATCGGCAGGCCGGCGGCGTCCGCCGACGTCCAGCCCTGCGGACGGAGCTTGTCGGACCACAGGTTGAAGATGGCTCCGGACTGGGCGGTCCAGTGACGGTTGCTGCGACGGTGGGCGTCGTAGAGCTCGTACACCTTGCAGGCCGACTTGTCCCACGCGATGACGTGACGGTCGCCGCCACCCCGCGGGCCGCCCTCGATCCTGGCGTTCGGCGGGATCGGGTACGGGCCCCTGTCGCTCTCGTCGGCATAGTGGAAGGAGACCGACACCGGGGCCTGGCCCGACTTCAGCTCGGTGATCGGGATGCCGAAGGGCTTGCCGTCCCATTCACCGGAGCCGAAGTCCGGGTGGACGTGGCTGCTCGCGCCGATGCTCATCACGTACGCGCTGGACTTCGGGTGCACCGGAAGGGAGTTCACCTTCCTGCGCCAGATGCTGTCGGCGGACGCGACCGCGCAACTGCCGTTGCTCACCTGCGGCGTGGCGGCGCTCTTCGGCTTGGTGGCGGCGGACCTGGTCGCTCGCGGCTCGGCCGTGGACGGGCCGGTGCTCGGCTTCGCCGAGGGCTTGGCCGTCGAGGGTACGAGGGTGGGCGTGGACTCCGCGCCGACGGCGACCGAGCGCTGCTTGCCGCCGGGAGCCTCGCTGCCGAACGCGCTGAACGCGTACGCCCCGCCGGCAGTTGCCACCACCACGGGGAGCGCGACCAACAGGACCTGTGTCCGGGACGGGGCGCGCCTCGGGCGTCGGTGGGCCGAGGGGTGCTGATTGCTCACAAGTGCCTTCCTCTGGTTCCGTCTCGTGCGGAACGCCCGGCAATCCGAGCTGCTGTGCGAGGACGCGAACGGTCGATTCGGGACTCCGTGGCGCTCCGCGTGGGGCACGCGTGGCGAGGGGCGCCTGAGTGGCGGGCCGTCGGTCAAGACCGTAGTGCACAACGGAGCGGCATGCCGAACAAATGTGTGACCCCGGCCCGGAGTTCGGGGTGGGGTAGGCCTTCATGTCGGCGGCAGAGGAGAAGGGCCGTGAAGGGACGATCCGCGCGGACGGCCGGCACGTGGTCGATCCTGCGGTCGGACAGGGCGGCCCGCAGGGCGCGTTGGTGCCGTAGGCGGCGTCGGTCACGTAGCCCCTTGGCGTCCGCGGCGTCGACTTCGGCGGGAACGGGGGCATTCTGCGTGCGCGGGTGCGGGCGCGGCAGGCGTTCGGAGCCCAGCCCGACGCCCCGCAGGCCCGCACCGTCGAGGATGTCCGCTACGAGGTGAGCCCGGCGCGCCCGCTGCGGGTGGACGGGAACTCGGCCGGTTCCTGGGCAGGCTCGCCTTGGCCATCCGCGCCCTCGCCCGCCGGCTTGGATCGGGGTCGTAAGCCGACCGGCCCGGAGGGGGTGTCGCCCAGGCCGCCATCGTCGAGCGGACCCATCAGGCGTCGGCCACCTCGCCTGTGCGGGCGCTTGCCGCGCGTGCCACGGCTTCGACGACAGGGTCCGGTCCCGCGGCGAGTTCCAGGACGAGTCCCGCGCCGGCGGGCGTGTCCAGGAGGGCGAGCAGCACCTGGGCGACGTCGTCCCGGGTGATCTCCCCGACGCTCCGCTCCGCGGTGAGGCGCACCAGGCCGGCGCCGGGCTCGTTGGTGAGGGCCGCCGGGCGCAGGACGGTCCAGTCGAGGTCCTGTGCCATGAGGTGCTCGTCGGCGGCGGTCTTGGCGTGCACGTAGGCCGCCCAGACCTCGTCGGCGTGGGCGGGAGGTGGGCTGCCCGCGCCCCGGGTGGAGACCATCACGTACCGCCGGATCCCGGCGCGCACGGCGGCCTCGGTCACCAGGACGGCGGCTCGATGGTCGACGGTGTGCTTGCGGGCCGCGCCGCTGCCGGGCCCGGCGCCGGCCGCGAAGATCACGGCGTCCGCCCCGGACAAGGCCGCGACGACTTCGTCGTGTGCTGCCGCCTCCAGGTCGCAGACGATCGGTTGTATGCCGTCGGCCAGCAGGTCGTCGCTGTGGGCCGGGTTGCGGATGAGGCCGGCGGCGCTGTCGCCCCGGGCGGTGAGCAGTCGGCCCAGACGTCGAGCGATCTGGCCGTGGCCGCCGGCGATGACGATCCTCACAGACTTCTCCTTGGGGCTGTTCGATCCTGGCTGTACGGTCCTGGCTGTTCGGGCCTCGGGGCTGTTCAGAAGATGATGCGAACCTTCAGCGCCGATCGGTCGTCCATCGCGCGGTAGCCGTCCGGCACGCCGTCCAGGTCGACGGTGCGGTCGAAGACCGGTCCCGGGTCGATGACGCCCGCGAGCACGCCGGCGAGCAGCTCGGGGATGTAGGCGCGGGCCGGGGCGACGCCACCCGCGAGCGTGATGTTGCGATCGAACATCTGGCTGATCTCCACGCCGGCGCTGCCGCCGTGCGGGACGCCGACATAGCCGACCGCGCCGCCGTCGCGGGCGATGGAGATCGCGGTACGCATCGATTCCTCGGTGCCGACGGCTTCCAGGACGGCGTGTGCGCCCTGGCCGCCGGTCAGTTCCCTGACCGCCTCGATCGCCGCCTGGCCGCGTTCGGCGACGACGTCGGTGGCGCCGAACGAGCGGGCGATGGCCGTGCGGGCTTCGTGGCGGCCGAGCGCGATGATCCGGTCCGCGCCAAGACGGTGGGCGGCGAGCACGCCGCACAGGCCGACCGCGCCGTCGCCCACCACGGCGACGGTGGCCCCGGGCCGGACCCCGGCGGAGACGGCGGCGTGGTGTCCGGTGCTCATCACGTCGGAGAGCGCCAGCAGGCCCGGAAGCAGCTTGGTGTCGGTGGCCGCGTCCTTCGGCAGCTGGACCAGAGTCCCGTCGGCGTACGGCACGCGGACGGCCTCGCCCTGGCCGCCGTCGGAGCCGACCTCACCCCAGAACCCGCCGTGCGGACACGAGGTCTGCAGGCCCTCCCGGCAGTAGTCGCACGTGCCGTCGGACCAGACGAAGGGCGCGACCACGAAATCGCCGGGCGCGAAGCCGCTGACCGCGGAGCCGGTCTCCTCGACGATCCCGAGGAACTCATGACCGATGCGCTGCCCGGGCACGCGCGAGGCAACGCCGCGGTAGGCCCAGAGATCACTGCCGCAGATACAGGCGTTGATCACGCGCACCACCGCGTCGGTGGGGTGCTGTATTCGGGGATCGGGGACTTCCTCGATCCGGATGTCGTTCGGGCCGTGGATCACGGTGGCGCGCACGAAAGAGCTCCTGACACTGCTGGACGCGGGCGGTGGGGGCTGCTCAGCCTCCCTGCCGCGGGCCCCTCCCGTCCAGCTACATCACCTACAGCCATCTTTTAAGATGAGCTAATGCTCGATGTTCGACGCCTCGTCCTCCTGCGCGATCTGGCCTCCCATGGCACGGTGACCGCCGTGGCCGAACTGCACGGCGTCACGCCCTCCGCCGTCTCGCAGCAGCTGCGGCTCCTGGAAGAGGAGACCCGCACCCCCCTGCTGGAACGCACAGGCCGTTCCATCCACCTCACCGCCGCCGCGCACCGCCTGGCCGAGGACACCGAGCGCGTCCTCGCCGCTCTCGAACGGGCACAGA
Organism: Streptomyces sp. NPDC054794; assembly: GCF_053611585.1. NCBI lineage: Bacteria > Bacillati > Actinomycetota > Actinomycetes > Kitasatosporales > Streptomycetaceae > Streptomyces > Streptomyces sp. NPDC054794. The sequence continues at coordinate 94,580 of NZ_JBSHAQ010000013.1, read as the reverse complement.
GTCGCCTGCGCAGCGGTGCCGAAGAGCCCGCCGGACCCCTGCACCTCGCCTGCTTCCCCAGCGCCCTCGCCCCGCTGGCCGCTCCCCTCAGCAACGCACTGGAACTCGCTCACCCAGGTCTGCGGCTGCACATCACCGAAGCCGAACCCGAACCCGCCGCGCGTCTGCTGCTCCAGCGCCGTGCCGACCTCGCGCTGATCTACCGCTACACGAATCTGGCCACGCCCCCGCCCCCGGGCGTCGAGACCCGCGTCCTGCACGTCGACCCGCTGGTCGCCGTACTGCCACGCGACCACGCAGCGGCTCGCGCGGACGGATCTCCCGTCGAGCTACGAGAGCTCGCGCGGGCGCCGTGGATCACGGCCCCCGCGCACACCTCGTGCGGGGCAGCCGTCCTTCAGGCCTGCCGGGCGGCGGGATTCACGCCGCAGATATGGCACACCTGCTCCGACTTCACCGCCATGATCGCCCTGGCCGCAAGTGGCGGCCACCCTGTCCTCCTCCCCCGCATGGCCGCAGCCCACGTACCGCCCACGCTCACGACGCGTCCGGTCGCCGACGACACGCTCGCCCGCACGATCGAGATCGCCACCCGGCCCAGCGCGACGCGGGAACCCCCGATCGCCGCCTGTCTCAGAGCGCTGCGGACCCTGACCGCAAGCATCCGAGACGACGGCATCGCGGGCGGCGCGGCCGGCAGCAGTGCCGATGGATGACCGTCTGCCGACACTCACCCTCGATCACCGAGCTCAGCCTCGGCTCCGCCGACACCGTAGAGGCGTCATCGCAGCCCCGCGCTGTCGGCGCTCAGCAACTCCTCAAGCTGGGGCCGGTGCAGGTCGGCGACGCCTTTCAGCAGGTCGGGGTGGCGGAGCAAGGCGGCGGCTTCGGTGTCCCGGTCGCCGGGATCGATGAGCCGCCGCGGACTGCCGACTTCGGCGTGGTGCTCGGTGGCGGTGAGGGCCTGGTGGGCGCGGGCGGCAAGGGAGGGGTCGGCCAGGAAGCAGGCCGCCCAGCTGACCACGGTTTCGTCGACCCAGGTCCGCCAGTCGGCGTCCTCTGGGTACGGGGCGCTGCCGACGAGCCAGTCCAGCCGGTGGGACCCGCTCGGTGCGAGCAGATGAAGCAGCTCCACATCAAGGGGGGTGGGGTAGCGCAGGACGGCGGCGAGGGTCGCGGCCTGCCGGGCCTGGGCCTCGGCCAGCCCCTGGCTGAGCGCACCCGTGGGCGCGGGGTAGGCGGCCAGGAGCCAGCGAGTGGAGGCGGCTATGACAGGTGTCAGCGTGTGGCGCACGGCGATCAGTCCCTCGGGAGCGTGCTCGCCTGTGTCCGGCTGATCGGTTCCGCGAGCTGTTGCGCGGAGCCGCGTTGCCCCGCTCGTGACGTACCAGCGTAGGCAGCTCATCCGGAAAGCGGAATGACTCACGTCACGGCGTGCGGGTGCCGAGGTCGCCCGCGGCCCGCGCCATGGTCGTCGTGGGGCCGGGGTACCCGGTGGTTGTACCTCGATGCCGCGCCGGCGGCCTGAGAGGGAGGAGTGTTCGTGACCTTCACACGGCGTCGGACTGACGTTCTTCGAGGTGGACGGACCGTTCTGTATGCTCAGGGCATGTCTGCGACACCCTCCGCCCCGAATGAGCCCGCGCGGCCGTCCGAGGCACGTGACCGTCTGCTGGCCACGGCGGAGCGGTTGTTCTACGGCGAGGGCATCCGCGCCGTGGGCGTCGACAAGGTGATCGCCGAGGCGCAGGTGACCCGCGCGACCTTCTACCGGCATTTCCCCGGCAAGGAGGACCTGGTCACCGCCTACCTCACCGGCAGGGACAACGCCATCAGGGCAGGCGTCGCGGCCGGCGTCCGGCAGGCCGCCGGTTCCCACGGTCTGCTCACGCTGCTCGTGGAGGGCATCGGCCAGGAGGTGTGCAGCCCGGGGTTCCGCGGCTGCCCCTTCATCAACGCCGCCGCGGAATACCCCGACCCGGACAGCCCCGTTCACCAGGCCGTCCTCACCCATCGGGCATGGTTCCGCCAGACCCTCGTCGACGCGTTCGACGCCGAAGGCCATCCCGACCCCGAACAGGCCGCGGACATCGCGGTCGCCCTGCGTGACGGCGCCATGGTGGCCGGCTACCTCGGCGACCCCGAGGCCGCTCGCAGCACACTGGCCCGCGGCACCGAGGCACTGCTGGCCGCAGCCCGCTGACCTGGGCGCGGGGCGCCATCTCACCGATCGTCGTCGGGATTCGGCGCGCCCCCTCCGTTCGCATGCCCGTGGGCGCCGCACCCGCACCGGCGTGTGACATCCGTCCGCACCTACGGAACGTTCCTTCTCTCTGTTGACAGGGCAACCAAGGCGCCTCTAGCGTCGGGGTAGACAGAACGTTCTATCTCGATTGAGGAACCGTGACCCCTTCAACGAGGCCGCAGACCGGCACCGGCACCATCGTTCTCATCCATGGCCTGTGGATGACTCCGCGCAGCTGGGAGCAGTGGATCGACCGTTACACCGCGTCCGGCCACCGGGTGTTCGCACCCGCCTGGCCCGGAGTGGACGGCGACGTCGAACAGCTCCAGCGGGACCCGAGCCCGATCGCGGGCGTCGGGCTGGGCGAGATCGTCGACCACTACGAGCGGTTCATCCGCGGCCTGGACGAGCCCCCGATCCTCATGGGCCATTCCTTCGGCGGCGCGATCGTGCAGATGCTGCTGGACCGCGGCCTGGGCTCAGCGGGCGTGGCCATCGACTCGGCACCGGTCAAGGGCGTACTGCCGCTGCCGCTGTCCACGCTCCGATCGGCGTGGCCGGTGCTGGGCAATCCGGCCAACAGGAACAAGGCGGTGGGGTTGACCCCGCGTCAGTTCCACTACGCCTTCACCAACACCCTGGACAGCACCGCGTCGCAGGCGGTCTACGACCGCCACCACGTCCCGGGTTCGGCACGCGTCCTCTTCCAGGGCGCCTTCGCCAACTTCAACCCCCGTGCGATCACCCGCGTCGACTTTCGCAACAACGACCGCGCGCCCCTGCTGTTCGTCGCCGGCGGAGCCGACCGCATCGTCCCGCCGAAGGTGAACAAGGCGAATGTCCGCCTGTACCGCAGGTCCACGGCCGTCACCGCCTACCAGGAGTTTCCCGGCCGCTCCCACTACATCGTGGGCCAGGACGGCTGGGAGGAGGTCGCCGACTACGCACTCGCCTGGGCCGTCGACCACCGCCGACCCGGTCCCTGACCACCCACCCCCCGCCCCTCCCCCATTCCCCCCTCCCTGCGCCCCGCGCAAACCCGATCCTCCTGGAGTCACCCATGCCCCGCACCCGCTTGCTGACCTCCCTCGCCCTCACCGCTGCCGGCCTCGGACTGAGCGCGGCGCTCATCCCGACCGCATCCGCCGACACCCCCGAACGTCCCCACGCACCCAAGCCGACCGTGGTGCTGGTGCACGGCGCCTGGGCCGATACCTCCGGTTGGAGCAATGTGGTCAAGCGCCTGCAGAAGGACGGCTATCCGGTCGTGGCCCCGCCGAACCCGCTCCGCAGCCTGTCCACCGACTCCGCCTACCTCGCCGCGTATCTCAAGACGATCAGTGGCCCCATCGTGCTGGTCGGCCACTCCTATGGCGGCGCGGTCATCACCAACGCGGCGACGGACAACCCCAACGTCAAGGCGCTGGTCTATATAGCCGCGTTCGCGCCCGACCGTGACGAGACCGTCGCCGCTCTCAGCGCCAAGTTCCCCGGCAGCCACCTCACGGACGACCTCACGGCGCCGATCCCCACCGCCCTGAACGCCGTTCCCTTCCCCCAGGCCGACGGAACGTCGGGCGTCGACTTCTATCTCAAGCCGGACAAGTTCCGCGACGTTTTCCTCAGCGGCCGGGGCACGTCGGCGGACGCCGCCGCGCTCGCCGCCACGCAGCGACCGATCGCCGCCCAGGCCTTCGGCGAACCCACGGGCGCTCCGGCGTGGCGGACGATCCCGTCCTGGTATCTCGTCGCCAAGAACGACCACGCCATCGCACCCGCCGCCGAACGCTTCATGGCGCACCGCGCACACGCGCACACGGTCGAGACCGACGCACCCCACGACGCCCAGCTCACCGACCCCCGTGCCGTCAGCCACCTGATCGAGAGGGCCGCGCAAAGCACCGGCCGATGACCCGGGAAGCACAAGCAACCCGTACGCATATTTGAGTATTCAATCCACAACGATTACGTTGTCGGCGTGGCCCGCAAACGAGAGTTCGACATCGACCAGGCTGTCGACCGCGCGATGGACGTGTTCTGGCGGCGCGGCTACGCCGCGACCTCGCTGCAGGATCTGACCTCGGCGCTCGGCATCGGCAGCGGCAGCCTGTACGCCGCGTTCGGCTCCAAGGAGAAGCTGTACGGGCTCGCGCTGGCCCGGTACACGTCGCGCAACGCCGCCCAGCTGGTGGCGCAGCTGGAGAGCGCCAAAGAGGTACGGCCCGCCCTGCGGGCCGTACTGATGGCCATGGCCGAGGCCGACCTGTGCGACCCGGACCGGGGCTGCATGACGGTCAACGCCGCCACCGAGCGCGCCGACGACCCGGACACGGCCGAACACGTCTCCGCCACCTTGAAACTGGTCGAGTCGACCATTGCCGGAGCGCTTGAACGGGCCCAGGTCCGCGGCGAACTCACGGCGGACAAGAACCCGACCGAGTTGGCACGTCTTCTGACCACCTTCATCCAGGGGCTGCGCGTCATGGGCAAGGCCCGAGCCGGCCGAGAGTTCGTCGAGTCGGCCGTCGACGCCGCGATGCGCACCCTGGACTAGGGGTCACCGCCCCCGGGCGGCACCGTGAACCACTGACCCGCGCCAAGCACTGACACCCCTCGTCAGGCGCTCATCCGCATACTTGATAGTTCAATCCAGAACTAGTATCGTGCTGGATGTGAAGGTGCCACCGCTCGGTGCGCCTCAATATTGGATTGATCAATCCATAAACCTGAGAACGGAACCCCCCATGGCTCACTTGCTGCACATCGACTCCAGTGCCCGCAGCACCGGCTTCGGCTCCGTCAGCCGTCGCCTCTCCGCCCAGTACGCCGAGGCGTGGCGGGCCCAGAACCCCGACGGCACCGTCACCTACCGTGATGTGACGGCGGACGTACCGAACCTGGTCAGCGAGCACTGGGTGCGCGGCGTCTTCGGCCCGGCCGAGATCCACGACGCCCGTTCCCACGCGGCGGTGAGCGCCGCCGGGGAGCTGATCGCCGAGGTCGAGGCGGCCGATGTCCTGGCCCTGGGCGTCCCGGTCTACAACTTCAGCGTACCGGCGTCGTTCAAGGCATGGATCGACCAGATCTGCATGGCGGGCCGCACCTTCAGCTACACGGCACAGGGCCCGCAGGGGCTGCTGATCGGCAAGAAGGCGGTCGTCCTGCGCTCCTCCGGCAGCGACTTCAGTGACCCGCGCTTCGCGCCGCTGGACTTCCACGAGCCGTACATCCGCGGCGTTCTCGGCTTCCTCGGTATCACCGACGTCGAATTCATCTCGGTCAACGGGATGTCCGAGGAGCAGCTCGCTCCCCACTTCGAGAAGGCCACCGCCACCATCGCGAACGCCGTAGGCGCAGTCGCCTGAATCGTCTACTTCCGCAGAAAGGACAAATCCATGGACATGCAGCTGCAGAACAAGGTCGCCGTGGTCACCGGAGCGAGTCGCGGCATCGGACTTGCCGCGGTCCGCGCCCTGGCCGAGGAAGGCGTCAAAGTGGTCGCCGGCTCACGCAAGGGCAGTGCCGGGCTGGACAGGCTGGTCGCACAGTACGACGTGCTCGCGGTCACCGGCGACCTCTCCGAAGCGCAGAGCGTGGAGGACCTGGTGGCCGCCGCCCACGAGCGCTTCGGCGGCGTCGACATCCTCGTCAACAACGTCGGCGTCCTCACTCCGCGGCTCGGCGGCGTCCTCTCGGTCACCGACGAGGACTGGACGGCGACGCTGAACGCCAACCTCTTCAGTGCGATTCGCGCGGTACGCGCCGCACTGCCGTCGCTGATCGAGCGCAAGGGCGCGATCGTCACGGTCAGCTCGGTGAACGCCTTCCTGCCCGACCCGGGCATCATCGACTACACCGTCTCCAAGGCGGCACTCACCAACTTCTCCAAGGCCTTGTCCAAGGAGGTCGGCCCCCAGGGCGTCCGGGTCAACACCATCAGTCCCGGACCGGTCGAAACCGACATGTGGCTCGCCGAGGGCGGCATGGCCGCCACCGTGGGCGACGCGATGGGCGTCGACAAGGAGACGGCGCGCGAGCAGATCGTCGGCAGCCTCGGCGGCTTCGCCACGGGCCGCTTCACCCGCCCCGACGAGGTCGCAGACCTCATCGTGATGCTGGCCGGCGGGCGCACGTCCAACATCACCGGTGCCGACTTCGTCATCGACGGTGGCCTCATCAAGACCTTGTGATGCCCACTTCCGCGCCGCCGGTTCGCAGTCGTTCTTGGAGCAGTCGAAAGCGGAACTGTTTGGGGTCCGCCGGCGTCGTCCCTTTTCCGGGCACGGTGGCTGTGCCACGGAGAGGGGAGACCGGGTGCATACGGACGGATTCGCCAAGTGGACAAGGCGGTTCGAGGAGGAGCGCGAGCGCAGACGCGTCCAGGGTGACCCCGACTGGAGGCAAGGTGCGACGCTGCATCCGGCGGTGTGGGGCGGCATTCAGCGCTTTCAGGTCGGCGAGGACGGTGACGGCGCCAACCTCGTCGGCAAGGCGGACGAGGCCGGCGACGGCGATTACGCGCAGGCGGTCCGGCTCTTCGTCGCCGAGGAACAGAACCACGCCCGTCTACTCGCTCGGCTGCTGGCCGCAGGTGGCATGCCGACGCTGACCGGCCACTGGAGCGACACCGTCTTCGTTCGGCTGCGGCGTCTCATGGGCCTGCGCATGGAGCTGCTGGTGCTGATGATCGCGGAAGTGGTGGCACTGCGCTATTACCGGGCCTTGCGGGATGGCACCGACGACCCGCTCACCTCGGATGTGGCCGGGCGAATCCTGTCCGACGAGCAGCGCCACGTCCCGTTCCACTGCGAGCGACTGCACACCTCGTTGGCGGAGTTGCCGCGCGCAACGCGCCGTCCGGTCATGGCTCTGTGGCGGCTCCTTCTGCTCGCGGTGTCCCTGGTCGTTGCCGTCGATCACGGATCGGCTCTGCGACAACTCGCCGTCGGACGCCTGCGCTTCGTGGCCGACGTCGTCGGCTCGTCCCGCGCGGTCGTCTCCGCGGTGCTGGCTCCCCGCCCCGACGCATGGACTAGCGCGGGCTGACAACAGACTTCCTGTCCGGCGGGCCTGATGGTCTCACGGCGTCGAACAGTGGCCAGCCGTCCACTTCCACCGAACCCGTTGCGGGAAACAGCTCACGGACCAGGGCCTCGTCGAGCAACGCCCGCACGCTGCCGCGTTCGTGGAGATTCAGATACTCCCGGTCCGGCAGACGCACCGCCGCGCCCTCGTCGAAGTAGCCGTCGGCGATGGCGCGGTCGGATGCCGGCTTGAACACCAGACGCAGACGGGCCCGGGTTCCGGCACGCCACAGCGTCACCGTGCTGCTGCACCCGGGGTAGCCCCGTACTCGATCGTGCCGGTGCCCGAAACACCAGCCGTACACCGTGCCGCCCACGACCATCCGACGGACCCTGCGCCTGCTCATGGCCGCACTCTAGAGCCATCGAGGCGAGGCCTGCCGCAGTCGCAGCGGCCGGCCCTTGCCCTCGCCTCGATCACGACGGTGTTCAAATGCCTCTTCGGGGCGACGCCGAGAAGAGTCCCCTGGCATGCTGCACCCATGTCGACCTCGCCGATACGCCCGGGTGCCGCCGCGGAGTTGTCTCCCCAGCCGGTCAACGGCCTGTGCCTGCAGGCACGTCGGATGAGTCGGGACGTTCGCGGGGCCGGTCGGGTACTGAACGGCATCACGCTCGACATCGCTCCCGGGCAGCTCACCGTGATCGCCGGAAGCAGCGGCGCGGGGAAGACAGTGCTGTTGGAGATTCTGGCGGGGTTGAGCGCGCCGACCGAGGGCGAGGTACTGCACGACGGGGAGCAACCCGGGTCGCCGGGGCGGGAGTTCGGGTTCGTTCCGCAGGAAGACATCATCCACCGCGAGCTGGCCCTGCACCGAACGCTGGTGTACGCGGCGGGCCTGCGCATGCCTCCGGGGACGCGACCACAGACCGTCACAGCGACGGTTGACCGGGTTCTGGACACCCTCGGCCTCTCCGAGCGGGCGGGGACGCCCGTGCGCGCGCTCAGCGGAGGGGAACGCAAACGGGCCGGCATCGCGGTCGAGTTGCTGACCCGGCCGAGGGTGCTCTTCCTCGACGAGCCGACATCCGGGCTCGATCCGGTCACGGGGGCGGAGCTGCTGCGGACCCTGCGCGCGCTGGCCGAGGACGGCACCACCGTCGTGCTGACCACCCACGTCCTCGCCGATCTGCTCAGCTGCGACCAGGTCGTGTTCCTCTCGCCCGGCGGCGAGGTCGCGTACGCGGGTGAACCGGCCGCTCTGTGCGCGGCCTTCGGGGTGGGCACCGTCGAAGAGGTGTATCAGGCGGTTGCCAAGGGCACGCGAGTCGAGCGTGCCACACCCCCCGACGACATCCATCTACCCGGCGAGCCACGGTCCCGGAAAGTCGAGCGCGTCGGCGCCCTGCGCCAGTGGGCGCTCCTGACGCGTCGCGGCACGGCCCTGCTGCTGCACAGTCGGCTGTCGGTCGCCGTCCTGGCCGGGTCGCCGGTGATGATCGTGGCGATGTTCGCCCTGCTGTTCCGCGCCGGCGCGTTCGATCCCGGGACACCGGTTCCGGGGTCCACGGCGATGATCATGTTCTGGATCGCGTTCGGCGCGTTCTTCTTCGGCCTGACGTACGGACTGCTGCAAATCTGCACCGAGCTGCCCGTACTGCGTCGCGAATGGCTCGCAGGCCTGCGGATCGGCCCGTACGTCCTCTCGAAGCTCACGACCATGCTGCCCGTTCTCGCGGCCGCCGACGCGCTGTTGTTGACAGTCCTGCGCGCCGGGGACCGACTGCCCGCCGCGGGCTGGGGCACGTACGGGTCGCTGTTCGCGTCGTGCGTGCTGGCCTCGGCCGCCGCTCTCGCGCTGGGGCTGCTCGCGTCGGCGGCGGTGTCGGAGCCGGGGCAGGCGACGCTCATGCTTCCGCTGCTCTGCTTTCCCCAGGTGCTGTTCTCGGGAGCATTCGTGCCGGTGCCCCGGATGACCGGCGCCGGACAGGCGATCAGCTGGGCGATGACCAATCGCTGGGCGTTCGAGGCACTGGGCAGCGGGGTGGGCCTGGAGTCACTGTGGCGTGCGGGCGGCTCGCCGCTGGGTCCGCCCCTGCTGGATTCGTACGGTGACTCGTTCGGCCATCCGGCGAGCCGAGGGTGGTTGATCCTGGCGGCCTTCGCGCTGGCGTTCTTGGCCTGGACATGGCTGATTCTCGTACGAAAGTGTCGGCAAGGGGCGACGAGGAGCCGCGCCGGGCGATGAACCCTGGTCCATGGAGCGCTCGTTGAGCATGGGTCGGCTCAACAACCTTCCCGCGGGGCCAGCCCTGCCACCCCCGGCACTTGGTCCCGGTAGGTCTGCGTCACGAACGCCAAGAATGTCTCGATGTCCTTGGGCAGGGACGACACTCCGAAGGAAATACGAACGGCCCCCGCCGAGGGCAGCCGAAGCAGCTCCAAGTAGTCCTCCAGCGAGGTCAATTGCGTGCGGGCCGCTGAGCGGAGCCGGGTCAGCGGCAGGGCGAAGGCCGCTTCACCGGCGCCCGGATTGCAGAAGCATCCCGTGCGCAGGGATATGCCGCGCGCGGCACTGTCGCGCGTGACGACGCGTTCGTCGACTATCCGGCCGTCCGCCCCGAGCAGGTTCAGCGCGACCGTGCCGCCGCGGGCCGCGTCGGCGCGGTCGGGACCGTACACCCGGACCATTGGAGCGCCGTCGCTGTGCCGCAACGTCCGCAACCCCGTGAGGAGTTGGTCGGTCAGCGCGCTGACGTGGGCGTGCACGCGGTCCATCCCGATGTGCTCGATCCAGGCCAGTCCGGCGGTGACGTCCGGTATGGACAGGAAGTTGACCGTACCGTCCTCGAAGGCGGCCTCGCCCTCGGCGAGGACGTGCCACTGAGCCTGGGCACTCACCGCGTAGATCGTGCCGCCGGAGAACCAGGGGCGGCGCAGCCTGGCGAGGGCCGACCGGCGAGCGATCAGGCTGCCGATGCCGGTCGGATGTCCGAAGACCTTGTACCAGCTGACCACGGTGAAGTCGGGGTGGTACCGACTCAGGTCCAGGGTATTGGTCGGTACGAAGGCTGCCGCGTCGAGCAGCACGTCGTAACCCTGCTCCTGCGCGGCCGCGATCCAGTCGAGCGAGTGCTGGACGCCGGTGAAGTTGCTCTGTGCCGGAAAGGCCAGCAGTCCGCGCGTGCGGCCGGCGTCGCCCCTTCGCAGACGATCGATTCGCCGACTCCGTGGGGACAGCGCCGCCCGCAGTCGCGTCTCGTCCAACTGCAGGCCTGGCGCGCTCACCGGCACATAGGCGGTTGCGGCTCCCCGTGCCCGCGCGTACTCCCGCAATCCGTTGACCGAGTTGTGGTTGTCGAGCGACATGACGAGCCGGTCGCCTCGCGCGAAGGGATATGCCTCACCGACCAGTCGCAGCGCGCCCGTTGCGTTCGGGGTGAAAATCACGGCGTATTCCGCGGGATCGGCGTTGAAATACCGCAGAACCGCCTCGCGCGCTTCGGCGAGCAGAAATCCGGAGGCGCACGAGGCCGGGCTCTCCGAGTGCGGGTTGCCGAACAGCCCGCCGGTGATGCGCTCCGCGCTCCCCGCGACGAGGGACCGCGGGGGAAGTCCGGCGCCCGTGTGGTCGAGGTAGGTGTGTCCGGCCTCGTCGAGGAAGCCGAATTCGCGCGCCCGCAGCTCTGTGAAACCTTCGCGACCACCCCGTTCCCCGCCGCATATGCTTCCGGTGGTGTCTGCCGTTTCCATGACAGCCCCCTCGCATAGAACTTTGACAACGGTATCCGCGTACGGCGGATCGACCGCGGCGGCACGACGGCGAGCGGCGCCCACATCGGCTCGGCACACCTCAACTCACGCACGAGGAGAGCCGTTCCGACCGTGACTCGGCGCGCTTGACGCCTCCACGCCTCGCAGGTCGTGATCAGCCCTGTGATTGACTATCGCCGTGTTGCCCGAAATTGTCTTCACTACCCAGGACCTGCCGGCGAGCGACCGTTTCGAGGCTTGGACGGAGCAACTGGGGCGTACCCACGCGCCGATGCAGCTGAGCAGCGAGCGCACCGCGGACTACCGGGGTCATCAGCGCCTGATCGGGCTCGGCGACGTCACGGTGTGGCCCGCGACCTTCGACCACCTGGTTTTCCGCCGGACGCCCAGGCTCGTGCGCCAGTCCGACCCTGAGGTGTTCCACCTGTCCCTGCTGCGGCACGGCGACGGCGCGGCGAGCTGGGGCAGGGAGCAGGTGGCGTACCGGATCGACGACTTCCATGTGAATTCCTCGTCCCGGGCCTACGAGATATCCACCGGGCCCGACCCGGTCACCATCGTCGGGGTGGAGATCCCTCGGGCCGCCCTGGATCTCCCGGCCGACCGGGCGAGCCGGGTGGTCGGCAGCCGGATATCCGGCCGGGAGGGCATGGGCGCGCTGCTCGCGGGGCTGCTCGTGCAGCTGACCTCCGACACCTCCGCCTACCGTGCGGCCGACGCGGAGCGGCTGGGTACGGTCGTCACCGATCTCGTCAGCGCCGTCTTCGCCCACGCCCTCGACGCCGAGTCGGGATTGCCGCCCGAGACGCACGCCCGCACCATGACCCTGCGCATCAAGTCCTTCGTCCGGCGGCATCTGGGCGACCCGGAGCTGACCCCCGCGAAGATCGCCGAGGCCCACCACATCTCGCGCAGCTACCTCTACCGCCTGTTCCAGGACGAGGGCCTGACGGTGGCCTCGTACATCCGCGACCAGCGGCTGGCGCACGCGCGGCGGGACCTCACCGACCCCGGCCTGAGGGCGCTCCCCATTCACGCGGTGGCCGCCCGCTGGGGCTACTCCCGCCCCGGCGACTTCACCCGGGCCTTCCGCACCGCGCACGGCATGGCGCCCAGTGAGCTGCGGGACCAGGCGCTGAACCGAACGGCCGTGGACGGTGCGCACATGGACGTGGACGCTGTGCGAACGACAGCCCTCGACGCACTCACGCATCATTGATCCGGGTCGCTCACCCGGCCCGAGTGCCCGACAGCGTGTCAGGATCACGGGGGTGTCCTGACACGCCCAGTGCACGACGGCGCCCCGGTCCGGCGGCGTCGGTCCGCCCCTGGACCGACGCCGCCGACTGCCGTACCACTGACCCGCGCGCCGAGACCGTCGATGTGACTCAGCGTCCGAGTTGGCACCGCTCCCCCACTCGGCTGCTTCGTGTGCCGTGCCCTTGGGCCGATTGACTCAGGCACGGCGCGCCTCGGTCGTGCGGGCGGCCGCCGATGGAGGATCGATCGGGCGGCGACCTCGGAACGGGCCGCCAGGCACCGCCCTACCGCGTGAAGAGGTCCGGCCATGAACCTGTTCGACGAGATTTCCGGCGTCATGCCGGCGGCGACGTGACCGCGGCTCCGCGCGGGGACGCGTCGAGTGAGGGCCGCTACGGCGAGGCCGTCTTCCGTCCCGAACAGGTGGGCGAGGGCGAGCGCATCGACTTCGGCGCCCTCGCCTACGACGACGTCACCATGGCGCGGCTGCGGGCACTCGGCGTCGGCCCGGGGTGGCGCTGCCTCGACGTGGGGGCCGGCACAGGCACGGTCTCCCGCCGGTTGTTGGACGAGGCCAGGGTGACGAGCGTGCTCGCCGTGGACCGCGACGTACGTTTCCTCACCGAGCGGCCCGCGCCCGGGCTCGACGTGCTGGAGGCGGACATCACTGCCCCGGACTTCGTGCACGGCCGGTACCGGCTCGTCCACGCGCGCTTCGTGCTGATGCACCTGCCCGAGCGCGACCGCCTGATCACCGCGTTGGCCGAACTCGTCGAGCCGGGCGGTGTGCTGATGCTCAGCGACGCGGTCGACCTGACGAGCGACCGGACGCCCAGCACGCCGTACACCGCGGTGATGCGGGCGATGTGGCAGGGGCTGCGGGCCACCATCGGCACCGATGTCTCCTGGGTGCCGTCGTACCCGCATCTGCTGCGCAGGGCGGGTCTCTCGCGCGTCGCCGCCGAGATCCATGTGCCGCCCCTGCTGCCGCGCAGTCCCATCAGCCGTTTCTGGGCGGACACCTGGGAGCGGAGCCGAGCGGCGATGCTCGCCACCGGCCAGGTCGACGACGCGGACGTCGACGGGGCGGTCCGGTACCTGGGCTCCGACGAATGCGCCGCGCTGTCGGCGGGCATGCTCACCGCCTGGGGATGGAAACCCGAGCAGACCCCGCGTTGACCCGCGAGCCTGCGTCGAGGCATCCAGCAGCCGGCCGACTGTGTTGCGTCCGCCGTCCCGGGGCGCGGGGCCGCTCGGCCGACGTCACCGAAACGCTTCCGCCGCCCACCGAGAATTTGGGGGTGTTCGGCTGCTCAACGGCTGGTCAGGGCCTTGATCGCCCTAGGCTCAAGCCGTACCCCTTCAGAAAGGACCGTCATGGCCACAACCCGTCGCGCCCACACCGTGTGGGACGGCAATCTGCTCCAGGGATCCGGCCAGGTCGCGTTGGACTCCTCCGGCCTCGCAACCTTCGCCGTCTCCTGGCCCGCCAGGGCGGAGGAGCCGAACCGGACGACCAGCCCGGAGGAACTGATCGCCGCGGCTCACTCGAGCTGCTTCTGCATGGCCCTGTCCCACGGGCTCTCCGAGGCCGGCACACCGCCGGTCCGCCTGACCGCCCTGGCCGAGGTCACCTTCCAGCCCGGTGAGGGAATCACTGAGATCCACCTGGCCGTGCAGGGCGAGGTCCCCGGCCTGGACAGGGACGCGTTCATCAAGGCGGCCGAGCACGCCAAGACGAACTGCCCCGTCAGCAGCGCCCTCGCGGGCACGGTGATCACCTTGAACGCATCGCTCGCCTGACCACGCGTCAGCTCAACGAGTGGGCCCAGCAGGCCGGTTGAGGCTGACACCGTCAGGAGCCGTTCGTCACGGGCCGCTCACCGGCCGGCGCTGTCCCCTCGTTCCTGGTCCGCGCTTCCCCACCGACCCTTCTCCCGGTGGGGAAGCGCATCCAGCGTCACCGCCTGTTTCGTCCCCCTCGTCGTGACCCCGGGTGTGTCAGTCACTCGTGTCCCCGCGATTCCGGCTCCTCACCATGGCGCCGCCCCATGACCCGGCTCGGCTTACGGACCACTCCCCCGGACGCTGGATCAGCGTCGTCGCCCGTAAGCCGAGCCGACCCATCTACGGAGACCCTTGCTCAACCTCGCCGTCCGTACGGGCGTGCGGTCTGCCTGGGCGACGAGGGCGTCGTACTCGGCTGCGGCGTCCTTGCCGTGCAGGGCGCAATCGGTCGACGTGGCGCACCAGGCGGTGAAGCGGTTGAACGCCGTCTCGGCGGTGGCGGCCTCCTGGAGGAGCCGTGAGCGGGCCGAGCCGGTGTCGTCCAGCGCGGTGTCGAGGACCATCGTGCGCAGCCTGCCGCGGTAGAGCTTGGCGTAGGTGCGCCCGACGAGGGTGCTGTAGTGGATGCCGTACCAGTTCAGCTGCCGCTCCCCCAGCCCGATCCGGACCGCCTCGAAGTCCCGCGCGGTGCTGGTCAGGTCGACGTGGGCGGCGAGCGGGCCGTTGCGGCGCAGACAGTCCTTTGCGAAGGCCCGGTTGTGGGCCACGAGTCCGTCGAGGCCGGCCTTGTTCCGTGGGAAGTGGCTGACTCCGGCGGGCTTGAGCGGCTTCTCGCAGCGGATCGGCGTGCTGTGGCCGACGCCGCGCGGGTCGACCGCGACGAGGTCGAAATTGTGCGTCATGGCGCCGGCGTAGGTGGACAGGTGGACCTTCGTGATGGCCAGTCGCAGCTGTTCGATCGAGGATCCGCCCGCTCCGTCGTTCAGGAGCAGCGTGCCTTGACGGTGGGCCGGGTCATCCGCGGGGCGGCGGACCAGGGCGAGGCTGAGGCTGCCGGCGCGGGGGCGGGACCAGTTCACCGGCACCCGGATCGATCCGCACTGCATGTCCTTGAAGTCGGGGTCGGCGCAGGCGTGCCAGTCGATGCCGCCGACGGGGGTTCGGTGGTTTCCCTCCGCCGACTCCGCGAGTGCGGGTACGGCCACGGTGGTCGCCACCGCGGAAAGGGCGGCGGCGATCCCGGCTGCGTACCTCCGGTTCAGGCTTCTTCTCATGTCGTTATTCCTTGGTTCTCACGTGCTCCGGCCTCAGGGGATTCGAGGCCCTGTTCCAGGTGTGCTGCGCGCGGAGGGGGCCGGTGGGAACGGCGGTGCTTGCGGAGCGGTGGCGGGGCCGGCCCGCGAACGTCTCGCGGGCCGGCGGCCGACTTGTGGTGCGGCTGTTCTGGCGGGAGGTCAGGCCTGGGCGTCGTCCAGGTCGGAGTCCGGGACCCAGGAACCGTGGATTCCGGCGGTCACCCGTCGGGGCAGATGGACGGTGGCGACCCGGTCGAGGCCGGAGGCGTCGAGGACCAGCAGTTGCGAGGCGTCCTGCTTGAGGTCGGAGACGACGGTGAGCAGGTAGCCGTCGTCCTCGCCGGTGGCACCGGCGGCGGGGACGAACACGGCCTCGCTGGGCAGCCTGGCGTCGCCCACCTGGTGAATGCGGCGGGCTCCGGTGGTGCGGTCGTACTTGACGATGCCGTAGCTGCCGAAACCCTTCGAGTCCGGGAAGGAGATGGCGTACTGGTAGCGGTTCTCGCGGCCCAGGTACTCCTCGTTGAGGGTCGGGAACTCCACCGCGAGGTCGTCGATGATCTGCTCGTCGACACTGCCGGCGGCCAGGTCGATGACCCAACGGCGCGTGTAGGAGCGGGCGTTGGGCTCGGCGCCGCGGCCGGGGGCGCCGACCCACCAGTTCCAGGAGAGCCGGAAGCCTTCGCGGTCCACGGTGGGGCCTTCCAGGACGATGCGCCCCCGGCCGTCCTCGTAGGCGTTGGAGACGTGCAGCATGTTGCCCGGTTCGATGGAGAACCAGCGGATGTTCTGGGTGCCGTCCTTTCCACGGGGCATGACACCGATGCGGGCGGGCTGCTCGTCGCTCCAGCCGTAGGGGATGCCGGAGTGCTCGGTGGGGTCGAAGGTGACGTTGCCCTCGATGAAGACCACGTGGTGACGGGTGATGGCGAAGTCGTGCTTGAGGGAGGCGCTCGCGCCCGGGATCTCGGCGCTGTGGACGATGTCGCCCTTGGCGTCGGCGACGTAGTACATCAGGTACGGCGGGAAGGGCGACGACCCGAAGAGGTGGAGCTCGCCCGTGACCGGGTCCTCCTTGGGGTGCGCGGTCATCGCGCTGCGCAGCTTGCCGCCGAAGTCGTACGCGCCGACCGTCTCCAGCTCACGGGTGAGCTCGAAGGGGAAGTTCGCCTCGCACAGCGCGAGCAACCGTCCGCCGTGCTCGATGATGTGGGTGCCGGCGACGCTCGCCGCCAGGTCCGGGCCCTTCTCGGTCAGGTACGGCGCGCCGTCCAGGGCGGGGCTCTTCACCCAGCGGTTGCGGTACCACTCCGCGCGCCCCTCACGAAGCCGGATGCCGTGGACCATGCCGCTGCCCTTGAACCAGTGGGTGGGGGTCACGCCGGGCTTGGGGTTGTGGCTGTTGCGGAGCAGACGGCCGGTCAGCTCGGTTGGCAGGTGGCCCTCGACGGTGAGTTCGGTGGCGGTGATCTCGTCCGCGACCGGGGCGTAGTGGCCGATCAGGTAAGGCTTCTCAGCGGTCATTTCGGGAACCTCTTCTCAATGGATGTGATGGATGTGATGGGTGTGATGCGCGCGGTCAGACGGACTGCTCGGCGGGGGACTTGACGTGGTGGAGCCGGCTGTCCAGGGAGGCGTGGAGGGCCTTGGCGAGGTGGTCGGCCGCGGCGTCGACCGGAGCGCCTCTCCAGGACTCCTCGGTGCGGACGACGACGTCGTCGCCAGGGGGTCTCAGGAGATGCCGGCGGTTCGCGGCTCGGAGGCCGGGCCGGTGGGGCCGGTGGCGAGGGCGGTCGCGGTCCGCGGCCGACCGGCACGACGGGTGAGGAGCAACGCGAGGAGTGCGGCGACGGCCAGGATGGCGGCCGAGACCATGAAGGCGGCTCGGTATCCGGCGGTGAGGGCTTCCAGGTGAGGCCGTCTGGGAGACGCGTGGGTGGTGACGGAGCCGGCCAGGGTGGCCAGGGCGGCGAGGCCGATCGCACCGCCGACCTGGCGGGTGGTGTTCACCAGACCGCCGGCCAGGCCCGCGTTCTGTCCCGGGACTCCGTCCACGGACAATGCGGTGAGTTGAACGAAGGCGACGCTCAAACCAAGGCCGATCAGGATGCTCGGGCCGAGGACGTGGCCGAGGTAGCTTCCGTCGGCGCTGATCCGGGACAGCCACAACAGGCCGAGGGCCGTGGTGAACAGGGCCGAGGTCACGGCGACGCCGGCACCGATGCGCCGGGAGATGCGGGGTGCCGCGGCGGCGCCGAGCATATTGGCCGCGGCCAGCGGGAGTTGCCCCGCTCCGGTGGCCAAGGGGGACATCTTGAGGACTTGTTGCTGGTACAGGGGCAAGAAGAAGAACAGGGCGATCCAGACGGACCCCAGCAGCGCCATCAACAGGTTGCCTGCCGCGATCTGGCCGGTGGTGAACAGTCTCGGTGGGATCAGCGCGTTCGGTCGGCGGCGCTCGATCACGACGAAGGCCGCGAGCAGCGCTGCGGCGCCGAGGAGGGCGCCCACCACCCGGGTGTCCGTCCAGCCGGGGCCCCGTGCGGTGGTCAGGCCCCAGACCAGGCAGGTCAGGGAAAGGGTCACGGTGACGGTGCCCAGCAGGTCGAACTCCCCGGCCTCGCGGCCGGTCGCCCGTGGCACGAAGGCCGCCACGGCGACCAGGACAAGCACCGTCCCGAACGCGACGGCGTGGAAGATCCAGGGCCATCCCCATGCCTGGGTGAGCACACCGCCCAGCAGGACGCCGCCCGCTCCTCCCGCGCCGGAGACCGCTCCCCACACCCCCAGCGCTTTGCCGCGCCCCGGGCCGGAGGGGAACAGGCCCATCGTCACGGCGAGCGCGGCCGGGGCGATGGCGGCGGCACCGAGGCCCTGAGCGGCCCGGGCCGCGATGAGTACCGTCGAGGAGCCGGCCAGTCCCGCTGCCAGCGAGGCCACCGCGAAGAGCGTGAGGCCGGCCATCAGCACCCGGCGGCGGCCGAGCAGGTCGGCCGCCCGCCCGCCGGCCAACAGCAGCGCCCCGAACGTCAGTCCGTAGGCGTTGACCACCCAGGTGGTTCCGCCGTCGGACAGGCCCACCCCGGCACGGATCTGCGGAAGCGCCACGTTCACGATCGAGGTGGCCAGCATGACCGTGAACTGGGCCGCGGCGAGCGCCGCGAGCGCGGCCGGGTGCCGAGGAGCGGGCGGCGCCAGATCCAGCTGTGTGCGTTGGAGGTTCATGGCGCACAGCTTCGTGCGGGGCGCTGTCCACTCTCCAGGCTCATCAGGCGCGGACACTGTCCAGTCCTGTCCGCGCCTGTCCACCTCTCCTGCCGAGTGGTGCGTCCGCCAGGGCCTGTCGTCACATTCCCGTCGTCGCCCGAAGGGCGGCCCTGCGGCGTCATGGGGGTCCCCCTGCTGGAGCGCAGCCGAGAGCTCGGGGGAGCGTGCTCTCGGCGTGCCGGGCGGAAGTCCTCGTACTGGACGTACTTGGGCTTTCGCCCGGTGCGGCGAGTGGGGTCCCCCCTGCTCGAAGAGCTTGGGGGAGCGTGCCAGGCGTCGCGGGGCAGACGGAAATTGGACGACAGGCCCTAGGGCTGTTGAGGGCCATGCAGCTCCTGCTGCCACAGGGCCTCGCAGAGCAGGTCCAGCCCCTGACGCAGGTGGCGACGGTAGGTGCCGTACGGCAGGCCGAGGCGCCGGGCGGCGGCCTCCTGGGTGGGTGCGCCGGAGAAGTAGCCCGCCGTCAGGGCCTCGCGGGCCCGCGCTCCGCGCGGGTCGTGGGCGAGTTCGTCGACGGCCTGGCGCAGCAGGGCGCGCAACTCCTCGACAGGATCGCGGAGGTCGGCCGCGAGCCGGGCGCGCATCAGGGCGCAGGCGGCGAAGGTGCCCGCGTCGCGCCAGTGCGTCAGCGCTTCCCGCACGGCCTGGTCGAACACGGTACGCGAAACGGGCGCCGGTCCGGACTGGACCGGCGCCGCGGTGGCCGATATGAAGCGGTGAAGCCAGGTCTCCACGGGTTCCTGGCGCCAGTCGACGCCGAACACCCCGTAGGTGTACTCACCGACTCGCGGTCGCGCCCCGGTGTCGCTGAGGGTGCCCTTGACGCGCTCGGCCCATGTCTCGGCATCCTGGAAGACGGCGAAACCGTAGGCGCGGCCGCGGGCACGGGCCGACTCCGCCTGGGCGCGGGAACTGCTCAGGTCGATGACGCGGGACGGAACCTGGTAACGCTCCGGGTATACGGTGAAGCGGCTGATGCCGATGTGCTCGCCGGGGCGTACCGGCTCGGCGGCGTTCGTGTACTCCCAGGCCGCGGCGACGACGGGATC
The DNA here is from genome assembly GCF_053611585.1 of Streptomyces sp. NPDC054794. Classification (NCBI taxonomy): domain Bacteria; kingdom Bacillati; phylum Actinomycetota; class Actinomycetes; order Kitasatosporales; family Streptomycetaceae; genus Streptomyces; species Streptomyces sp. NPDC054794. The sequence goes on along the minus strand of NZ_JBSHAQ010000013.1, from coordinate 74,877 downwards.
CGTGGCCAGGTCCTGGGGGTCGGGAGGGGCCGGCAGGGCCAGTCGGGCCGTGAACGCGACGGTCCGGCCCGTGCTCACGAGACGGTAGACGCTGAAGGCCTGCGGCTGTCGCTGCGCCCAGTAGCGGACCAGTTCCGCGGAGGCGGGTCCCTCGGTCTCCTCCGCCATGCGGAGGATGACGTCGAGGTCTTCCGGGTGCAGCGGACGGTCGTGTACCTCGTCCTCGCGGGACCAGGTGCGGAGCCGGGCCAGGGTCTCGCCCTCTCGGAAGAGGTAGAAGAGCTCGTCGGTGACGGTCCAGACCCGCTCCTCGGGTGCCTCGCGCAGGAGGTGGAGGTACTCGTCCGCCAGACGCTCGCGCATCGCCACGAAGGCGTTGGGCGCTCGCCAGCGCAGGTCGGCGGCCAGGGTCTCGCGTGCGGCGTCGTGCGGGTGGAGCCCTCGATGCGTGGACTCCATGAAGGGCAGGTCCCGCAGCCAGGAGAAGAGCACATGGGCGTCGTGCTCGGGCAGTACGGCGGTGAGCAGTTCCTCGGAGGTCGAGTGGGCCTGTGCCGCCACCTCCAGGGCGCGCCGGTGGGCCGCCGTGGGCACCTCGCCGATCAGTCCCGCCAACAGGGTGCGCAGGACGTCCGCCGAGGGGGCCCAGATCTCCTCCCTGCCGCAGCCCGTCGATCCCGCGGCCGCCGCGAGGGACAGCGCCAGCGGGTTGCCCGCGGCGAAGCGGAGCACACGGTCCCGCAGTTCGGGCCGGATCTGCGCCGCGGCCAGCAGGCTTCGGGCCTGGTCCTCGGAGAACGGCTGCAGTTCGGTGACGTGCAGGAGCCCGGTCCAGGCGGGGTCGGCGGTCCACTGCGGCTGTGGCGCGAGCCGTCCGGCCAGGACGACCAGGGTGCCGTCGGCGGCGCGGGGCAGGAAGTGCTGCCACAGCCAGCTCTCCAGCCACTGGCAGTGCTCGAAGGAGTCGACGACCAGTACCGTGCCGGCAACGTCCAGGAAGGGGCCGACCGCGCGCTCGAAGTCGGCCGGGTCCCGGCTGACGAAACGGCCGTCGAGTTCGATGAGCAGTCGGCCCGCGGCGCGAGCGTCGTCGGCCAGGCGCCGCAGCAGCGTCGACTTGCCGATGCCACCCGGCCCGAACAGGTAGAACGCGAACGGCGCCTGCGGATCGTCGGCCAACGCCTTGCCGAAGTGGCCGAGTTCCTCGTCCCGGCCGATGAAGGCCCGTTCGCGCGCGCTGCTCAGTCTCGCTCCCACGGACGCCATGGCGGCTCCCCTCTCCTCGTCCCAGCACCGGGCGACCATGCTCGGAGACACCCGCCGGGCCTCGCGGAGTCAGGCATCATTACGACGCGCGTGGGGCGATGGTCCAGCCCCTTTCACGCCACGCTACTCGGTTAGAGATCGTGACGAGGGTGTCGGTTGCGTCAGTGGGTGGATTGGCCTCGGGAAGCTCCGGGGTGCAGAGACCTGTCATGGACAGGCGTGAAGTCCAGGGACAGTGCGACCGGACCGCGGGTGTACAGGCCGGTCTCCCGGTAGTGGAAGCCGGGGCTGTAGCGGGCCTGTTCCAGCAGGGGCAGGAGCAGCGCGGCGACGGTCTCGATCTCGGCGCGCGCGAAGGCCGTACCGACGCACTGGTGAAGTCCCGTACCGAAGGCCAGGTGCTGGGCGGCGGCGGTGAAGGAGCGGGCGGTACCCAGGTCCGGCCGGTGGATGTCGAAGGTGTCCGGGGCGGTGAAGACGTCGGGGTCGCGGTTGGCCGCGCCGATCACGCAGAAGACGGTGGCACCCGCCGGGACGGTGATGCCGGCGAACACGGCCTCTTGATCCGCCTGGCGGGGAATGAGCTGGACCGGCGGGGTGTAGCGCAGTGTCTCGGCGATCGCGGCGGGCAGCAGGGCCGGGTCCTGACAGACCTGGGCCAACTGCTCGGGCTGGTCGATCAAGTGCTTGAAGAGCAGGGCGAGGGTCTTGTCGGCGGGCTCGGTCGCGGCGGCCAGGACGTTGATGATCAGCGCGGTGACGTCGCGGTTGCTCATGGCGATGCCGTCGAACTCGGCGGTGCACAGCATCGATATGAGGTCCTCGCCGGGGTGGCGGCGGCGCTCTTCGATGACGGGGACGAGGTACGCCTCCAGTTGCTCGGCGCATTCCAGGCAGTGCCGACGGCGTTCGGGGGTGAGGCTCAGGCTCGTGATGAACTCGGCGACCCCGCTGTGCCAGGCGGCGATCTGCTGCCAGTCCTTCTTGTCCAGGCCGAGGACGTCGAGCGTCACGTAGACGGCGAGAGGTCTGCCGAACTCGTTGACGAGGTCCACCCTGCCCCGGGGGAGGAAGGGTGCGATGAGCTCGGCGGCATTGGTGTGGACGGCGCGTATCTGATCTCGCAGGGCCTGCCCGGAGAAGCCACGGACGACGATCTTTCGCTTGGCGGTGTGCTCGGCCCCCGTCATCTGCGCGAGGACCGGCCCGCGCATCACCGGCTCGGCGCGCACCTGCAGGGTCTCGGTGGTGAACGCGGTGTGGTCGGTCAGTACCCGCTTCACGTCCTGGTAGCGGGAGAGGAAGTAGCTGTCGATCGCGGGCTCGTAGTGCACCGGCGACTGCTCCCTCAGGGAGGCGAAGTAGCGGTATGGATCGGCCGCGAAGTAGTCGGAGAGGACGCTGAAGTCGGGGTTGATCATCTGCATGGCGCAGAACCCTCTCAAAATCTACGGAAAGAGCAAGAGCGGGAGGTCCTGAGGGGGACGTCCAGCGGGCTTGGGAAGCATGGAGTGCACGCCGAGCCCGGTATGGCCCACGGAGCTACTTCGCGACGAATGCCTTGAGCTCGCACTTGTCGAGCCATTGGCTCTGCGGGTAGGGCGGAAGGTTGTTGGGCAGATTGAGTGTGCCGTCGTCCAGGGCGATCGCCTTGATGCCGTGGTCGCGCAGGCAGTTCACCCAGCGGTCCATCTTCTCGTGGAATTCCGGGTCCTCCCTGGCCGCCCGTTCCGTGAGGTATTCAGGTTCCTTCTGCCAGCACTTCTTCCGCGCCTCCTCGGTTTTGCTGCCCGTGTCGATGGGCTTCAACCGGTCGCCTTGCTTGAGCATCTTGACGCCGTTGCGCTGCAGGCATTCGTAGTACACGTTGAACACCCTGTCGCTCTCCTCGTCGGAGGTGTCCGGCCTGATGAGAGGCCGTACGTCCTGCGACTGCTGCGGTTGCGTCGCCTTCGCGTCCTTGTCGCCGTCCGTCACGCTCGCGACTCCGTTGTCGCCCTGGTCCTTGGCCGATTCCGGGTCGGAGGACCCTCCGCAGGCTGCGAGGAAGAAGATCGCGACAAGCGCGGCGCATGCCGCACGCCAATGCCAGGTATTCGGTGGACGGAGGGTGTCGGTCTTCGGCATGGGTGAGCCTTTCTCCGTGGTGCAAAGACTGGTTGGGGTGAGCTCGGGGGTCAGGTGACGGTGGGGCGGCCGCCGGAGTCGGCTGTCCGCAACGGCTGCGTCATGCCGAGGCCAGGGCTGCGGTCGGGGAGAGCCGGGAGGCGCGGACGGCCGGGTAGACGCCGGCCGCGATGCCGACGACAACCGCGCCGGCGAGTCCGCTGGTCACCGCGGGGAGGGGGATGACGGGCGGCCAGTCCTTGTAGGCCGCGTAGCCGACGGTGCCGAGAACGCCGAGGATGGTTCCGGCCAGACCGCCGAGGCCGGACAGCGCGATCGATTCGGTGAGGAACTGGCCCCGGATCTGGCCGCGGTTGGCCCCCAGTGCGCGACGCAGTCCGATCTCGCGGCGGCGTTCCAGGACCGAGATCACCATGGTGTTGGCGACACCGATGCCGCCGACCAGGAGTGCGACACCGGCGAGCCCGATGAACAGTGACGAGAAGGTGGCCTCGGTGGAGCGCTTCGCGGCCAGGGCGTCCGAGGGCCGGCTGACCATCACCTGACTCGGGGACTGCGGGTTGATGGCGGCGGGCAGGACCGCGTGGACGTCCTCGATCGCCGGCTCGTCCGCGCGCAGGAACAGCTGGGTGGGGCGGAGGTCGAAGCCGAGTGTGCGGTGCGCGGTCTGCCAGCCGACCAGCACGGAGCGGTCGATGTCCGGGGCCAGCCGGACGGAGTGCAGGATGCCGATGACGCTGAACCACCGGTCGTTGATCAGTACGAGTGGCGCCGGATCGCCGGGGCGCGGATCGGGAAAGCCCAGACGGGCCGCCGCGACCGAGCCGAGCACGGCGGTGGGGAGCCGCTCGGTGGCCGTGGTGAGGTAACGGCCGGAGCGGATACGGGCGTTGACGATGCCGAGAAGGTTCGGCTGGGCCGCCAGCACCGTCAGCCCGGAGACGTCGTCGGGGCTTTGCCGGTCGGAGCGCCGTAGCCGGGCATGGGTGTTGGCGACCGCGGTCACGGCCTTGACCGGGCCGATGTTCTTGACCATGGCGACCGATTCGGGCGGGAACGAGCCCGCGTTGCCTTCCTGGTCCTTGTCGGCGATCGCCTGCAGCCGGTCGGTGCCCAACGCGGTGAGCTCCGCGTTCAGGGCCTTCTGGCTGGAGGCCGGGATCCCGGTGACCACGATCATGGTGGCGATACCGATGGAAATGCCGAGTGCGGACAGCGCCGCCCGCGTCCGTCGGGTGCGGATGCCCATCAGTCCAAGGCGCAGGAGGTCGGCCGGGGAGAGCCGGACCGGCCGGTGCAGCGGGGTGGTGGTCACGGACCGCCGTCGCGAACCGATGACCGTCTTCCGTGTGCCACGGAGCCGCGTTGTCCGCTTCACGGGGCGCCCCCGGTTCCCGGGGCCCCGGCGGCGGTGCCCTTGCCCAGCGGGGTGTCGGCGGCAGCGGTGATCGCGGTGTCCCTGACGATACGGCCGTCCTGGATCTCCACTCGCCGCGGCAGTTGCGCGGCGATGTCCCGGTCGTGGGTGATGAGCGCGATGGTGGTTCCCTCCGCGTTGAGTTGGGTGAGCAGTTCCAGTACGGCGCGTCCGTTCGCGGTGTCCAACGCACCGGTCGGCTCGTCCGCGAGCACCAGCGTCGGTTCGTGGACGAGAGCCCGCGCGATGGCGACTCGCTGCCGCTCGCCGCCGGAGAGCTGGTGCGGCAGGTGGCCCGCCCGGTGGGCCAGGCCGACCCGCTCCAGCGCGGTGAGCGCGAGAGGGCTGCGTTGCCTCCTGGGGACCCCGGCGTAGAGCAGGCCGGTGGTCACGTTCTCGGTCGCGGTCAGGCCCTCGGACAGGTGGAACTGCTGGAAGACGAAGCCGAGCCAGCGTCCTCGTAGCGCGGACAGTTGACGGTCCGGGAGGGTGGTCACGTCCTGGCCGCCGATCACCACGGTCCCGCTGGTCGGCCGGTCGAGGGTGCCCATGATGTTGAGCAGGGTGGACTTGCCGGAGCCGGACGGGCCGACGATGGCCAGGAGTTCGCCGCTGTGTATCTCCAGCGAGACCCCGGCCAGCGCGCTGACTCCACCGACGTAGCGGACGGCGGCGTCGCGCACCGACAGCACCGGGGTGGGTACGACCGTCACGACGAGGTCACCACCCGGGAGCCCTCGGCGATCCCGGCGCCCGATACCTCGACCAACCCCTTGGCGATCAGGCCGGTCTTCACCGCGACGATCCGTCCCGCGGCGGTCCGAAGTCCGTAGCCGCCCTCGCGGAGTGCGAGGAGCGCGGTCACCGGGACCACGAGCACTCCACGCCGGGTCTCGGAGACGAACGCCACCTGGACCGGCGCCGAATCAAGCTTCCTCACCTTGTCCGGGTCGGTGAAGGTGACCGTGACGGTCACCTTCGGCTGTCCGTTCCCGCTGTCCGGCGCCTCGGCGTCGCTGCCGACGCCGGCCACTTTCGCGGCGACCGCAGTGCCGTTGGGCAGTTGTACGGTCACCGCGTCGCCGCGCCTGATGCTGCCCACGTCGGAGGCGTCCACCGACACGGTCACGGACTTGTCGGTCGACGTCACTTTCAGCAGCGGTGCCGCGACCGCGTCGCCCATCTGCGCGCCGGCGCTGTCCACCCGGACCGGGCCGCTGAGGACCACCACGTCACCGGGGCCGAGCACGCCGGTGGACGGCACCCCGTTGTGGGTCTGCCAGCGTTTGATCGCGTTCACCAGCGCGGGCGTGAGGACGCCGTCGCCGGAACGGACCGTCATCCGCGTGACCACGCGGCCACTTGAGGCCGTACCGCTACCGGCCGTACCGCTTCCCGCCGTACCGCTTCCCGCCGGCGCGGAAGCGCGGGGTGCCGGGCTTGCGCTCCCGGCCGCTCCCTCGCCGGTGCCGACCGCGGGCGAGGGCTGGGTCGCGGAGGACCCGGCCGATGCCGCGCCCTTCTCCGCGCCGCCCGCCGATCCCGAGCCCTTCTCGTCACCCCGCGATGCCGTGTCGTCCGCCTCAGTGATCATGGTGACGACCTGTCCCGGTGAGGGCTGGACTCCGACGTCGTACCCGAGGGCCCGCAGGTTGTCGGCGATCACCCGCACGTCCCGCCCGACCAGGTTCTGGCCTTCCAGGCGCCGGTAGAGCGGCACCGCGCCGTACAGGAGCGGCACTTTGCGGTCGTCGACGCGGTACAGCTCCTTGCCCCGGGTCACCGTGCTCCCGGTGGGGGCCAGCCAGGTCACGATGCCGTCCCCGTATCCCTTGACGGTCTGCGGCCTGGCATAGCCGAGGGTGCCGTCCAGGGACCGGCTGTCGGACAGGTTCTTCCGCTCGACCTCGGCCGTGCCCGCTTCCGGCTCCGGCTCGGACGCCGCGTGAGTGCCGCCCTTCCCCCATGGCACCGTCACCGCGGCGCCGGCCCCGGCGAGCCCCACCGCCAGCACGGCGGCGACGATGCGGACATGACGCCTGCGGGGTGCGGTGACCGCCTTGAGAGTGACCGTGGGATGGTCGTCCATGCCGGTGGCGGCATCGCCCTTCGGCCGGCGGGTCACCGCGCGAACCTCGTCGCGGACAGGCGGCGGACCACGGACGGCGCGCCGCCGGAACGGCGGCCGGCTCCTGCAACGCGTGCGCGCTCCCTGACGGACCCCCGTACGGCGAGCGCGCTGGCTCGGGCTATGACGCGGTTCATGCAGACGACTCCCAGAATGACGCGGACAACCGCCGCGGACACGAAGGCACCCGGCGTTCGGAAGTGAGCCGGAGCTCGACTTCGGATGCGCTGCCGACCTTGCCGAACCGGTATCAAGATGCGTTCAGCAAGATGTATCGGGATTGTCAGAAAGGCGAATTGACCCAAAGCGCTGCCTATAGTCACCGTCATGAATGCACGGATCCTGGTCGCCGAGGACGACATCAAACAGGCGCAGGTGCTGCGGATGTATTTGGAGTCCGAGGGCTACGGCACGGTGATCGTGCACGACGGGCGCTCGGCGATCGACGCCGTCCGCCGGCTCCGGCCGGACCTGCTGGTGCTCGACGTGATGATGCCGAAGGTCGACGGACTGAGTGTGTGCCGGATCCTGCGCCAGGAATCCGCCGTGCCGGTGCTGATGCTGACCGCCAGCTCCAGCGAGGACGACCTGCTCCTCGGACTCGACCTCGGCGCCGACGACTACATGACCAAGCCCTACAGCCCACGGGAGTTGATGGCCCGGGTCCGAACCCTGCTGCGCCGCGTCGAGCGGGTCGCGCCGCCGGACGACGGAGTCCTGCGGGTGGGCACGATCACGGTCGACCCGCTTCGCCACGAGGTACGAAGTGCATCCGGTCAGCTGGTCACCTGCACCCGCGGGGAGTTCACCATCCTGTCCGCCATGGCCGCCGAGCCCGGCCGGGTGTTCACCCGTCAACAGCTCCTGGAACGCACCCGGGGCTGGGACGTCGCCTCGACCGTTCGCACCGTCGACATGCACGTGATGAACCTGCGCAAGAAGCTGGAACTCGACCCGCGTCGCCCCACCCACCTGCTCACCGTGTACGGCGTCGGCTACAAGCTGAGCCCGGGAACCTCCCCGGCGGGCAACTGACGTGCGCCGCTCCGGTGTTCCGCTGCGCACCAGCCTGTTCGTCCGTCTCCTCGCCGCGTCCCTACTGGTCGCGCTCTGCTCGGTGGCCGCGACCACCTGGGTCGCCGTCACCACCACAACACAGGCGATCAGCACGGAACAGGGCCGGTCGTCACAGGCCGACGCCCGTATCTACGACGCCTTGATCGGATACTCGGCCACCCACACCGACTGGGGCGGGGTGCAGCCGCTGGTCCGTGATCTCGCGGCCCGAACGGGCCGGGCGATCACCCTCACCACCCCCGCGCGCACACCCCTCGCCAGCTCCGAACCGACCATGCGCATTCGGCAGCGGCCGGCCGCCTCCGTCGATCCCCTGCGCCTCGACCCCGTTCTGTCCCACGAGAGCACCGTGGGCCCGATCGACCCCCGTGCGGTGGGCCCGTTCCTCCTCGAAGGCGAGGACCGGGACCGAGTACGGGCGATCGTGCACAAGATCACCGAGTGTCTCGCCGGACCACGGATCGCCACCGAGGTCCTCCCCCTGCCCACCGGGCGCTACTCGATCCGGTTCACGGGCCACACGTCCAACGCCGATGAACTCCTCACGGCGCAACGGACATGCGACTTCGACGAGCTCAAGGCGCCCGTGCCGTCGGAGGTCGTGCCGCTCCGCCAGGCCTCTGAACTGGCCTCGGAATGCCTGAATCAGCAAGGCAGGCCGTCCGTCGAGATATTCGCGGACTTCTCCTGGCACTTCACCGGCCACACCAAGCATCAGGAGAACTCGGACCGCGCCGCGCAGGAGTGCGTGTACGAAGGCCGCCGCCAACAACTGCGGCCCTACGTCTCGCCCCCGGTCCTCCTCTTCGTCTCCGACCGAGGCCATCCGACCACCGAGACCGTGCGGCTCTCGTCGGAGAACACCGTGCGGATCGCCGGCGCCGCGGGCATCGTCCTCACCGTCACCTGCGCCGTGACCATCATGCTGGGCAGCCGACTGGTCCGACCGTTGCGTGCCCTGATCACCGCGGCCCAACGCCCGGCCGACGAGGCGGCTCGCGTCCCGGTGCTCACCAAGGACGAGATCGGCCGCGTCGCCGTGGCCTTCAACGACCTCGCGGAGCGCAGGGAGAGCCTGGAGCGTCAACGCCGCGCCATGGTCAGCGATGTGGCACACGAACTGCGTACCCCGCTGACCAACATCCGCAGCTGGCTGGAGGCCGCCCAGGACGGCCTGACACCGACCGATCAGCAGTTGCTCGCCCTGCTCCTGGACGAGGCGATGCTGCTCCAGCACATCATCGAGGACCTGCGCGACCTCGCCGCGGCCGAGGCAGGAAACCTGGTACTGCACCGTGAAGCGCTGTCCGTACGGCACGTACTGGAACAGGTGGCCGTGGCGCACCACGGGGCCGCCGGACCGGCGGGCGTCGAACTGTCCATCCAGGCCACCGACGAACTGGCGGTGCACGCCGATCCGGTGCGACTGCGTCAGGTGATCGGCAACCTCGTCTCCAACGCGATCAGACACACACCGAGCGGAGGCCGGGTCGTCCTGCGATCCCGCAGAGAGGGCCACGAACTGATCCTGGAGGTCATCGACACCGGCTGCGGTATCCAACCGGCCGACCTGCCCCATGTCTTCGACCGCTTCTGGCGCGCGGACAAGTCCCGCAACCGCCAGACCGGCGGCAGCGGCCTCGGCCTGGCCATCACCCGGAAACTCACCGAGGCACACGACGGCACGATCTCGGTCATCAGCACGCCCGGCATCGGCTCGGTGTTCACCGTCCGACTTCCGTGGCGTCCCTGCGCCGGCAGTCAGACCTCGTAGGGCCAGACGGTGACCTGGTCCTTTGCCCCACGACCCGTCAACGGCTTCCGGCGGCGGTGGTGCGGGAAGATCGAACGGGACCGGCGCGCCGCCGACTTCCAGCGCCTGCGTCTTCGGGGAGGCCGCCGCCCACGAAAGACATCCGATGGGGAGTTCGTAGACACCACGGCCGGCGTCCTTCACGGCTACCTCACCGGAGGGCCCCAGGTCTCACTGAACGGCTGGGAGCAGTCCGACGAGGAGCACCACGGCGAGACATCGTCCTCGCCCTGTGTGAGATCCGGTCGGCGTTCCAAGACGATCCTCAGGAGCTCAGGCTCAGGTCATGAACGCCGGCTGAGTCGCCGGTAGCCTGCTTCGGCTGCGGTCACGTGCCCGCGCTCGTGCTCTGGCCGTCTCACCGGCCCTTCCCCTCAATGGCACCGCCACTCGCGGCGCCGCCGCTGTGCAGAAGCCTGCGCGGGGATCAGTACGCGGAGTTGACGTTGTCGATGGAGCCGTAGCGCTGAGCGGCGTAGTTGGCGGCGGCGGTGATGTTCGCGACCGGGTCGGTGACGCTCTGCGGGGTGCCCGCGACGTGGTAGGCGTTGAAGGTGGGCTCGATCACCTGCAGGAGGCCCTTGGACGGGGTGCCCTTCTGCGCGTTGACGTCCCAGTTGTTCTGGGCGTTGGGGTTGCCACCGGACTCGCGCATGATGTTGCGACGCAGGCCCTCGTAGCTACCGGGGATGCCCTTCTCCTTCATGACGGCCAGCGACTTCTTGATCCAGCCGTCGAGGCTCCCCGTGGCGCCGGTGGCGCTGCTGGAGTCGGCGCGGCTGTCGCTGGAGACAGCGGCGACGCTGTGGGCGACCTGCGGGGCTTCGGCGGCCTGGGCGGAAGCCGGCATCAGCGTGAGAGCGACGGTCGCGGCACCAGTGGTGGCGATGCCGGTCAGGGCGATGGTGCGAAGGCGGGCAAGGCGGCGGGTGGCGGTGATCGCGGTCATGATGCGGGACTCTCCTGTGGGACGTCTTGAGGCGCCGGCCGATTTTCGGTCGCGGCCTGTCGGGCGTCGGGGCGAGGGCCCCGTGTTGCGGTGCGAGACGAGGGCGGGCTTTCCGGATGCGGGTCCGGTCCGTCCTGCGGCTTGCGGCAACGAGAAACATGGTTAGCGGCGGGTAGAAGTGGGCGCAAGAATGTGACGTACTACCCGACTACGGAGCAATGTCCGAAATCTGTCGCTTCGGAGCTTTATGGCCTGCTCGCGGCGGGGTCGCTCTACGATCCGCGGTAGGACGTGATCTGGCTCCTATGGGGGGCGTCACGCCCCGGCCCCCCATTCGACCCCCTCCCGCCCCCTGAACGGACCCTCGAACGGGCCAGACCGAGAGCACGGATCGCGTCACACTGCGCCACGGAGGAATCACCGACCGCGGTATCGGCACACGCTGCGGAGGTGGTGAAAGGAGACGTATAGAAGGGAGACGTATAGAAGGACACGACCAGACGGGATCACCACATCAGCCCCCTCAGCATCACGATCAGGACGACCACGAGCAGGCCGACGTAGGCCGCGGAGTGGACGTGGTCCGGGACTCGGCCGGTGACTCGTCTTGTGACGGCGATGGTAGGCAGGGATCCGATGAGCAGGGCGGCGGCCGCGGGGAGATCGACGTAGCCGAGCTGTCCCGTACTGGCGGGTGTGGTGGGGGCGAGGGCGTAAACGAGGGTGCCGGCCACGGCGACGGGAACGCTGAGCGGGTTGGCCATGGCGGTCGCCTCGTTCATGGGCAGGCCCCTGCGGCGCAGGAGGGGCACCGTCATGACGCTGCCGCCCACGCCCAGGGCCGCTGCCAGCAGGCCGATGCCCGCTCCACCGAGGGTGACGGTGCCCCGCCCCAAGGGCCGCGGCCGCGCCTGGCGCGCCACCACCAGGAAGCCCTTCCGCAGCACACTGTCGGCGATCGTCACCAGGAGATACACGGCGAACAGCAGCCGCAGCGCCGTATCGCCGATCCGCGCGGCCGCGAAGGATCCGACGACAGCGCCGACCATGATGAACGCCGCCAGCGGCCAGACGTACGTCCGCCGCAGTCGGCCCTGCCGCCACTGGGCCAGGGTCGCCGTCGTGGCGTTCACGACCATGACCGCCGCCGAGGTCGCCACCGCGATGTGCATGGCGTCCGCCTCCGCGGCCGGGTGGGAGGTGGCGGTCAGGACTCCGCAGACGACGGGGACCGTGACGAAGCCGCCGCCGAAACCGAAGAGCACGGTCGTGATGCCGGTCAGGCAGCCGAAGAAGACGAGGGTGGAGAAGGAGGTCAGCACTGGTACGACGCTAGGGATCAAGCAGACTGGCGGGCAATCGATGATTTGCCAGCTTCCTACGCGCAGCAGACAGACGGGCCCGATCCCGCGTAGCCTCGCGGCATGCGCAACATCCCGGTGGCGAAGGTGGACGACCTCGATCGTGCCGTGCTGGCCATCGGCACCGACTACCCCCATGACCACCTGCTCGTCTGGCACGAGCACCGCCGCGCCCAGGTCCTGTACGCGGCCACCGGCGTCATGCGAGTCGAGACGGCGGACGGCAGCTGGACGATTCCCACCGCCCGTGCGGTCCTGATCCCGCCGCTGACCAGGCACCAGGTCACGATGACCGGGGTCAGCACCCGCAGCCTCTACCTAGAACCCGCTGCCGTGCCGTGGTTTCCCGCACGCTGCCAGGCCGTCGACGTCTCCGCCCTGCTCCGGGAACTGATCCTGGAAGCCGTCGAGATGGAGCCGCGCTACCCCGAGCACGGCCGGGACGCCGCGGTCGCCGCTCTCCTCCTCCACGAACTCAAGAACCTCGCCCCGCTACCGCTCGACGTGCCCCTGCCGTCCGATCCCCGACTGCGCGGCCTGTGCGAGGCATTCCTGCAAAGGCCCGACATCCACGACCCACCGGCACGCTGGTGCGCGGCCCTGAACATCAGCGAACGCACCCTCGCCCGACTGTTCCAGCGCGGCACGGGCCTGAGCTTCTCCCAGTGGCGACAACGCGCCTGCGTCCTGCACTCCCTGCAGCATCTCGCCACCGGCACGCCCATCACCCGCATCGCGACCACGCTGGGCTACGACAACCCCGCCGCCTACACATCCGCGTTCAGGAAACTCCTGGGGCAACCACCCACGGCGTACCGGAACTTCAGCACTCGGGACCGTCGCGCACTGGGCCAGTGGATGAGTCACTGACCCACCTCTTTACTGAAGGGTAGTCATGCCCCACTCTTTGGGTGGGCCGGTTCGCGTCGCGGACCGGTTGACGGCCGTCGCCGCGAGAAAGGCGGAACACCTTGTCCGGTTCGCCTCGCCTTCACAGGGTTGGCATGTACTTGGCAATCGCGGGAGCACTGTGCGCCACCGCTCTCGTTCCGGGAACCGCCTCGGCGGTTCCGCGTTCGCACACGGCCTCCGCAGGCCTCGCGAACACCGAATCCCAGATCGGACCGTTCACCGAACCGGCCTTCGCCGCCACTTGTGACTGGCACCGGTTCGGCGAAGGCGAGATCCCCCCGTGGTGGCTGATGTTCCGCGACCCGCTGTGCGTGGAGTACAGCAAACGCGACATCACCTTCGACAACGGCGGCGCCCTGCGTTTCCTCGTCGCCGAACCCTCCCGGTTCGCCCTGGCCATGGTCACCTGCCGCTACTACCAGAAGGACCACTGGAGTGTGCAGACCACCACCGGCGCCACACCCTGGGTGACGTGGGACGGCCAGTACTGGTGGGACAAGTCCGGGCAGCGGGCCGGAGCACGGCTGAGCGGTTTCCGTATCCACGGTACGAGCGTCGGCATCGGTGACGCCGTCGCCGCGCTGCGCCCGGTGTACCCGGAACTGGCCGACGCGCTGGAGAAATATGGCAGCGCGGCCGGAGAGACGGGCCTGACCACGGCCATCCCATACTCCCCACTCTGCTCGACGGCCGGGTGAGCACCGTGTCCTCGATCGATCGAAGAGCGGTACTCAGGGCGCTGGCCGCCACCGCCGGCACCCTGTCCGCGCTGCAGTTCCCGGGCGTCGCCACCCGCGCGGCGGCGACCGAGACCGGGCCCGCGGGGTGGACCGTACAGACGATGGAGGCGTTCGCCGACACCCTGATCCCCGGTGAACGCCGTTTCGCCGGAGACCTCGCCATCGCGGGCGTCGTCAAAGGACCGGGCGCCGTGCAGGCCGGTGTGATCAGCACGCTCAACTCGCCCGAACTGCCACTCGCCCCGGTGCTGCCGGAGATCGCGGCCCTGCTCAACGCCCGGGCGATCGCCTACGCGGCCACCCACCTCATCCTGCTTCCCATCACCAGCCCCGCCTTCGTGGGTCTGTCCTTCCGCGACCGCACCGCGCTCCTACGCGGGCTGTTCGGGCCCGAGGACCCCGACCGCGCCATCTGGCAGGTGCTCAGCCTGCTGACCGGCCTCGCCTTCGACACCGCCGCCCACCTCGACACACGCCAGGCCGTAACGACAGGCCATCCCGGACTGGCCTGGCTGAGGTTCCCCCAGCCCGATGCCGACGGGCTGTGGCGTTTCGCCGACTACTCCTACGGCAAGGCCCTCGCCACCACGCACCCCGCGACGACCGCGTCGGGGAGCCCCGCATGAGCGCGCAGACCACGGACGTCCTCGTGGTCGGAAGCGGCTTCGGCGGAGCGATCCCCGCCTACTACCTCGCCGCCGGCGGCGCGAGGGTCACCGTCCTGGAACGGGGCCCACGCCTCGCGGCGGGCGACTTCGTCCACTCGATGCGACTCGGCACCTACAACCGGATCGTCGACGTCGTTCGCGGCGACGGCATCGCCGTTGTCGCCGGCAACTGCGTCGGCGGCGGCAGTGTCGTCTACTTCGCCGCCTCGCTGCGCGCGCCCGCGTTCGCCTTCGAGCGCCACGGCAGCCTCGGCCGACGCATCTGGCCGGCCGCACTCACCCGCGCCGCGCTCGACCCCTGGTACGACCGCGTCGAGGAGGCGCTCCCGGTGACCCGCACCGGCTGGACGGACGTCTCCTACGCAGGTGGTGTACTGGCCGCTGCCTGCCAGCGCGCCGGCCACACGTGCAATCCCGTACCCGTGGCCGTCGACACCGAGCGGTGCACCAACTGCAACTGGATGCTGTCCGGTTGTCGCTTCGACGCCAAACGCTCGATGCTGCTCAACTACCTGCCGGCGGCGGAGGCTCACGGCGCGACGATCCGGCCGCTGCACGAAGTACAGACCGTCGCACCCTCGCTCGTACCGGGCTACCGGTACGCGGTCACCTATACGGTGCTCGATCCCGACGACTACACATGCACCCTGGAGAGCGGCACCATCCATGCCAGGACCGTCGTCCTGGCCGCCGGAGCCGTCGGCACTCCGGTCGTCCTCCAGCGCTCCGCCCCGCTGCTCGGCGGCATCCCGACGGCGGTGGGACGCTACTTCTCCGGCAACGGCGACCGTGTGAGCGTCGCGGAGGTGGACGAGACCAAGGTGCGCTCACTTCTGGGACTGTCCCGTCCGGACGGCGTCCCGTACGAGGGGCTGCCGATCGGCCGCCCCATCACGGCGGCGACGTACGACTTTCTGGACGCGTCGCTCCCCGAGTTCAGCCGCTTCATGCTCCAGCAGATCTACTTCCCGCCCCTCACCAACGTGCTGTCCCGGACCACCGATCCGCCGTACTGGTTCGGGATCCCGGGTCGTACCCTCCGCTCCCGCTGGAGGTCCTGGCTCACGCTTCTCGCCATGACCGAGGACAACAACGAAGGCGTCTTCCAGGCCACTCCCCCGCTCACGGGCAGCTTCACCCGTCTCGCTCCCGGGCTCGGACTGGGCACGATGACCTACCGCCCCACCGACCGCACCCGCGGCGGCTGGCAACGGGCCGACGAGGCTCTGCGCGGCATTCTCGAAAAGGACGGGCTGTCCCGGGTCCGGCCCTGGCAGGAGGACATCGCCGGAACCGTGACCGCCCACCCCATCGGCTCGGCCCGCATGGGTGACGTCCCTTCCAGCAGCGCCCTCACCGACACCAACGAACTCCGTGGCCACCCGGGCCTGTTCATCACCGATGGCTCCGCGGTCCCGACCTGCCTGACCGTCAACCCGTCCCTCACCATCGCCGCCCTCGCCGAACGAGCAACCCCCACCATCACCGAGCGCACGGCCCAGATGGGAGTCCCGGTCCACTACGGGGCACCGGTTCCCGTGCCCTGAGACCGTCCAGGCCCGCCTCAGTGCTGGGGGCGGGCCCCGGCGACTGTGATCCCGACGTGCTCATCGGCGTCGGCGCCCGCCGCGTCGAGCTCCACCAACCACTCGACCTCATCCGCGAAGTCAACCACCTCACGCAGCTCCGAATCCGCTGATTCAGATGCGTTGCATACATTCGGGTGATCTTCGCCCATCGATGCATTTTTCCGTGGTTAAGATCCGCTTCTGTGACAGAAAGTCAGAGCATCCGAGTGGCCGAGGACACAGCAGATGTGATCATCCTCGGCGCCGGACCGGCCGGGCTGGTGCTCGGCAACCTCCTCCACGCGAGCGGCATCGATTGCGTCATCCTGGAGCGTGCCGGCCGCGCGCACATCCAGACCCGGGCGCGTGCCGGCTTCCTCGCCGCGAACACGGTGCGGCTCCTGGACCGACACGGTTTGGCCGAGGGCCTGCACCGGCACGGACACGAGCACAGCACCTGTGAATTCCGTACCGAGAACGGCCGTTTCCGCCTCGACTACGGCAGCCTGGGCCGGGGTGAGCGGCACACCGTCTATCCGCAACAGGACCTGGTCACCGATCTGTTGACGCAGTTCGTGAACGCCGGCGGACGGATCCGCTTCGAAACCGAGGCGTTGGCCGTACTCGGAGCGTACGGCGCTCAGCCTTCGGTCACGGTGAGAGAGGCGGACGGACGCCCCGACCGGTGGCGGGCCAGATACGTCGCCGGCTGCGACGGCCGGCACGGTGCGGCCCGGCGTTCGCTCCCGCCCGATGCGGTGCGCCGCCATCACCGCGACCACGGTGTGTCCTGGCTGGGCCTGCTCGCCGAGGCGCCGCCGAGCCTGGACGCCGTGGGCTATGCGGTCAACAGCCGAGGTTTTGCCGGGCACATGGCGCGTACCGACGACGTCACGCGGTACTACCTGCAGTGGGACCGGGACCGTCCGGCCGGCGAATGGTCCCAGGAGCGGCTCTGGGACGAACTGGAGCTGCGGATGCGCGCGTCGGAGTACGGGCCGCTACGGCGGGGGCGGATCGTCCAACGCGGAGTCGTCGCCCTGGAGTCGGACGTACTCGAACCGCTGCGTCACGGATCGCTGTTCCTGGTGGGCGATGCCGCGAGCGTGATCAGCCCGTCCGCCGCCAAGGGCGCCAACCTCGCGGTGCTGGAGGCGGAGATCCTCGCCCGCGCCCTCGTCGACGACCTCGCGCACGGCGACGGCGAGGGGCTCGCCGACTACTCGGCACGGTGCCTGGAGCACATCTGGCGTGCGCAGGACTTCTCTCAGTGGATGATCCGGCTGCTGCACAGCGTGCCCACCTCGGACGGTGCCGCGCAGTTCGACGCCTGCCTGCGGCGTGCGCGTATGGAATCGCTGCGCACCTCGCGCAGCCAGCAGGACTGGTTCGCCGAGCACTACGTCGGCGTATGAGAACCGCACCACCCAAGTACGGGAATGGGGAACCCTTCACGATGATGACGACGATGCCGGGCGATGCGACCCGCTTGCGCACGGCGGTCGAGTTCGTCAGGGAACAGGACACCGCAGGCCTGCTCTCGCTGCTACTTCCTGGCCTTGACGGCGTGGAACTGCGGGCGCTGGTGGACCGATGCCGCTTCGCGCACGCCGCGCTGCTCGTCTTCCCTCCCGATCCGCAAGCGCTCCATGCTGTGCTGACCGACTGCGGGCTGGCCGCGGATGCGCCCTCGCTGCCGAGCGTCGTCGTCCGGGATCGGCTGGCCACCCGGCACACACGCGACGCGGCGGAACTGGAGGTAAGGATTCTGCGCCCCGCGGTGACCGGTCCGGACGGGGAACACCGCACGGTCGAGGTGTTCTCGCTGACCGTAGCGCCCGGCTCGCCACTGGCCGACATCGCCGAACATGAGCGCGCCCTGCAGCACGAGGCGCACCTCGCCTTCGAGGTCGTACGTCCGGATCCGCTGGTGTTGCGCGGCCTGTGCGCGGTCTTCGCGCGGCACGGCGCGATCCCCGACGGCGGGGGTTACAACCCGCACGAGGACGGCACGGTGTTCTACTTCGCCGCCCCGGCCGACTCGAAGGCCGGGTACCAGCGCGTGGAGCTGTACGCACACGGCGATCACCGGGATGTGTTCGCCGCCCACCTCGACGAGCACCGTGCGCGGCAGCCCGCCGAGGCACTCTTGCGTCTGATGACCGGAGCGTGGACGACCCAGGCCCTGGCGGCCTTCGCTCAACTGCGGGTGCCCGACGCCATGGACACGGATCGCGGGGTCGGTGTCGAGGCCCTGGCGCAGGTGGTGGGCGCCGACCCCATGAATCTGGCGACGCTCCTGCGGTATCTCGCGATGCTGGGCGTGGTCACGGAAGACGCGGACGGTTTCCGGCTCTCCGGGCTCGGCGCGCTGCTGCGCGCGGACGTGCCGGGTTCGATGCGGCCCCTGGCACTGATGTACGGCGGACCGTTTTACCAGTCCTTCGCCGGGCTCGGACACACGGTGCGGACGGGGCAGGTCGCCTTCGACCACCACTTCGGCGAGAACCACTTCGACTACTTCGCCCGACACCCCGAACTCGCGGAACCGTTCGACCAGTCCATGGCCGCCGGCTCGCGCATGTTCGAACCGCTGCCCGTCCACCCCGTCGTCCTGGCCGCGAACCAGGCACCCACCCCTCGGACGGTGGTCGACGTCGCGGGCGGCAACGGGGAACTGCTCGGCCGCATCCTCGCCGCGCACCCAGGCCTGCGCGGCGTTCTGCTCGAACGCCCCCACGTCATCGAAGCCGCCCGTCAACTGCTCGACGCCGGCGGCTACGGCGACCGGTGCACGTACCAGGCCGGCGATTTCTCGGACGTACCGCCCGGCGGGGACATCTACATTCTTTCCCGCGTGCTGCACGACTGGGACGACGAGCGCTGCCGCGAGATCCTGCGCCACATCTCGCACGCGATGCCCGCCCATGCCGACCTCCTCATCGTCGAGCGCGTACTGCCCGCCGACGGTTCGGCCTCGCTCGCCACCTCGTGGGACCTCCACATGATGTGCAACGTCGGCGGCCGCGAACGCCGCGCCGACCACTATGCCCAGCTGCTCGGCGACGCCCAACTCACCCTTGTCGGCTCCTCGCCACTGCCCCTGGACGGCAGCGTGCTGCACGCCCGCAAGTAGGCGGCCAGGGCCGAAGCTTGTCAGGCACGCACGGCCCGCCCGGATCATCCGGGCGGGCCGTTCCCCTATGGCGAGGCGCGGGGGATGCCGCAGGCTTGCACCAGCCGACGGGGCTACGACGCGGTGGTGAACACCACGACGGAGTCGGCGCCCACGGTCAGCGCGTGTCCGCTGGTGAAGTTCGTCGTCAGTGTGCCGACCTTCGTGGGGAAGCCGTTGGCGTCGGTGCTCGGGGTGGCTCCGTCCGTGTAGAGGTACTTGTTGACAGTGATGGACCCGGTCGGCTCGCTCAACCTCACGGTCTGGGCGACGGACGTGCGGTTGACCAGGGCGAACGTCCAACCACCGCCGGGCAGTTGAGCGGCCAGCACGCGCACACCCGTCGGCTGGGCCGGCGCGTGGATGGTGGACCCGGTGGGCAGGTACCGGGTCAGCAGACTCCAGGTGTAGAACCACGGACGCAGCGCCGTCGAATGGGCCGACACCTTGCCGGGGTCTTCGCTGCCCCTCCCCCACGTCCCGCAGAAAGTGGTCGAGGCATAGCCGTCGCACTGGCCCGCCCCACCGGTCGAGGGCATCCGTGAAAGCACGGAGGTCCGACACGGGTCTGGGTCCGCGAACTCCCCCTGCTGTGCCGGGCCGTCCGCTGTCTGCACAGGCTCAGGGACAGGCACAGGCACAGGCACAGCTATGTGCGGCGCGGCGCATGCGGGCGCGCTCAGAGCAGTTCGCCGGCGGCGTGCTCGACGTCGGCCTCGGACACGAGGACCAACTGCGCCGCGTTCCCCAGCGGGATGAAGCTGTCGGCACTGGCGACACGTCGGACGGCGCCGGTGAATCCGGCATCGACCAGGGCGGTGACGACTCCCTCGGACACGCCTCCCGTACGGCGGGTCTCGTCGACCACGAGGACGCGTCCCGTCGCACGAGCCTCCCGTAGCAGGTCGTCGACCGGCAGGGGTGCCAGCCAGCGCAGGTCGACGACCCGGCACGCGATGCCCTGCCGCTCCAGCCGGCGGGCGGCTCGAAGCGAGATGGGCAGGCCGTTGCCGAACGTCACGAGGGTCAGGTCCGTGCCTGTGCCGTAGGTGCGTGCCCGACCGATCGGCACGTGGTCCGCGGGTGGCGGGTATGCCGCGAGCCAGGCGTTGTCCCCCTCCGCGTGGAGGTCTCGCGTGTGGTAGAGCGCGATCGGCTCCAGGAAGGCGCTGACCGTTCCGTCCACCTTCCCGGCCGCCACGCACGTGCGGAGCATCGCGGCGGCGTCGTCGGGGCGGGACGGGGAGGCGATGACCAGACCGGGAATGTCACGCAGGACGCCCAGCGCGTTGTCGTTGTGGAAGTGACCGCCGAACCCCCGCTGGTAGCCGTAGCCGGCGACGCGGACCACCAGGGGGTTGCGGTACTGGCCCTGGGAGAAGAACTGAATCGTGGCGGCCTCGCCGCGCAGTTGGTCCTCGGCGTTGTGCAGGTACGCGAGGTACTGGATCTCCGCCACCGGCAGCAGCCCGGACAGCCCCGCCCCCAGCGCGAGACCGAGGATGGCCTGCTCGTCGAGCAGGGTGTCGAAGACCCGGGCCGTACCGAAACGCCGCTGCAGCCCCCGAGTCAGTCCGTAGACCCCGCCCTTGCGGCCGACGTCCTCGCCGAAGACGACCATCTCCGGGTGGCTGCCGAGCAGGTCGGCGAGTGTGTGGGTGATGGCCTGGGCGACGGTGACGGGCTCGCCGACGGGCACGGTGGGTGGTTCGCTCGTACGGCGTGCCGCGGCCGCCACGCGGTCGGGACGGCGGGGTGCGATGGGGGCGGCGATCTCCGCGGCGGTGGTCAGGGGTTCGCTGTCGAGGGCCTCCTTGGCAAGGGCGAACACCCGTCCGCCCACCTCGTCGTATCGCTCGAGAACCTGCTGCTGGGTGAGGACGCCGGCAGTTGTGAGCAGCCGGGCGGTGGCGAGCAGCGGGTCGCGTCGCAGATCCGCGTCGACTTCGGAGGGCAGCCGGTAGGCGGCTTCGGCGTCCGAACCCGCGTGGCCGAGGAAGCGCACCATCGACAGGTGCAGGAACGCGGGTTGCCGGTGCTTGCGGACGTGGGCCGCAGCCTCGCACGCGGCGTCGAAAGCGGCTGACGGATCACACCCGTCCGCGGCGAAGTAGGCGAGGCCGGGCCGGTTGCCGTAGGCGCGCCGCACCCAGTCGTGCGGTGTCGGCACGCTGATCCCCAGGCCGTTGTCCTCGCAGACGAACAGCACCGGCATCGGAAGGCCCTGGTAGGCCGCGTGGCATGCGCTGTTGATGGCGCCGGCCGCCGTGGAGTGGTTGACCGAGGCGTCGCCGAAGGAACAGCAGACGACGGCGTCGTCGGGCCAGGCGCACTCTGTTCCGAGCCGCTTGGCCCGGGCGATGCTCCACGCCACCCCGACCGCCCGGGGCAGGTGGGAGGAGATGGTCGACGTCTGCGGGACGACGGCCAGTTCGCGCCGCCCGTACACCTTGTGCCGTCCACCGGCGATCGGCTCGTCGGCCCCTGCGGCAACCCCCAGCAGCATGTCCCTGACCGCGTCGACGCCACCGGCCTGCCGGGCGCGGGCGCAGTAGAAGGCGCCCGACCGGTAGTGCAGCAACGCCGGGTCGGTGGGGCGCAACGCGAGGGCGACCGCGGCGTTGCCCTCATGCCCGCTCGATCCGATGGTGTAGTAACCACGGCCCTGTTGCTGCATCCAGCGCGCGGCGGCGTCGGCGTGCCGACTCTCCAGTTGGGCGTAGAACAGGTCCAGGGCGGTACGGGTGTCCAGAGCGGTGCGGGTGCCCAGCCCGTCGCCGGGACCCGCCGCGTGGTCGGGAGACCGAAGACCGGCCACTTCCTCGCGGAAGTGCCGGTCCAGGTCCTCGACGCCGCTCACAGGCGGAAAGCCATGTCGGGTTCAAGCGTGGCCACGTCCATCTGCGCCTTCTGCAGACGGCCCGAGTAGTCCCAGTTCATCGACTGCCAGCGGGTGAACTGGTCGAGCACCCACTGCCCCGACTGGCGACTGCCGTTGCCCGACTTGCCGTTGCCGCCGAACGGAAGGTGCGCCTCGGCGCCGGAGGTGGTGTTGTTGACGCTGACCATGCCCGCGGAGATGCCGCGCCGGAACGTCCACACGTCGTGCGGATCGGTGGTGTAGATCGCGGCGGACAGGCCGTATCCGTGGGCGTTGGCCAGGTCGAGGGCCTCGTCGAAGTCCCGGTAGGTGATCACTCCGACGATGGGGCCGAAGGTCTCGGTGAGGAACAGGTCGTCGTCGCGGCGCACGCCGTCGACGATCACCGGGTGGTAGAACATGCCCGCTTCGGGGTCCCCGACGAAGCCCTTGCGCGGGTTGTCGGCCGTGATCCGCCCGACGCCGTCGGAGCCGTACGTCCGGTGGTGGTCCTTGATCCACCCGAGGAAGGTCTCGTAGCGCTCCGCGAATCGCTGGTCGAGCATCGGGCCGTAGAGGACGTCCTCGAACGCGTCGCCGATCCGGGCCGCGCGGCTCGCGGCGTCGAAGCGGGCGAGGAAATCCTCCTTCACCGACTCGTGCACGATGAGCGTCCCGAGGGAGGTGCAGCGCTGCCCCGCGGTGCCGAATCCGGAGAACAACGCCCCCTCGGCGGCCAGGTCGAGGTTCGCGCTCGGGGTGACCACCTGGGGGTTCTTGCCGCCCAGCTCCAGGCACGGGGTCTGCAGATGGCTTCCGCACAGGGCCCCGATCTTCTGGCCGACGAGCGTGGACCCCGTGAAGCCGACCTTGTCGACCAGCCCTGCCCCCAGGGAGGCCTCCAGACCGGCGTACGTCTGCTCCCCGTCGGCGAGTACGAGGTTGAGTACGCCGTCGGGCAGGCCGCCTCCGTGCACGAACAGCTCGAAGAGGGCCTTGGCGCTCGCGGCGGCGTACTCGGCGGGCTTCCACACGACGGTGTTGCCGGTCACGAGCGCCGGCACGAGGTACCAGGCGGGCACGGCCACGGGGAAGTTGCCCGCCGTGATCACCGCGACCGCGCCCATGGGATTGCGGAAGGTGAACAGCTGCTTGTCGGGCATCTCCGAGGGCACCGTCTGCCCGTACAGCCGGCGGCCTTCGCCCAGGAAGAAGTCGCAGGTGTCGATGATCTCCTGGACCTCGCCGAGCGCCTCCGCGTACGGCTTGCCGATCTCCTCGGTCACGATGCGGGCGAGCCGCTCCTTGTTGGCTTCGACCAGTCGGCCGATCTTGCCGATCGCGGATCCGCGCACCGGCGCCGGGATGTCCGCCCAGGATCGCTGAGCCGCCTTCGCGGCCTTGGCGGCCTCGACGAACGTGGCGGCGTCCCCGAGCGAGACCTCGGTGACCAGCTCGGCGGTACGGCCGGGATTGGGGCGCTGAAGAGTCCCGCCGGGAGCACCGGCGACCAGGCGGCCGGCGACGATCGAGGCGACGGAACGGGCCATGACTTTGCTCCTTGTCGGCAGGTACGGGGTCAGTGCAGACCGGCCAGGACCCGGTCGAGGGCCCGCAGGGCGATCCCGAGGTCGTCCTTGGTGATGGACAGGGCGGGGCGGAAGCGGACCGTGCGCTCACCGCACGGCAAGGCGATCACCTGTTCCTCGGTTCGCAACCGGCGTACCACCTCGTCGCGGACGCCGCTGTCGGGCAGATCGAGGGCACTCATCAGTCCGCGCCCCCGCGAGTTGGAGGCCACCGGTGCGTGTCGGACCTCCAGATCACGTAGCTCGGCCAGGAACCACGATCCCACGGCAGCGGCATTGCTCACCAGGTCGTCCCTCTCGATGATCTCCAGGATGCGGCGGGCCCGGACCATGTCGACCAGCCCGCCGCCCCAGGTGGAGTTGATCCGCCCGGAGACCCGGAAGACGTTGTCGGGTACCTGGTCGACCCGGCGGCCGGCCATGATGCCACCGAGCTGGACCTTCTTGGCGAATGCGACGATATCCGGCGCAAGGCCGAGTTGCTGGTAGGCCCAGGTGGTGCCGGTGATCCCCACCCCGGTCTGCACCTCGTCGAGCACGAACAGCGCGTCGTACTCGTGGCAGAGCGCCTGCATCGCCTGCAGGAACTCCGGGCGCATGTGGTTGTCGCCTCCCTCGCCCTGGATCGGCTCGGCGATGAAGCAGGCGACGTCGTGCGGGTTGTCCTCGAACGCCTGCCGCGCCTGTGCGAGGGACCGCCGCTCGGCCTCCTCGACCTCGGCGAGGTGGCGCTCAAGGGGGAACCGCACGGCGGGAACGTCGATGCGCGGCCAGTCGAACTTCGGGAAGCGAGCCGTCTTGTTGGGCTCGGTGTTGGTCAGCGAGAGGGTGTAACCGCTGCGGCCGTGGAACGCCCGCCGAAGGTGGAGCACCTTCGTGCCGAGTTCGGGTGACCGGCCCGCGGCCTCGTTGCGGCGGCTCTTCCAGTCGAACGCCACCTTCAGTGCGTTTTCGACGGCCAGCGCCCCGCCCTCGACGAAGAACAGCCTGGGCAGTTCCGGATCACCGAGCACCCGGGCGAACGTCTCGACGAACTCGGCGTAGTGCGTGGTGTAGATGTCGGGGTTGGCGGGCTTGTTCGCCGCCACCTGGGCGAGCAGGGTCATGAACTCCGGATCGTCCACGATGCCCGGCGCGTTGAGCCCCAACGGAGCAGACGCGAAGAACGAGTAGAGGTCGAGGAACCTCTCACCGGTACGCGCGTCGACGATCCACGAGCCGTGACTGACGAGCGGGTCGAGCACAAGTTTGAAACCATCGGTCAGCACATACCTGCCGAGCCTCTCGTGCACCTCGTCCGGGTGGACCGTCGACACCGCAGCAACCGTCATGGAGGCACCTACTCTCGATCATCGTTCACCGAATAAATTTCGTTGAATGCGAGAAGCAGCGAAAGTATTTTAGGTACGTCGCAACAGTAGCCACAAGAGTTCGTTCAACGGTGGATGCTCGAAGAAAAATCTGACCCGCCATGGCGAGGCCGCCGACGGGCACGCGGAGCTACCGGCCTCGGCCCCGGCCGGCCTTTGTGATCATCTCGCGGACCCTCCCCGTTGCGGCTCCACGCGACGGCGGCCCGACGCCTCACCGCCAGGAGGGGTGGCCCTCCGGCACGCTCCCGGTGGTCAGCTTGCGCTCGCCCGTACCGTCCGCGCGGATGGCCCAGATGGCAGGTGTGTCGAAGGGCCCCCGGACGAAGGCCACCCACTTGCCGTCCGGCGACCAGACCGGGTCCATCTCCTGGGCGTCGGTCTGCACCAGCGGTCTGTCGCCCGTGCCGTCAGTCCTGACGACGCGGATGTCTCCCCCCGTCCCCACGCCGGGCGCACCGGCGGTGTAGGCGAAGTACTTGCCGTCCGGGGACCAGACGGGGTCGAGTGCCCGCCGGGACTGGTGGGTCACTTGCCAGGGTTCGCTGCCCGGGTTCGAGGGATCGACGAGGTGGATCTGCCAGCCCGACGTCTTCTGCAGGCAGATGGCGATGTGCTTGCCGTCGGGGGACCATGCCGGGTCCTCCACCTTGCCGGTGCCGGTGGTCAGCTGCTGCACGGAGCGGTCGGAGACATTCACGACGAACAGCTGCTGCACTCCGTCCTGCCGACCGAGGACGGCCAGTTTCCTGCCGTCCGGGGACCAGGACACCCGGCCGCCCGAGATGGCGGCGATCCGGCGGACACCGGTGCCGTCCGCGTTCGCCGTCCATACGGCCGATCCCTGCGACGAGTTGCGCGTGAACGCGAACGACTCGCGGTCGGGGGCCCATTGCGGCAGGACGTCGCAGGTGCCGTCGATCAGCTGTTTCGGGTTGTCCGTGGTGGAATCGCGGCGGCCGATCACGCTGTGGCACGTCGACGATCCGGGATCCGTGTCCATCCGGACCAGCAGCGGGGCGTCGGGAAACGCGGCGGGGGTCGAGTGCCGGGGCGACGGCGAGGAGCCGCTGGCACTGGCGCCGCCCTTGCCGGAGCCGGCCCAGGGCTGCCACACGAGCAGTCCCGCGGCGGCCGCCACGGCCACCAGCACCGCCACGGCGACCGTCGCGCGGCGCTTGCGCCGGGACTCGGAGTCGCCTGCCGGTCCGGTGTCGCCCACCGCTGGCGTGCCGCCCACCGGTCCGGGTCCGCCGGGCGGAACGGGGCCGCCGGGCGGCTGTCCGGGGCCGGGGCCGAATCCCGGCGCGGGTCCGAAGGTGGAGCCCGGCGCCTCGGCGGGTGCGTGCGCGGATCCGAAGGTGGAGCCCGGCGGCGACTGGACGGTCCGGGGTTGATGGGACGCGGCCGTCCCCTCGGTGACCGTCGGCGGGGCGGACATGGCCATACGCGGGTCGGTGGGCGCGGCCGCGGGGCGATCCGTCGGTGCGAAGTACGTCGCCGGATTTTGGCTCCGTACGAGCGCGGTGGCCTCGGCGGGCAGCCAGACGCCGTCCGGCGGATGGTGGACCGTCAGGAGATTGAGGAAGTCCAACGGACCGGGGCGGTGCCGCGGATCCTTGGCCAGGCAGGCCGCGACGAGCCCGCGCAGCTGGTCGGGGACGCCCGTGAGGTCCGGCTGTTCGTGGACGACGCGGTAGTGCCGGGCCGCCGACGCCCCGTACCCGAAGGGAGCACCCCCGGCCGCCTGGCTGAGCACGACACCCAGGGCGAACATGTCCACCGCGGGAGTGAGCGCGCCCCCGGTGAGCTGCTCCGGCGCGAGGAAGCCGGGGGTGCCGATCTGGAACCCGGTCTGCGTGAGGGCCGTACCGTCGAGGGCCCGCGCGATGCCGAAGTCGATGACCCGGGGACCGTCCTCCGCGATGATGATGTTGGCGGGCTTCAGATCGCGGTGGATGACCCCGGCCTGGTGTATGGCCGCCAGCGCCTCGGCGAGGCCGGCGGCCAGCACGGTGAGCGTGTCCATCGGGAGGGGGCCCACCTGGTCGAGCACGGCCTGCAGCGTGGGTCCGGGTACGTAGGCCGTCACCAGCCAGGCCGGCACGCCCTCCGGGTCGGCGTCCACGACCGGCGCGGTGTGGAAGCCGCCGACGCGGCGCGCCGCGGCCACCTCTTGGGCGAACCTGCGCCGGAATCCCGGTTCCGTGCTCAGCTCGGGCCGTACGACCTTGACGGCCACCGCCCGCCCCGACCGCGACCGGCCGAAGTACACGACGCCCATGCCGCCCTGGCCGAGCCGTCCGACCAGCCGGTACTTGCCGTCCCCGACAGAGGCGGGATCACCCGCTTCGAGCGGCTTCATGACTCCCCCATCGCACCTGCGGCGTGGCTACGGGAACTGCTCACCCCGGCCCCCCAAGGCTGTCAAGCGGCCCTCATCGGCCGCAAAACTCCCCAATCCCGGCCATCAGTCTAGATGCTCCGCTCACGTCGTCATTGAGTCGGATCGGTTGATTACATGCTCGTTGTCAGGCCGTGATCGAGGCCTCGCAGGCGCGCCGGCTGACGGCCGCCGCACGGGGCGGGCGGGTGGAGGCCGCGCAGGAGTCGCGCTCGGTGCGCACCTGCCGGCAGGCGGCCGGGGTGTCGCAGGTCATCGGCCTCCGACGGCCGGTCCTGCGGTCCTGTCAGCGCGGAGGCCCTGAGCTACTGCGGCAAGAGCGCCGCCCGTCGCGGTGGATGAGACCGTTCACGACAAGCTGCCCGGAGCGGCGGCTCCGTCCGTCCCTGGGGCGTCCCAGGACTCAGCCGTCGCGCTCAAGACCTTGGCCACCGGCACGTTCATCAGCCATGAGCACACCACCAAGGGCACGGTGAAGATCATCGAGCTCGCGGACGGCTCCCGCACCCTCCGCCTGGAGGGTCTGGACACCAGCAACGGACCCGACCTACGCGTCTGGCTGACCGACGCGCCCGTCAAGGAGGGAGTGGGCGGCTGGCGCGTCTTCGACCACGGCGCGTACGTCAGTCTCGGCAAGCTCAAGGGCAACAAGGGCGACCAGAACTACGCCCTGCCCGCGGACGCCGACCTGGACAAGTACTCCAGCGTCAGCATCCGGTGCAACCGCTTCGACGTCTCGTTCGGCGCCGCGGAGCTCTCGAAGGCGGCCGCGTAGGCGGGACGAAATACCGGCGACGGTGGTGATCCAACTGGCTACGCTGACCTGTCGTGATCAACTGAAAGGTGCCGCGATGAGTCAGTACTTCGACATGGGCGACGAGACCCTGTGGAACCCGTCCAATGGGGCTGCCCGTTTGTTCGAGCGCCAAGTGGCCGTCTTCGAGGCGGAGTTGGAGCTGACTTCGGGCATCGGGCCCATGGAGAACGACGAGTGCCAGATCGACCCCGTGGCCTTCGAGACCTTCGTCAACGCCCTACTGGCTCAGCATCGTAGAACGAGCCACACCATCATCCTCGCGCTCTCCGAAGGCTTCACCGCCACCGTGCTCGCTCTTGCAGAGCGCGCCGGAATCAGGGTGGACTGGGCACAACTGGGTGCCACCCCGACAGGCCCACTCCAAGACGTGCAGGTTTCCGCCGCCACAGGAATGTCCGCGCCGACCGCAGGGGACTCCTGGGGCGCGGGATTGCGTGCGAAGGCACGGGAGTTGGAGCAGCGCATGCCCCGCTGAGCAGCAGCCGCGTGCAACGGCCCGATCGCTGTCCCCACGCACTGTCGGACGCCGCCTCCGGACGCCGCCGCTCAAGCCACCGGCTTGTCGTCCTGGCGGCGCACCATCTCGGCGATCCAGATGGGCGCGAACGGTGACGTGCAGCCCGGGGAGGTCGGGTAGTCCTTGAGCACCTCCAGGCGCTCACCGATCTCGATTGCGCGGGTGCGGTGCTCGGCGTGTTCGATCCCGATCTGGGCCAGGCAATGGTTCATCGCCCACTGCAGGCGATCCGGAGCGTCTTTCATCTCCGCCTCGATGACGTCGAGCAGTCCTGCGAGGTCGAGGCCCTCGGGTTTCTTCGCCACGCGTTCGGTGGTCAATGCCCAGCCGGCACTCGCCACCACGGGATCCGGGTCGGCGGACCACGTCAGGCGCAGGTCTTCGGAATGCGGGTTCTTCTTCACCACGTAGTTCACGAGCCAGTCGTGCACCTTGGGCTTGCGCGACTCGCGCAGCATGGCGTCCAACTCGTGACGCTCGAACGCCTTCGGGCGGCAGATCAGGATCGCCAGCAGCCTCGCCGCGGTGTCGTCCGTCTCCCAGAGCCGACACGCGAGTTCCTGCTGCGTCTTCAGCCGCTTCGCGAGCGCACGCAGCTTGCTGAGGTTCACACCATGATCGTCGCCGTGTTTCTCGTTCACCTGGCGTGTCTTCGGGTCCTCAAGCTCGGCCAGCTCGGCCATCACCTGGGCAACCGTCGTCCCGGTCAGCGCCGTACCGGCCACCTCAGCCTCCTGTCCACACGTGCGCGATTCCATCCATGACGGAAGTCGGCCCCCTGTCGTATGCGCCGCTTCGGCGGCAATCGGAGCACTGAAGCCACGCGTCGTTCAGGCTTCCAAGGCGGCTCGCGCCAGGTCGCGGAATTCATCGTCCGGGATGGAAGCGGCGTCCTCCGGCCGTAGCCGGATGGTCGACTTGCCCGAGATGAGCGCGGGGTGGCGGGAAGCAAAACCGGCGTCGCGACCATTTTGCCCGTAGAGCGACACCCCGTGTTGCCACGCGCCGACGTGGAGCCTGCGTTTACCGACCTGATAGGTCGGCATCTTGTAGGAGATGATCACAGCCGCTTGGGGCTGGGCCTCCAAGATCAGCCGGTGCAGCCGGTCGAACAGCGGGCGGTGCTCGGCGGGAATGGCGTCGATGTAGTCCCTGACTTCCTTGTCCACCACCACAGTGTGGCCCACCACTGAGCGCTTTCCCACTACCGCCTGCCTACCGGCGGACCCAAGACCCTCCCCCTGGTCAGCAGCCGCCTATTTGGCATTAACTGCCAGGTAGGCAGTGACTGTACTGAGGAGAGAGCCATGACAGCCGTCGACTACCACGGCCAGACCACCCTGATCACCGGCGCCAGCGCGGGTCTCGGCGTCGAGTTCGCCCGCCAGCTCGCCGCCCGCGGCTCCGACCTGGTGCTGGTAGCCCGCCGCAAGGACCGCCTGGAGAAGCTGGCCGCCGAGCTGCGCGGGCACCACGGGATCGAGGTGCACGTGCTGGCGCTCGACCTGGCCACCGGAAACCCTGGGCAGGCGCTGATCGAGCAGCTGGAACCACTCGGCCTGCACGTCACCAGCGTGATCAACAACGCCGGGTTCGCCTCCTTCGGTGCCTTCCACCAAGCGGATCCGGAGCGGCTGCGCCGCGAGATCGCCGTCGACGTGACCGCCGTGGCCGACATCAGCCGCGCCTTCATCGAACAGCTGCGGACGGCCGGCCGCGGGGTGCTGGTCAACGTGGCGAGCATGGCCGCCTACCAGCCCAACCCCCGGATGGCGATCTACGGGGCGACCAAGGCGTTCGTGCTTAGCCTCACCGAGGCGCTGTGGGAGGAGTCCCTCGGCACCGGCCTGCGGGTGCTGGCCCTCTCCCCCGGCGCCACCCGTACTGAGTTCTTCGACGTCGTGGGCACCGACCGGGCCGCCGGCGGGACCAAACTCGCCTCCCCCGCCGATGTCGTCCGCACCGCCCTGGCCGCCCTCGACCGCCGGAATCCGCCACCCAGCGTCATCGCGGGACGCATGAACCGGGTGATGGCAGTCCTCGCCCGCCGTCTGGCCACGCGCCGGCAGGTCATCCGAGCCGTCGGCCGACTCACCGCCGACCAGGCGTGACGAAGGGCGGAATGGCTGTGGTCCCAGGTGTGGGAGGCGCCGACTCCATCGTCGGCGCCCGCCGACGCAGATGAGGCCGCCCGTATCGGTGGAGCCGGAGTCTGCGACATCGGGCAGCCCCAACTCTCAGCCCGACGCTTTCACCTCCGGAACTGTGGCTTCCACCACTGCGTCGAGGGTCACGCGCCTGATCGACTTGCCCGATGTTGATCAACCTGATTCTTCGTGTCCTGCCGTTCTATATCCGCGAACCTCTGCTCATCTCCGTCTGCCTCTTCTTCACCGGCCTCGCCTTTTACGGGTTCGCCGTTGCCGGAGAGTGGCAAAGAGCCGCCTTCGGTTTCGTGTTTCTCGCGGTCGCGGTCCTGCGGGCCTTCGTCCTGCGCCGCGAGTGGAGATCCCGCCCAAGAACCGACCAGCCTGCATGAAGCCGCATTGCCGGCTCCGCACCAACGCCTGGCAGCCATGGGAGGTGCAGGCGCACGCGTCAGACGGGCAGGGCGGCGAGCCACTCGGTCAGGATTCGGTTGACCTCGGCGGGGCGTTCCTGCTGGATCCAGTGGCCGCAGCCGTCGAGGATGTGGGAGGAGACCAGTCCCGGCAGCGTGACCGGGTACGCCTTGATCGCGTCGGCCAGCCAGGTCGTAGAGACGTCCAGGCTGCCGCCGATGAACAGGGACGGCTGGGTGATGGGGGCGCCGTCGAAGGCGGCGAGGTCCTCCCAGTCACGGTCCATGTTCCGATAGCGGTTGAGGGCTCCGGTAAGGCCGGTGCGTTCGAACTCCCCGGCGTAGACGTCGAGATCCCGCTCGCTCAGCCAGGCGGGCAGCCGACCGGCGGGGAACCGGTCACGCAACGTCCCTTGCCTGCTGACGAATTGCGGAGCGGGAGCGCCGGTTGCGGACATGGTGTCGGCGGACAGGGCCGCGAAGAAGCCGGCGAGCCAGCCGCGTACATCGGGTTCGATCTCGGCCTCTGCGCGGCCCGTCTCCTGGAAGTACGAGACGTAGAACTCCTCGTCCTCACCCATCCGAGCGAAGACATCGCTGGGCCGGGGCCCGCCCCGCGGGGTGTAGGGAACACTCAACAGCCCCACCGCGCGGAAGACATCGGGCCTGAGCAGAGTGGAGGTCGCGGCGATGGGCGCGCCCCAGTCGTGGCCGATCACCACCGCCGACTCTTCGCCCAGGCCGTGCACCACCGAGACGTTGTCCTCCACCAAGTTCAGCATCCGGTACGCATCTGTCGCGACCGGCTTGGAAGAGCGGCCGTACCCCCGGACATCGACGGCGACCGCACGGTATCCCGCCGCGGCGAGCACGGGCAGTTGGTGGCGCCAGGAGTACCAGGATTCGGGGAAGCCGTGAACGAGCAGCACCAGCGGCCCGGTTCCCAGCTCCGCGAGGTGAATCCGGCCGCCCGGCGAGGAGACCAACCGGTGGGTGATCTCGCCGACGCTCTGTGACATGTGCCCCTCCTCCAGGACCGCGGGTCTGCCGTGCGCCAGGACGGGGTCCGTTCCACCGGTCCGCCGGCTCACCGCCGATCATGCGCAGGACTCTGCCGAGGAGGCGACGCCGTTTGCCGATTCAGCAAGCTCGGCCCTCAGTGGCGCTTCCTGCTGTTGGGGGGCCGATCCGACCGCAGGGCGAGGTGGGGTTCCCGTCATGTCCTGCGGCCCGTTGCAGCATTCCGCAGGCGGCGAGGTCAGCCGCAGTACAGCAAACCGACCTTCTGCTTGGCGGCCAGGATGCGGTGCACACTCTGGTTCACCTGCGCGCGGAAGGTCGCGTTCTGCGCCATCCGGGTCTGCACGGCCTTGGCCATGGCCGGGACCAGGTTCGGCTCGACGGTCAGGACCAAGTCTCCGCCTGCGGAGAGGAAGTTCACGGCGCGGCTCGCCGGGGACACGGCCTTCACCGCCACCGCGTTCCCGAGGTCGTCCGAGATCACCACGCCCTTGAAGCCGAGTGTCTTGCGGAGCACTCCCTGGATCACCGTGGAGGAGAACACGGCCCGATGCTTCGGGTCGATCTTGCTGTACGTGGCCAGCGAGATCATGACGAAGGGTGCGCCCGCCTTGATCCCCGAGCTGAACGGGGTGATGCTCGAGCTCTTGCTCGTCGTCACGGAGTCCACCACGTTCGCCGTGGTGTCGGTGTTGCCGCGGACATAGCCGAGTCCAGGAAAGTGCTTGAGCGTGGCCAGGACGTTGGACTGGGCGAAGCCGGCAGCGAACGCGTTGCTGTGGGGCGTCACCGTCGCGGCTGTGTGGCCGAACTCGCGGTCGTACCGACCGATCGGAGCGTTGTTCCTGCCCAAGCTGGCCGGGACGACATCCGCGACGGGCGCGAGGTTCAAATTGACACCGGCCGCCTTGAGTTGATTCGCCCACGCGGCGGCCTGGGTACGAAGCTTCGTGGTCGACCAGGTTCCCTGCACCAGCGCGCTCGGCATGGTCGAGAACCCAGGACCGGACAGCACCTGCACCTGGCCGCCCTCCTGGTCGGTGGAGACCAACAGGCCTGCGCGGTGCCCCGACACGGTGTCGGCTTTCGCCTGAAGGCTGTTGACGAGGGTCCTGGTCGCCTTCGTACCGGACTTGCTCCGTCCGGCCAGGAAGACCGACCCGACATGGTACTGGCGCAGAACCTGGATCCGCGTCTGGTCCGGATTCGAGGCGGCGACGGCACCCATGAAGAGCTGACCCACTCGCTGCGACCCCGTCATTGCACCGAAGACCTTGTCCACGCAGGTCGTGGTCGCGGTCGTGCTCCCGGTCGCCGAAGCGGGTGCTTCCGATACGGCCGCAGCATGCGAGGTATAAGCACCGCCCAGACCTGCGGCCGCCAGCGAGAGCGTGAGCAGTGGAACGGGCCAGACTGCCCGCTTCCCCCTCGGGCCAGGGGATGGCGCCTGCCGCGATGTCATGCGGAGCCCCTTCCGCTGCGTTTACCACCGACCGGGCGCCCCTTGCCCGGCCGTCGACAGCGGTCACGCAGCCAGTACCTCCAAACGTACATCCATCCGACGGCATGCGCCTCTGCTGTCGCAGACCTGGTGCGCGCGGCACAGCGACGTGGTACAAGTCCTGCTGAAACAGGGGTTCCGGCAGTGCGGCTGCGGCCAATTCGGCATCCACCGTGTGGAGATCCGCCCGTCCGCACCGCCCCGGCGGCCCACCGGCCCCGGCCAAGCCGGACTCCAACTCCGCACCCCAGTGGTCGACTTCGAC
This sequence comes from Streptomyces sp. NPDC054794, assembly GCF_053611585.1. Taxonomy (NCBI): domain Bacteria; kingdom Bacillati; phylum Actinomycetota; class Actinomycetes; order Kitasatosporales; family Streptomycetaceae; genus Streptomyces; species Streptomyces sp. NPDC054794. The sequence goes on along the minus strand of NZ_JBSHAQ010000013.1, from coordinate 40,773 downwards.
CGAGGGGGCGGACGGACGGCGCGGGGGCCGGCGGATGGCGATCAGGCCGTGTCGGAGACTTCCCCCGGCGTGTCGCGGCCGTCGGCCGTCTGCCCCGGCGCGTCGGCCGCCTGCTGAGCCCTCGGGGAGGGGGTTCCGCCATGCCGAATACGGCGGCCTGCGGGCAGGCGTCCTACGGCGTCGGAGACCCAGGGCGGGGTGTGCTTTCGCAGGTGGCGACGGGTGCGGACACGGGCCCGGCCCAGTTGCAGGAGCTCCTGTGCGGCGGCCGGGGTCGGATCGGTGAGGTCGTCGTCAGGGCGACTTCGACACCGCCTTTGTGCTGCGCCGAGAGGTTGTAGATGAACGTGCACAGCGCCGCCAGGCATGTGCCCAGGACGACTTCCAGGGCGACGATGCCGAACACGATGGTCAGGACGGTGGTCAGCGACGGCAGTGCGTTCGGGGCCATGACCTCCAGCATGATCCAGACGACGATCGTGGTGGCGATCGCGACCACACCGAGTCCGGCCAGGAGGAGGAAGCTCGCCACTATCACCGACCAGGGTTCACCTTCGGATATGCGCAGCCGCATCGTGCGCGGGCCGGGCGTGGGGTCCGTGTACGCACGAACGCCGCCCTGCCCCATTCGCTCCGCCCGATCCTCAGGGCGGGCCTCGGGCGCCGGCCGGGCCCGAGCCTCATCGGGGGGCAGCACTATCCGTTGAAATTCAGCCGCCCCCTTCCCCCAAGAGCGGCGGAGGCCACCGCCTTGCGTCGGTGGCGCCGGTCTGCGGCCGGTGCTGCGGATCATGCGCTTGGCACGGCTCATGCCTGTCTCCCGTCGGCCTGGCAGCTTGGTGGCACCGTCCCCCGTCGAACGGCCCTCCATCGACCACAGCAGTCGACCTTTGAGGCCTGCCGTCCACAAAAAGACGGTATAGACCTTTTTGCCATCGTGCACCCTCAGACGGGTGAGTCAGGGGACGAAGATGCAGGCCAGCGGGGGCGTCCGGGGCCGTGTGGCCAACGTCAGACCAGGCCGGGCCGTGAGGCGTGGCGTGAGACAGCTCCCTGACGCCGTTGTAGCAAGGGCGTGTGGCGCTGTCTCACGCGGAGGAGAGCTGCTCACGCACCCATGCAGGATCGGGGTTGGTGTGCGGCCGGCCCGCCACGACGACGGTCGGCACGGTCTCATTGCCATCGTTGGCGGCCCTCACCACTGCCGCTCCGGCAGGGTCACGCCAGATGTTGACCCAATGCAACCGGTGGGCACTACGGCCCAACCGGATGCGCAGCCGCAGGCAGTACGGGCAGCCCGGCCGCCAGAAGACGACCGGTCGGCCGTCGACGGCACTACGGCTTTGTGCCTCCAGCGCGCCGATCGACCTCGGGAAGAGCAGAGGCGAGTTCACGACCGCGAGCGGCACGAACACGAAAAGGAGTGGTACGGCAGCACCGAGGTTTCCCCTGAGGATCAGCCCAGTCGCAACGACTGAGCCGCAGAGCACCAGCAGCAACGGCGAGATCCAAGCGCGCTTCATGAAGGCGCAGGGTATCGATGAGTTGCCACGGCGCCGCGGCCGGCATCGGCTGTGGCGTGGTGGTCAATGGCGTCATGTGCGTCATGTTCTCCGTGGACGCACCCCCCGATGTGGCCCGGCCCAAGTCCCCCACCGGAACTGCGATGTCCACGAACCGTAAGGAGATCCGCCGCCAGTCCGTGTGCCCGTACGGCCAGACTCGTCCGCATGACTGAAGCCATTGTCTACGACGTTGTGGTGCTGGGAGCGGGACCGGTCGGCGAGAACGTCGCTGACCGGGCACGGGCCGGCGGACTGAGCACGGCGATCGTGGAGAGCGAACTTGCCGGCGGAGAGTGTTCGTACTGGGCCTGCATGCCCAGCAAGGCACTGCTGCGCCCGGTGATCGCACGGGCGGACGCGCGGCGCGTCCCCGGCCTGTGCCATGCCGTCCAGGGCCCCCTCGACACCGCCGCCGTGCTCGCCCACCGCGACAACTACGCCTCTCATTGGAAGGACGACGGCCAGGCCGCCTGGATCGCGTCCATAGGCGCCGACCTGTACCGCGGCCACGGCCGGCTCGCCGGACCGCGGACGGTCACGGTGACCGCCGCCGACGGCACCGTCACCACGCTCAGCGCCCGGCACGCCGTCGCCGTCTGCACCGGCACTCGTGCGGCCCTGCCGAACGTGCCGGGCCTCGCCGACGCCAAGCCGTGGACCAGTCGCGAGGCCACCAGCGCCGACCATGTGCCCGCCCGCCTCGTGGTGGTCGGCGGTGGCGTCGTCGGCACCGAGATGGCCACGGCCTGGCAGGCGCTCGGGTCACAGGTGACGGTCCTGGTGCGTGAGAAAGGCCTGTTGAGCCGCATGGAGCCGTTCGCCGGGGAGTTGGTCACGGACGCGCTGCGCGAGGCGGGTGCCGACGTGCGCACCAGCGTGTCCGTGACTGCCGTCGAGCGCAACGGCGCCACCGTCTCGGTCACCCTCGACGACGGTTCGACGCTGGAGGCGGACGAGATCCTCTTCGCGACGGGCCGCGCCCCGCGGACCGACGACATCGGCCTGGAGTCCGTGGGCCTGGAGCCGGGCTCATGGCTGAGCGTCGACGACACCCTGCGCATCGAGGGCAGCGAGTGGCTCTATGCCATCGGCGACGTCAACCGCCGCGCGCTCCTCACCCACCAGGGCAAGTACCAGGCCCGCACAGCGGGCGCCGCGATCACCGCGCGTGCCGCGGGAGTCCCGCTCCAGGCGTCGGACCGGTGGGCCGCCCACGTGGCGACCGCCGACCACGGCGCCGTCCCCCAGGTCGTCTTCACCGACCCGGAGGCGGCCAGCGCGGGTCTCACGCTCGCCGAGGCCCAGACGGCGGGCCACCGAGTGCGCGCCGTCGACTACGACCTCGCGAACGTCGCGGGCTCCGGCCTCTACGCCGACGGCTATACGGGCCGGGCCCGTATGGTCGTCGACCTCGACCGGGAGATCCTGCTCGGCGTCACGTTCGTCGGGCCGGGTGTCGGCGAACTCATCCACGCGGCGACGGTCGCGATCGCCGGTGAGGTCCCGATGGACCGGCTGTGGCACGCGGTACCGGCCTATCCGACGGTCAGCGAAGTCTGGCTGCGGTTGCTGGAGACGTACAGGGGCTGAGCATCGGACCCGGTCACGCGGAGCATGTCCGCGAGGGTGTCGCCCGTGCCTGCGATCCGCTGTAGCGATTGCCGGCGTGTTGCCTCCGGGCCCGGGTGAATCCTTTCGCGGTCCCCGGCCCTCTTATGGACATTACCGTGACATCAGGAGGGAGAAGCGGGATGGATGCGCTGCGCCAGTGCGGAGGTGGCCGTGGTTGACCGCGGTTGGGCGAGCGAGCAGCTGATCGAGGCCGCTCAGGGCGGCGACGCGGACGCGATCGCCGCCCTGGTGCACGACGTACACCCGCACGTGCGGAGCTTCGCCCAGCATCTGTGCGCGTCTCCGCAGGACGCCGAGGACGCCGCGCAGGAAGCGCTGATCGTCCTCTATCGCAGGATCGGTACTCTGCGCGCCTCGGCGGCGCTCGCCTCCTGGATGTTCCGGATCGTCAAGCACGAGTGCCTGCGCCGTGTCCAACGGCTGCTCGACCACGACGTCGAGCGTGGTGCCGACGCCGCGCCGTCGGCCGAGGACGAGGTCCTCGCACGGTTGGAGGCCGAGCGCGTCGCGCAGGCGATCCGGGCGTTGCCGGACCTCCAGCGCCGCGTGCTGATCATGCGCGACGTGCTGGGCCACCCGGGACGGACGGTCGCCGAGGCGCTCGGTCTGAGTACCCCGGCGATGAAGTCCCAACTGCACCGGGCCCGGACCGCGCTCCGGCTCAGCTTGCGGGGTGCGGCCGAGGGCAGCGAAGACCTCCTCGGCTCCGCAACCACGCGCGTGTGACCCGAACCGACTGCTGTTCACAACCCCAGCGCGAAAGGAAGCTTCGCCATGCTCACATCCGGATCGCCGGCCCCGCAGATGATGCTGGAGGACACCGAGGGGCAGACCGTCCGCCTCTCCGACTACCGGGGCAAGCACGCGGTGCTGCTCTACTTCCTGCGGTCGACGTCCTGCCCCGTGTGCAACCGTCATGTCCGCGGACTCGCCCAGAGCGCCGAGGAGTTGGTGGCCTCCGGTGTCCATGTGCTGCTGGCGGTGCCCGAGGACCGGGAGACGGCGGCCGCGTGGAAGGTGAAGCACGGGATCCCGTTCACCGTTCTCACCGGCCGCAGCGGTACCCCGCACGAGACGATCGGCCTGAGCAGGAAGATGTTCGGTTCGATGCTGCAATCCGGCAGCATCCTGATCGACGCCCAAGGCATCGTCCGCCACGCCCACGGCGCCACCATGCCGACCGGCGGCCTCGACAGGAAAGCAATCACCGCAGCTCTTGTCGCCCTGCGCGCCCCGGGGCGTATGGAGCAGGGCGATGACCTCGCCGCGCATCCCCGACCGGGGAGCGCTGCGCCCAACAGGTAAGACGTCTCATGTCGTCGGCGAATCAAGACGCGTCGGCGGGCGATCGCACAGTCGCGGCTGCTCGCGCCACCCGGTGCGCCTTGAGTGAGGGTTACGCGGTCTTTGGCCGCCGTGACGACCTGACCCGACAGCAGGACCCCGTGGTCCCGCCGGCCGGGCTCTATGTCGACGACGACGCCCTGGGCGGCATCCTGGGACGGTTGTCGAAACTCAAGATCGTCTACCGTATCGGTGATCACGGTTTCGCGGATTCCCCGGCGTGTGCGAGGCGCTCGTCCGTACGATCCGGGCGGGAGGTGCATCGGGTGGCCCAGGATGCGGAACCGGACCTGCGAGGACTGGTCACAGTCCGCGGCATCCGCCGGTCGCAAGGCCCCGGCTGGAAGCATCGTGTCCCGGCCGGGGCCTTCGGCTTCCTTCCCCTGGCCGGTGCAGTGGGGCTGGCTCACCTGAGCCGGATGTTGCCGTGAGCCGCGACCCGGCCCGGCTCGATCACGACGAGTCGGGCCGGTTGTCGGCGCCGGTGCGGCGGTCGGTGAGGATGAGAGTGCCGTCGATCAGGACGACCTCGCCTCCCCAGCCGGGCCTTCACCGCGACGTCGAGGCCCAGCTCGGCGCCGACGTCCTTGACCCGCACCGCGCCGCCCGCGTCCCGCACGTTCTTCATGCTCCGCTGATAGTCCGGCGGCAGGGCCTCTTCGCCCGAGCCGGGCTCCCGGTGCGGGATGAGCCGCCCACCTGGGCCGTCACCGCCTGCGATGGCGGCTTCTCCGCCGCGAGCTGGGCGTGCATCCGTTCCCAGACACGCATCGCCACCGCGAGTTCCTCGCGCTCGGCACGGACCTCTTCCAGCCGTTTGACCAGGCTCTCCTCCTGGTCGAGTTCGGCCCGGCGGGCGGCGACCTCGCTGATCTCCGTCATTCCGCGAGCCTACGGACCCGACCCGCCCCCGACCTTGGAACGAACAGACCAACGCTGACCGGCGCCCGACGATCAAGACGCGTGACAACCGCCCGCCACCAGCCCGAGTACCTGGGCGAGGAGTCACACCACCCCTGGTGACCAGGGGAACTGAAGTTGGCGAAGGTCCCGTGAACAGCTCCCTGCACTCTGGGTTTGCCGAAGCCTCGCTCGCCGGCGGTAGTGGGACGCGGGCACATCGCGTTCCCGGACTACGACTTGAAGCCGTAGTCGAGCAGCTTCACGGCGTCGGGGTAGCGCTTCGCGTCGTTCAGGATCGTGCCGATCAGCGTCCTGTCGCCACGGGTCGCGGCGAACACCAGGCAGGGACCCGAAGCGGTGGCGGTGCCGGTCTTGATGCCGATGATGCCCTTGTAGGAGCCGAGCAGTTTGTTGCTGTTGTACCAAGTGTATGTGCGGGTACGGCCGTTGCTCGCGATCGCCGTCTGCGTGGTCTCCTTGGTCTTCACGACCGTACGGAAGGTGGCGTTCTTGACCGTGTACGCGGCCAGTTTCGTCAAGTCCTTCGGCGTCGTGTAGTTGTTACCCGCCGTGGACAGGCCGTCGAACGAATCGAACCTGCTCTTCGTCATGCCGAGTGAAACGGCCTTCTGGTTCATCTTCGCAATGAACGACTTGGTGCGCGCCGAGACTGTGGAGCCGCTGCCGAAGGTGTCAGCCAAGGCGTACGCCGCGTCGCTGCCGGAGGGCAACAGCGCCGCGTAGAACAGCTGACGCACGCTCAACTTGTCGCCGGTGCGCAGGTCGGCGGTGCTGCCGTGCTGGGCAACGACGTAGTCCCGGTAGGCCTGCTTGACGGTGACCGTGCGATTCAGGTTCAGACCGGGAGTGTCGAGGACGACGGCGACGGTCATGACCTTGGTGGTGGACGCCATCGGCCGCTTGATGTCCGCGGCCTTCCCGAACAACTGACTGCCACTCTCGCCGTCAGCGAGGTAGACACCCTTGGCGCTGACGGACGGGAGCTTGACGGCCGCGGCGGTGAGAGCCAGCGTGACCACCGGAACGGCGGCCAGGGCGGCGCCGGTCGTCCCGACGACGGCGAGGCTCATGCGCCCGCTGCGGATGCTACGTATCACAGTCGTTGCTCCGAATTCATAAATGGAAAAAGTCGGACTCCGGGAAGGGGAGCTCCGGAGGCGAGACCCACCAGAGCGGCACACGGCGGGCCCGAGCAGGAAGCCCCCGCCGCGAGGAGCCTCCGCCGGATCGCCGCGACGTCGCCCGCCCGCCGGCCGGGAACACGAAGTCGAAGCACGGTCAAACGCCGCGCCCATAGAGCGCCTTGGGCCGCGACACCTGCTCCTGTGAAATCCCGTCAGCGCCCAGACATGCCAGATCGATGACGAACTCACTCAGCATCTGCGACACCCAGGGCCCCGTCTCACGCCTCGCCGCACAACTCCCCCGATCTTCATCACGCCCGGCCTCGCCTCACGCCGACCGCGCTGAAATCTCACAACATCGAGGGCAGCAAAAACAGGAATGGGACCAGTCCGTCAGGGTTTCGTCATGATCGGAAACCTTCCGGCCTCGGATGCGTCAGGGCGACACCGTCGACTACGGAGGGGTGCGATCTGAGCCGTCATCGAGTTGACGCGGGCGCCCAGGCGCACGGCAGCCGAGCCGTCCGTGCCCAGGCAGCCTGACGAAGTGCCGATGAACACGTTCCGTAATCGCGACGCCGCACATCGCGCCCGGAACTTACCGAACACTGACCTCAGCCGGTCGGCGGCGCCCACAACGCCCATCACTCACTAACGTCAGTCACGAGCGCCTGGGCGACACCCGGCCACGGCCGTTTTCCGGGCCGTATCACCGACTCCCGGCTTCGCTCTCATACTGAGCGGAACCTCCGGCCCGACCAGACGCTGGGCTCGGCGTCGGCTGTGGAGGTTGACACTGGTGGTGCGATCGCTCTTCACCACGCCTGACCCCACGCATGAAGGCCCGGCCGCCACCGCTCGCGCGACGCCGGGCGAGCGAGAGGAGACAGCCATGACCGCCTACCCGGCGATGATCGCCCCGGTCAATCACGTGGAGCCGGTACCACGCAGAATCCGCGCGCTACTGGCGTCGGAGACCGTCATCGATACGTCCCGCGCGCGGTACGTGTGGGAGTGGAGCAACTACCCGCAGTACTACATCCCCCTTGAGGACATCAACCCCGACCTACTCGTCAGCGAGGGCCGCATCCAGCACAGCGCCCGGGGCACGGTTGAGGTACACGCCCTTCAGTTCGGCGACATCCGCCGCCCTCGCGCGGCCAAGCTGCTGCGCGACTCCCCCATCGAGGGCCTGGCGGGAACCGTCCGCTTCGACTGGGACTCGCTGGACGCGTGGTACGAGGAGGACGAACAGGTCTTCGTCCATCCCCGCAATCCGTACGTACGCGTCGACGCGCTGCGTTCTACGCGCCCCATCCGCGTCGAACTCGAAGGAGTCGTCCTCGCCGAGGCCCCTTCATCGGTGATGGTGTTCGAGACGGGGCTCCCGACGCGGTACTACCTGGACCGCGGGCAGATCGACTTCCGGCAGCTCATGGCGACCGACACGGTGACCGCCTGCCCGTACAAGGGCGTCACCAGCGCCTATTGGTCCGTCCGTACGGGCGACCGGATCCATCCCGACTTGGCCTGGTCCTACGACTTCCCCACGCGGCAGCTGATGCCGATCGCCGGACTGGTCGCCTTCTACAACGAGCAGGTCGACATCGTCCTGGACTCCGAGCGCCTGGAGCGTCCCACGACGCACTTCTTCCCTGCCTCGAAGGACTGAACGCGCACGGCGCCGACGGTCGACAGGCGACGGCACGGCTCTCCCGACGCCTTGAGCACCGCACGCACTTCAACGAACTACGTCGAAGACGTTCTTCTGCAGCCCGTTGGCGTAGACCTCGTGCTCGACCAGCTTCAGCTTCTGGGTGTCCTTGTCCGTGGTGCTGAACAGACGCTTGCCCGCGCCGAGCAGCAGCGGAAAGACCAGCAGGTGGTAGCGGTCGATCAGGCCCGCGTCCGAAAGGCTGTGGTTCAGGGAGGCACTGCCGTGGACGATGATCGGGCCTCCCTCGGTCTCCTTCAGTGCCGCGACCTCGTCGAGCGAGCGCAGGATCGTGGTCTCGCCCCAGTTCGAGACCAGGTTGTCCTCGGTGAGGGTGGTGGAGACGACGTACTTGGGCATCACCTTGTAGTCGGCGAACTCCTCCATGTCCGGCCACACCGGGCTGAACGCCTCGTAGCTGACCCGGCCCATCAAGATCGCGGCGGCTTCCTGCTGTTCCCTTCCCTTGATGTCGAATGCCTCGGGGAGGAACTCGACGTCCTTGAAAGTCCATCCAGCATTCCGGTAGCCGGCTTCGCCACCCGGGGACTCCACGACGCCGTCGAGCGATATGAACGCGGTGCTGATCAGAGTACGCATCTGGGGTTCCTTGAAGTCTCGTGTCCGGTTTTCGGTTGCTCGTCGTGTGCCTCGACCGTGCTTGAGGCGGCAGCTCCTGTCCGCGAGGCCCCGGCCAGGAGCGCGCCGACCACCGCCCGGTGGACCCGCCCGGTCACGCCGCCCTCGCGTCGGTCCTCGGCCCGCTCGACCAGGCCGAGCCAGGCTCCTTGACGTCGAGCATGGTCCCAGCATGGGACCGACAAAAAAAATTGTCAAGAAAAACTGAGTTGTCGGATGGGTCTGTGCTGACGCTGATGGCTTCCATCCCGCATGCGGCGCACCTGGTGACCGCTGACACGGTCCCGAGATACGGGCCGTACCCCGTGGAGACGGTCCACCCAGGAATCCGCGAGCCCATCGGACCCATATGGGGGACGGCCGGTGACCGACCTAGGGACTGACGGGGTCTGTGCCCGTCGGCGGGCGCTCGGCGGGCGCAAGACGGGACGGATGCGGGCCATCGGTGGGCCCAGGTCCGGGCCGCCCGCCAGCGCGCCGGGGCCAGCGAAAGCAGGCCCATGTGCCGACGAGCGCCCTCCGCAATCCGCAGACGCCCACGCAACACCGTCGAGCAGCACCTCAACCGGTGAAAGCAGTGCCGGCGCACCGCTACCCACTACGCGAGAACGGCCTAGTGGCAGTCGTAGCGATACGCATACGGGAGTTCAGGGCAAAGCCTGCGCACGTCACGGCGGTGCAACAGCCCGCCCGGTTCCGGTTCTCCGTGTCTGTCAGATCCGAGATCACTCGGCACCGGACGAGCTCCGAATGCTGTGAACCTGCCAACTATGGGAAATTCGTACACCTCCGAAGCTTCTCCATGCCCGCGTCGGCTGTCAGGGACGGCACAGAGAGCTCTTGCTCGTTCGAACGACCAGGAAGGTACCGACAGGACAGCCAAGCAGGCGCCGCCACGGATGCATAGGCCCGCCCTGGCCGTTATCGGGCCCGCCGTGGCCGTTCTCGTACTCGCCCTGGCCATTCTTCTGCTCGCCCAGCTACTGGTTGCGAAGACTCTCTGGGCATGACGTCCACCGCCCTCTACCCTCAGTGCCCGACTTCGGCCTCTTCCCCCAAGGAGGGCGTACCAAGATGAGACGTGGAATGGACAGCACCGGCTTACGGCGTTCGGCGGCCGCTCTGGTCGCCCTGATGGTCGCTGTCGCGGCCGTCGTGATCGGCAGCGGACCGGCGCAGGCGGCCTCCGCCGCGTCGACCGGTCGGGCCACGGGCGGTCGGGCCTCGGCCGCGACGGTGGACCTGTCGCGCTGGATGGGCGACATGCACGGCTATCTCGACAACCAGCCGCTCAACCGGATCGCGATGCCCGGCAGTCACGACTCCGGCAGCTGGAGCATCCCGGCCGACCCCGGCCTGTGCACCAGTGGCTGGTCCTACAACGTCGCCAAGTTGGACCCACGCCTGGCCGCCAGCATCTCGCGGGCCCAGAGTGGCAGTCTCACCGACCAGCTCGACGAGGGCGCCCGCTATCTCGATCTGCGGCTGTGCTTCGAGGGCGGACAGTGGAGGACCTTCCACGGCGCCCCGATGGGAGGGCTGTTCTTCGACGAGGCTTCGGGCGAGGCGGCCTCGATCAAGCGCTGGATCGACGACCACCCTTCGGAGGTCGTCATCATCAACGTGTCTGCCGCTGTCCCGGCGGGCGCCGACGCTAAGGAGCCGCTGACCAGGTTGCGGGACCTGTTCGGCTCCCGCGTGGCCACGCGCACCGAATTGTCCCCGACCTCCACCTACGGCGACTTCGTGAAGGCCGGCAAGAACGTCGTACTCGTCGACTCGTCGACGGCGCTCGACCAGCCGTGGGCCTGGCACGCGGACAGCATCTCCGACCGCGGCAGCTACCCGGCCGGCGATCCGTCCTGGTGGGAGATCCTCAAGGCCTTCTTCAACGGCAGCCCGCCACAGCCGATCTACGACCAGACGCTGTCCCTGAACCAGGCTGCCCTCGCCCGCGACCCCGGGGCGGACGCCGGCCGGTTCTTCGTGCTGGCGAGCATCGTCCAGCCGGATCTGCAGATACCGCAGCTGTTCCTGATCCGGCTGTTGTCGCCGTTCTTCCCCGCCTCGGTCCGGGACAACTACCTCATGTACCTCGCGAATGGCCTGAACCCTCAGCTGGTCACCAAGCTGCGGACGGACTGGCGAGCAGCTGAACTGGCCCGCAACATGAACATCGTTGCGATCGACGACTTGGGCCACAGGCCGCAGAGCGACCTTCAACGCGCCGTCATCGACATCAACACCCTTCCCGGCAAGGCTACCTGACGACCATTCACCTCCGTCGGGCCCAGGCAATGGCCCGACGGACTTCGGTACGACACCCCGCCCACCCCCCAGCCCCCATCGGCGTCGCTCCTTGGGCCTCGATGCAGCCGAGGAGACGGCGCACACGCCTCAGGCGTTCGCGGCGCGCGACCCCACGCCGAGGCCGGTGAGAAAAGCGGCGAGGACGCGGATCAGGCGGGGTTCCACCTCGATGACGGCATGACTGAGCCGGGGGTCGCTGGTATAGAGCTCTCGCAGGCGGGGGCCGGGAGTGGCCATCTGCCACAGCGTCCCCGCCAGGCTCGTCGCCGTGGCGATGGTGTCGACGGTCTGCAGCTCGATCAGCCCCAGCGGGCGGTGCAGTTCGCCGTCGATCAGTTCGATCTCGTGGAGCGTCACCAGCTTGAAGGACCGCACCGACTCGATCGACACGTTCCGCTCAAGGTTCAGGGGCGCCTGGGCGAGCAGGTCGCAGAACATGGGGCGCGCCGCCAGCGTGCCGGCGATGACCTCGGCGACCTCGGCCGGCGTGGCGTGCGCCCGGCGTTCGAGGTCGCCGCGCAGGTCGGCGGACCACTGCCGCCAGCCCTCCGCGGTCAGTTCGAGGAAGACCTGCTCTCTCGTCTCGAAGTAACGCAGCAGCGCTGACTTGTGCATGCCCACGACCGCGGCGATTTCGGTGAAGGTGACGTAGGGCGACGATGCCAACGGGCAGGTTGACATAGCACACCCAGCGCCAGCTCAGGTGCTCGGTGACCAGCCCGCGGCCTCGGCCGCGAGCTGGTCGCCGCCGCCCTGGAGGCCGGCGACCGTGTCGTGGCCACGGCCCGGCGCCCCGAGGCCCTCGCGGAAGCGTTCAGTGAGTACGGCGACCGCGTCCTCCCCCTCACTCTGGACGTCACCAGTGCGGACACGGCCCGCGAGGCCGTGGAGGCGGCCGTCGCACGCTTCGGGCGCGTCGACGTGATCGCGAACAACGCCGGGTACGCGAACGTGTCGCCCATCGAGACCGCGGACGACGCCGACTACCGCGCCCAGTTCGAGACGAACTTCTGGGGCGTCTACAACGTCACGAAGGCCGCGCTCCCCACCCTGCGTCGGCAGGGGGCGGGCACCGTCGTGCAGTTCTCCTCCGTCAGGGGGCGGGTCGGCGGATCGCCGGGCATCGCCTCGTACCAAGCGGCCAAGTTCGCGGTCGACGGGTTCAGTCGCGTCCTCGCCACGGAGACCGCGCCGTTCGGCGTGCGGATCATGGTCGTCGAACCCAGCGGCTTCGCCACCGACTGGGCCGGCTCGTCCATGACGGTCCACGACATCCCCGACGCCTACGACCAGACGGTCGGCGCGATGAACCGCCGTGTGCGACAGGCCGCGGAAGGCGCGGCCGGAGACCTTCGCCGGGCAGCCGAGATCATCGTGCGGACCGTACGCCGCGACGAGATCCCGAGCCATCTCCTGCTGGGCGTGAACGCCGTGACCATGGCGCTGGACTACTCCCACGGCCAGCTCAGGGAGGCGACCACCTGGGAGAAGGTGAACCGATCGGCCGACTTCGACGAGCCCTACCCCGCACAACTCCCGTGAAGCGTGGAGTTCTTTCGGCCGCGCGTCACCAGCACCAGTCCGATGACTCAGCTTTCAGCGATGAGTGCCTGAGCCCGACGAGCGATATCGTCCGGGGTCAGGTCCTCTACGTGGGTCAGGAAGACCCAGACGTGTCCGTAGGGATCCCGCAGGATGGCCGTGCGGTCGCCGTGAAACTGATCGGTCGGCGGCTGCAGAAGTTCCGCGCCGGCAGCGACGGCCCGCTGCGCAAGTACGTCGACATCCTCGACGAAGGCGTGCAACCCCACGGTCGTACCGCCGAGGCTGGTCGGTGCGGCGAATATCGGACCCTCGGCATCGCCCAGCATGATGGTGGACCCCTGAATGCTGATCTCCGCGTGCAGAATGCGCCCGTCCGGCCGGCCCACACGGAACAGTTCCTCGGCCCCGAACGCCTTGCTGTAGAAGCCGATCGCCTTCGCGGCCCCATCGATCATCACGTGTGCGATCACGGCGTTGCGGTAATGCTCGGGAACGGTGGTCGCGGCCATGGAAATGCCTCCCGGGTTGGCTGATGGCTACCGACGGCCACGAACGTAGAAGCTGAACCCGACTTGAGGTCAAGCGCCGATCGGCGACGAACACCCGCTGCTCGGTGAACTCGGCCAACAACTCTGAGGCAACTGGTGTCAGCGCCGGGCAACCCGGCGCAGGCCCCAGGCCCGGAATCGAGCGCTGCCGTCGATGCCGACTACGACGGCCGCCACAATGAGCAGCGCGGTTGCCGCGATGTCGAGCGTGACCGGCCGCCGAACCAGCAGCAGTGCCAGTGCCCCGTCAGCCCTTGCGTCACCGTGGCCCCGCGGCAAGCCGCAGCAGCGCGTCGCACAGGACTCCCGGCGAACCAGAGGTGACACATGGCTTCACGTGGCCGTCGGCGCGGACGACAGCCAGGTCGGCGTCCTGGCTCATGCCCGCCGTACGATGATCCGGCGTGAGAATCACGGACCCTCCACGGTCATCGAGCGACCAACTTCCCGCGCCGGTGAGCGCCCCGCCCGACGAGGTATCGACTGGCAGCTCAACGGCAGAGAACCGTCCGTCGGCGGCAAGCTCGACCTGCCCGGTGTTGCCGTCCTCTGTCTTCCAGGTCCCGAGGAGGGAGGACTTGGAGGAGACGACAGCAAACTCGGGCTCCGCGTTGTACAGGTCGGTGAGACGCCAGGCAGCCCCGGCGAGGAGTACCGCAGCCAACACCATGAGCGCCGCGAGACGACGCCATCGCGTCGGCCGCCGTTCCCTCACACTCACCGCCCAACCCGCACAGCGTGCTTGGTCAGAATCGGGGACAGTGTGGCAAGGGGCACTCGTGCGCGTCCCCCCGTTCCACTTGCCGTCCCCAACTGCGTGGCGGCAACTCGCCCTGCCAGCCGCATCGTCAAAGGAAGGGACCGAGGTACGGCGTCCGAGCAACCGTCGGCTCCGCCCCCTCGTACTCAGCCCAGGTAGAAGTCCTTGCGCGCGGCCACGAAAGCCTCAATCGTCTGAGGGGGTACGCCCGTCACACGTTCCACATCGTCGGAGGTGCGGTCGTAGCGGTTCTCCTGATGGAGACGACCCATGGTGGCGATGTGTTGTTCGACGTGCGGCGGCAGGCCCACCTTCGCGAGGATCTCCTCCCGCCACCGGTCCAACGGCACGTCCGCATAGGACACCGGACGCCCCAGTGCCCGCGAGAATTCCTGAGCAATCTCTGCCATGTCGACGGTGCGGGGCCCCGTCAGTTCATAGACGCGCCCGACATGCGGGGCCGGGCTACGCAGCACGGTGGCCACTACTCGGGCGACGTCGTCCACGGACACCGGCGAGGTGCGCCCGGTGCCGAAGGGCAGTGAGATGGTGCCATCGGTCTGGATCGACCGTGCCGCGAGCGTGGTGAACAGAGGGTTGTCCAGGAACGACGTCGGCCGGATATGGATGGCCGGCAGGCCCGACCAGTTCAGGACCTGCTCCGCCAGCCAGTGCAGCCGCTGTTGATGCGACTCGCCGGTGCTGGTGGCGGTCATCTGGGACACCGTCATCTGCGACAGGCCCACCAGGCCGTCCAGCTTCCCGTATGCGCGGGCCACGGAAGCCACCACCGTTGTTGCCAGCAGATGGTCGGGCGACACAGGCATGGCGAAGTACATCCGCCCGACGTCCTCCAGGGCTGCGGCGACAGTCTCGGGCCGGGTGAGATCACCGACGACCACCTCCGCGCCGAGCGCACGCAGCCCGGCCGCACGGTCGTCCTCCTGTCGGACCATCACGCGCACCGGCACGTCGTCCGCACGGAGTTGCTCCAGGACCGTGCGGCCGACGCCGCCCGCGTTGGCGATGAGGACGAGTGTGCTGGCATCCATGGCTGGAGCTCCTTCTGGGACTGGGGGGTGAACGTCGATCACACGGGGCGTGTGCGTACGAGGCGTGTGCGGGATACGGATGCCGCTCCACCGGGCGGCGATTCCAGCAACAGCCAGTGGGGGCAGCGCAGCCGGCGCTGACGGGCCCTCGCCCTCGCGAGAAGCGATGGCGGATGGCGGATGGCGGCGACGGGGCCCACTGCGGGATCAGGGCCGCAACCCTCAATAGGAGCATATGCTCGTATCAACGAGGAGGCAAGAGGGGATCCCGGATCACAGCCGGCAGCCCACGACGGCCGACGCCCCCACCGGCAGCCGGGTTACACCGAGCAGCGGTGCCGCAGGAGGCGCATCTCACTCAGCCCAAGGTGTGAAGCCGGTCTGGAGAACAGCTTCGAGGGCCGCGCGCAAGCGGGCCGCGTCGTCGACCCCGAAGCGCTCCTCGAACTGAGCCTGCATCTCCTGCCACAGCGGCAGCGCCGCCTTCATCCGGGAGACGCCCTCCGGCGTAATCGTGACGATCCGGGCGCGACGATCGGCCGCCGACGGCTCGACGGTCACCAGACCCTCCCGCGCCAGCGGCTTGAGGTTCGAAGCCATCGTCGTGCGGTCCATGGCGATCATCTCGGCGAGATTGGTGATCGTCATTTCCCCATGGGCACTGAGCTTCTGCAGGATGCTGAACTGCGTCGCACGGAGACCGACCGAGGCCAGAGCCTTGTCGTACGTCGCGCCGATGTACCGGGCCGCCTTGCGAAGAGCCAGGTTATTGCACGAATCCTCGGCGTTCGCCGGCGTAGCGACCATCATGCCCTCCCGAGCGTCTCCACTCATGATAGGAGCACATACTCTCATCGCAAAGCGCCAGGTCAGACGCATCTACGGTGATCCATGAACAGGTCGACGCGGCGACTCACCCTTGCCGACGATCCCAATACGAGCATATGCTCCTATCGGCTGGTGGGCACGCCCCAGCCGTCCCGCCACAGCACAGCAGCCGCACGTGGCGTGCGGCTGCGCTTCATGAGAGGGAATCGACCATGTCCATCAAGAACAAGGGGTTCTCCGCCGCGGCGGCAGTCCTGCTGGTCGGCGGCGCCATCGCCGCGGGGACGGTGTCCGCGAGTGCGGCGACTCCGCAGTGCGGCGAACACTGCATCGACATCTACAACAAGAAGCTCGGCACCGCGGACCACCCGCGCTTCGTCGAGACCGTCCACCAGGGGGTGGCGAAGGTCGGCCAGCCGACGGTTCTGCAGCGCGCGAGCAGCTCCAACCCGGCGGAGGACTTCCTCCCCCGCGTCGGCAAGGTGTCCGACTTCTACAAGGCCCACCTGGTCTCGTCCGAGGTGAACCGCCACTACGGCGACCTCCGCGCGGCGCAGATCCAGTACGCCCCCTTCGGCAAGGCCAGCGGCCTGTGCGTGGGCCTTGCCACCACCGCGTACCAGAACGAGGGGCTCACCCTGCAGTCGTGCGGCCTTCCGGGCAAGACGGTGTGGATCCTCGACACCCAGGATTCGCCCGCGACCGCGGCCGACAACTACTTCCCGCTGGTCAACGGATCCACGTCGGACTTCAGGCACCCGTTCGCGATGACCTACCAGAGCCACGCCCAGCGGGGCCTCGGCCACTGGGGCCATGGTCGCGGAAATCACGGCCATTGGAGCCACGCACGCTCGAACAAGCATCTGCCTGCGCAGATCCAGGTGCGCAAGCTGATGGGCAACCCGGCCCACGTCCCCGACAGCCAGCTCTGGGGTACGAACCTCGGCGTCGTGAAGTAGACCAACGGATTCGGCAGTGGAGGCAAGGGGTCGGCACCTCGGCGACAGAGACCCCAACCAGCGGATCGGAGCACGCTCGCGCCGTGACGCCGCGGGCGTGAGCCAAATAGAATTCGAGTTGTTATGTCTGCTATTGCGGGCAAATGAGAGGTTATGCCATGGATGGTATTGCCGACATGGGCGGCACCCAGGGATGGGGGCCCGTTCATCCACCGAGACCTGATGAACCGGTCTTCGCGGAGGACTGGCAGCGCAAGGCGTTCGCGCTGGCGATTCTCTCCAGCCGCCTCGCCTGCGGCGGTGTCAACACGGACGCCTTCCGGCACGCGCTGGAGCGCTTGGACCGAGCCGCCTACCTGGACGACGGCTACTTCGGGCGCTGGTTCAACGGCGGCGAGCTGATGCTCACCGAGCGCTCCATCCTGGCGCCGGGAGCGATCGAGGCCCGTGCGCGCAACCTGCGCGGCGAACACGTCACGGAACCGCCGATCCCCGAGCCCGCCAGACCCCACTACGCGCCCACCGCGGAAGGCTCGCTGCGTTCCGTGGACACCGCTCCGGCCTTCGCCGTCGGAGGGCGCGTACGCGCCAAGAACGTGTCCGTACCCGGGCACACCCGGCTGCCGGGCTACGTCCGGGGACACATCGGCGTCGTCGAGGTCATCCAGCCCGCCCACGTACTGCCCGACACCAACGCGCACTTCCTGGGCGAGAACCCCCAGTACGTCTACACGGTGCGGTTCGACTCCCGCGAAGTGTGGGGCGCCGACGCCGAACGCTTCGCCCTCACCGTGGAGATGTACGAGAGCTACCTGGAGACCACCGCATGACCACCACCCATGGCGGCCAGGACGAGACCGTCCCCGTCGCGCTGCGCACCGAGGCGCTTGAGCAACTGCTCACCGAACGGGGCCTGATCGACCCGAAGGTGATGAACGGGATCATCACCGAGTACGAGACCAACGTGGGCCCGCTCAACGGGGCAAAGGTGGTCGCCAAGGCGTGGACCGACCCGGACTACCGGCAGCGCCTGCTCCAGGACGGGACCGCGGCCATCAAGGAACTGGGCTTCTCGGGGCCGCAGGGCGAACACATCGTCGTCGTGGAGAACACCCCGACCACCCACAACGTGGTGGTGTGCACGCTGTGCTCCTGTTACCCGTGGCCTGTGCTCGGCCTGCCGCCGAGCTGGTACAAGGACCCCGCCTACCGTGCGCGGGTGGTGAGGGAGCCGCGCACGGTGCTGTCCGAGATGGGACTCGGACTCGACGACGACGTGCAGATCACCGTCCGGGACTCCACCAGCGAGGTGCGCTGGCTGGTGCTGCCCGAGCGGCCGGCCGGTACCGAGCACCTCGCCGAGGAAGAACTCGTGCCGCTGGTGACCCGGGACGCGATGGTCGGCGTTGCCAAGGTGGAGGCACCGTGAGCGCGCCGCTGGACATCGTGGGACCGGCCGCGCCGCCTCGCTCCAACGGTGAGCTGGTGTTCGCCGAGCCGTGGGAAAGCCGTGCCTTCGGCATGGCCGTCACGCTGTACGAGGCGGGCGCCTTCACCTGGCCGGACTTCCAGGCCGCGCTCATCGCCCGGATCGCGGCGTGGGAGGCTTCGGCGGCGGACGAGCCGTACAACTACTACCGGCTCTGGCTGGCCGCCCTGGAGGACGTACTCGCCGACATGCGCACCGTGTCCAGGGACGAGATCACGACCCGCGCCCAAGACCTCGCACAACGTCCCCCGGGCCACGACCACCATGACCACCATGACCACGACGAGCATCACGATCACCCGCACTGACCCACGGCCCAAGCGCGCCACCGTGCCATGACGTGGTGGAGGGCGGGTAGGGAGGCAAGGGACTGCCCGGACCGGTAGCGGAGGACAGCATGGACACGGACTGGCGTACGTTCGCCGAGCAGATGGCGACCATGGCACGTGACCTGCTGGCACAGGACTCGGTACAGGCCACTCTGGAGCGGATCACCCACTCCGCCACCGAACTGGTCGACGGCTGTGATGCCGCCGGCATTCTGGTCCTGCACGGCACACGCGTGGAGACTCTCGCCCCGACCGACCAGGTGGTCATCGACAGCGACCAACTCCAGGAGCGGCTGCGCCAGGGACCGTGCTTCGAAGCGGCCCGCGACCATCGCGACGACCGCGTCTTCAGGATCGCCGACTTCACCACCGAGGAGTCGCGCTGGCCCGACTACGCATCCCATGCACGCCGGCTGCACCTGGGCAGCATGATGGGCTTTCTGCTGTTCACCGAGGACGAGGACCTCGGCGCGCTCAACATCTACTCCCGCCGGCCCGGCGCGTTCACCGGCACCAGCGAGACCGCCGACTGGCTGCTGGCCTCCCACGCCGC
The DNA here is from genome assembly GCF_053611585.1 of Streptomyces sp. NPDC054794. Lineage (NCBI taxonomy): Bacteria > Bacillati > Actinomycetota > Actinomycetes > Kitasatosporales > Streptomycetaceae > Streptomyces > Streptomyces sp. NPDC054794. Next base: position 21,458 of record NZ_JBSHAQ010000013.1, on the reverse strand, counting down.
GGTCGCCTTCTCCAGCGCCCGCACCCACGCCCAGTTGGAACGGGCCGTGGCCACCCGCCACACCATCGGAGAAGCCATGGGCATCCTCATGGGCAGCCGGAACCTGACCGAGGAGCAGGCCTTCGACGTGCTGCGGCGCTACTCGCAGGAGACCAACACCAAACTCCGCGACGTCGCCGGCCGCATATGCGAGACCGGCGCTCTGTGACCGACGTACAGCGGTTCCCCCAGCACGTTGCCTGGACCGGGGGAACCTCAGCCGGGCCGGCCCCCAGGGGACCGCCGCCGACCCGGCCTGCCGACAGAGTCCCCCGTGCCACGCGGCTCAGACATGTCCCCCCCCCCCCCGCCTCGATGACCCTGTCGGGCGTAGCCGAGGTGCCGACTAGTTCTTGCTGTTGTTCACGATGACCGGCGTGCCGCCCGAGTCCGTACCGCACGGCACCGCGTACACGGGGTTGGCCTTGGCGGCCTCCCGGTAGGCATCCAGGCACTGGTTGTACAACACCTTGTCGCTCAGGGACTTCTCGATGATCTTGTTGGCGCGGGCGATGCCCTCCGCCTCGATCCGCTTGCGCTCCGCCTCAGCCTTGGCCGTCCGCGACGCCTCGACGGCCCGCTCGGTGGCCTGCTCCTGCTGGATCTTCTTGTCGATCTGATCCTGCAGCTTGTCTGACGGCCTCACATTGCGCAGGTTGACGGCCGTGACGTCGATCCCGCGCGGGGCCAGGCGCTCCTTGATGAGCCGTTCGATCTCCGAGCCGATCTGCTCGCGGGCAGAGGCGTACCCCTCCTCGCTGGTGTGCTTCGCGAAGACGTTTCGAATGATCTCGCGGCTGTCCGGCAGCACGAGGCGCGCCTGGATGGCGTCCTCACTGCCCGCCAGCCGGTACAGCTCGACCGCCTTCCCCGGAATGACGGCCCACTTGATGGTGACGTCCGCGTACAGCACACCGCCCTGCGACGAGCGGACCTCGACCACGTCCTTGTCATAGAGGTTGAGGTCCACCGGACGGGTGGAATACGAAGTGACCTCGGTGAACGGCGACTTCACGTGGATGCCGGACGTGAGTGGCGTGCCGACCTTGCCGAAGGTAACCGGAACGCCGACCTCGTAGGCGCTCACGACATAGACGCACGCGAAGACGCCGGCCAGCACGCCCGCCACGGCGCTGAGCACGGCCCCGAGCTTCCAACTCCCGGCCGAGCGTGCGCGACCGACGAAGAAGAGCACGACCGCCGCTATGAGCAGCAGGATGGACAGCACGAACACAGGTATCCCCCTCCGGAAACGGTCTGCTCCGCCTCGGGCGCGACCGGTAGCGCATGGTAACGAGCCCCGGTGACGATCCCGTACGCGACCCCTGTGGGTCGTTCGGAACAGTGCGGATCACGCAACCCGCCGACCGGAGCCGGGAAGATACCGCGCTCCCCTGGTGCGGGCAACGCGTTGGGGAACGCGGCCGATTGTGGTCAGCGGCCGGCGGAAGCTGCGTACGACCCGGAGCGCAGTTCGTCCAGGAGACTGGGCTCGGACGGCTTCCAGCCGAGCAGTTGCTCGGCGCGGGAGGGATCCATCAGGGAGGAGCGGGTGAGCACGCCGGCGAAGGGGCCCATCTTCTGCTGGGCCTGCTCCATGGTGATGGACAGCGCGCGGCCCTCGGTGATGTGGGCCACCGCCTCGACGATCTCCCGCATGGAGGCACCGCTCCGGGATGCGGCGTTGACGACAAGTCGCGGCTCGGCCCTGGTCAGCGCGGCGACATACAGGCGGGCGAGGTCGTCGACGTGCACCGAGCTCCACTCGTTGTTGCCGTCGCCGATGTAGGCGGTGACTCCCTGCTCCCGCGCGTTCGCGATCAGCCCCTGGAGCAGCGCGGTGCCGCCTCGTCCGTAGATCAGCGCGGCCCTGATCACCGTGACCGCCGGCCCCTCGGCAGCCAGTGCCTGTCGCTCGCCCAGCACTTTGTACGGCTGGGCCGACAGTTCGGGTTCCACCAGGGTGTCCTCGTCGGCCGCCACGCCATGTCCGTCGGGGTAGACGAGACCCGTGCTGGTGTAGACGAATGGATTGCCCGGCTTCAGTCCGGCGAGCATGGCCGCGAGCGCGGGCTGCTCCACCTCATGCATGGCCGGATGGGTGAAGTCCACCGCGGCGTGTACGACGGCATCGGCTTCCTCGGCGGCGAGGCGGAGCGTGTCGGTGTCCGCGAGGCTCCCGGGCACCGCCTCCGCGCCCAGCTTCGTGACTCGGTCGCGCGCCGCAAGAGATCGGGCCAGTGCCCTCACCTGGTGACCGGAGGCGATCAGATGCTCGGTGACGACCCCGCCGAGGTAGCCGCTCGCGCCTGTCAGAAAGATCCGCATGATCATGTCCTTCGTTGTCAACGGCGGCCGTCGGTTGCGGGGCCACCGCTGATCAGCGTTCAGGGCCGGCGAGGGCTTATCCAGGGACTGCCGGTCCGTGGCTGGCCGCCGTCCGCGGCGAGGCGAGGCCGTACCGTGGAGCCATGGACAAGCACGCGCTGGCCGCGTTCCTGCGAAACCGGCGAGAGCAGATTCGGCCGGAGGATGTCGGTCTGCCGCGGGGGTCCCGGCGCCGCACGCCGGGGCTGCGGCGGGAGGAGGTCGCCCAGCTCGCTCACATCTCCACGGACCACTACAGCCGCCTGGAGCAGGCCCGTGGACGGCACCCCTCGCGCCAGGTGCTCCAAGGGATCTCTCGTGCGCTGCGCCTGTCCGATCAGGAACGGGCACATCTCTTCTCCCTGGCCGGCGAGTTGGAGCACGATCGGGACCGGCTGCCGTCGCGCGAGGTCGCCCCCTCCACCACCGCCCTGTTGGAACGCCTCGCCGACACACCCGCTCTCGTGGTGGACAACACCTGCCAGATCATCGCGTGGAACCCGCTGGCCGCCGACCTCTTCGAGGACTTCTCGGCCGTTCGGGCTTCGGACCGCAACATCCTGCGCCGTATCTTCCTGCGGACGGACGGCGATGGCGACGCGTACGGGATCACCGACCGCGGGCGCCTGTTGACGAGTGCCGTCAGCTATCTCCGGGTGGCCACCACCCAGTACCCGGACAGCGCCGAGCTTCGCTCCCTCATCGCCGAACTCCTGGCCGGCAGCACGGAGTTCGCCGAGCTCTGGAATTCGCAGCAACTCCAGATCGACCACCACGCGCAGCAGGTCTTCCACCATCCGCAAGTGGGCCGGATCGAGCTGGACTTCGACATCCTCAGCGTCCCGGACCGCGACCAACAAGTGGTGCTCTTCACCGCCGAGCCGGGCTCCAGCGCGTACCAGAACCTGCAGCTCCTGAAGGTGATCGGCACCCAACTCATGGACGTCCCTGCCTGAGGCCGGGCCGGTGCGGTTCTCATCGGGATCCTGGCACGTCACGCTGCTGGGAGGGGTAACGCCAGGGGGGCAGGGATGCTGAGGGGCGGGTGGCCGGTCCGTGGCGGGCCTTGTCCGTGAGCGGCTACTTCACGAAGCGGTACTTCAGGTGCGTGGCGAGGGGTGTGTCGACCATCTGGATCGGCTCAAGACGTCGCAGACCGGCGCCCAGTCCCTCGAAGAGCCGCAGCCCGTCGCCCAAGAGGGGGGGGCACCACGTGCAGTGGCAGCTCGTCGATGAGCCCCTCTCCGAGGTACTGCTGCACCGTGCTCGCACCGCCCGCGATGTCGACGTTCTTGTCGCCGGCGGCAGCCTTCGCCTGGTCGAGGGCGCTGTGGATGCCGTCGGTGACGAAGGTGAAGGTGGTGCCACCTCGTTGACCAGGGTCGGCCGATGACGGTGCGTGAGCACGAAGACCGGTGTCCCGAACGGCGGGTTGTCGCCCCAGCACTCCTCGCCCGCGTCGTACGGTCGTCGGCGACCTGGAACTCGATCAGGAGACCATGAGCCTGCCGGACGAGAGCGGCCTGAGCGTGGTCGTCTACAGCGCGCCACCCGAATCAGCCGCCGAGGACGCCCTGAAGTTGCTGGCCAGCTGGTCCGCCACGATCGGGCCGGAACGGGACGCGATGTCAGAGAGCAGGTTGTGACCGGCTCAGCCCATCAACTGCCGGACGGCTCCTGGACGCCGTAGCCGTCGTCGGGGAGGCTGCGATCAGGTTCGGGGCATGGGCCGTGGGCGAAGCCCCGGACATCGACCTTGTTCAGGATCCAGTCGTCGAGCGGCGGCGAGTCGTAGCTTTGCCGGTCGGTGAAGGCGAAACCCACACGTACGTCGTTGATCGGTTCGGTCTCCAGGCTCCGCTGGTTCGTGAGGTTTTCGTACTCCACGGTCCGCCAGCGACCGCCGACGTCGGTGATCGCGGCGGCCAGGGCCCCTTCGGTGATGCGGGAGTCGACCTTTCGCAGCTCACCGGGGCCGGGGACCGGGGAGTTCCAGCTCCTCGCGCCAGGCTGGAATGATCATGGAGTCCAGTCGGCGGCATCGGCAGAAGACCATCTGCAGGCTGCCGAAGCCGAACCAGTGCGGCCGGCGGGACTGCTTGTGGACGCGCCCGTACGCCACGGGTTCGCCGTAGGCGGCGACCAGGTCGGGCAGGGAAGCACCGTAGCTCAGGGATCCCATTCTTCCTGTCACCGCCAGTACCGCCAGCTCGGCCACGAAGTCCATGCGCAGATCATCGCACCGTGCGGACAGGTGTTCTGGCGTGAGCGCCAGTCAGAACCCTGGGCCGCCCGAAGGGACGCGATCAGACTCGCGCGGCGAGCTGCCCTCCCGCCCGACTCCAAAGGCGGCAGCTGCTTAGCCCAGCTGGCCGCATGTGACGGTGCTGGTCACCGAGCCATGCGGTCTCTCGTGCTTCGATGATCGCCAACGAGGTCTCCGGCCCGTCCTCGCGGCCCTGCGGTGTGGCGGCGTCGAACTCGTCGAGGTGCCCGAACACAACCCGACCGACGAACCACGCCTGCACTTCGTCCACTACTGGGCCGACGGCGATCCCGTCAGGCCCACCGCGGCCATACACCGGGCTGTGGACGCCACCAACGTCGTACCCATCCCGGAGGAGCCCACCGATGACCGCGAACAACGAGGCAATCACCTGCCCATTCGACTTCAGCGAAGCCCTGGAGTTCGACCCTGTGCTCGCGGACCTGATGGGTCGCAATACCCCCGCACGCATCCGGCTCCCCTACGGCGATGCGGACGCCTGGCTGATCACCGGCTTCGAATCCGTCAAACAGGTGACCACCGACCATCGCTTCAGTCGGGCGGGCATCATCGGCCTCAACTACCCCCGCATGACGCCGGAGCCCATCGTCTCGCCCGAGTCGATCAACGTGATGGACCCGCCGCAGAGCAGCCGCGTCCGCCACCTGGCCTCACAGGCTTTCACTCAGCCGCAGGTCGACGCCATGCGGCCCCGGATCACCCGGCTCACGGACCTCCTGCTCGACGCCATGGAAAGACAGGGACCGCCGGCCGATCTGGTCCAGTTCCTCTCCGACCCGCTTCCCCAGCACACCGTCCTGGACCTCCTCGGCATCGAGCAGGAGGAATGGCCCCGCATCCAGGAGTCGGTGCACCAACTCCTCGTCGTCGGCCCGGACAACAAGGAGGCCGCCGCGAGTGCGAAGGCCGACCTGACGGCCTACTTCGCCAAACTCGTCGAGCAGCGCCGCCACTCGCCCGGCGAGGACATCATCAGCGCCATGGCCGCGGCGCGGGAGGGCAAGGAGCAGCTCGACGACAGGGAACTGGCGGTCATGACGCTGATGCTGGCGCTCAGTGGCCAGGACACGGCGACCTGCCACATCAGCGACATCACCTACCTGCTCCTGACGCGTCCCGGCCTGATGGAACGCCTCAGGAGCCGGCCGGAGACGCTGACCGATGTCCTGCATGAAATGCTCCGCTGCATCCCGTTCCGCAAGGGGGTCGGAATTCCCCGGGTGGCCCTTGAGGACGTGGAGCTGGACGGTGCTCTCATCCGGGCGGGCGACTTCGTCCACGTGTCGTACCTGACGGCCAACCGTGACCCCGAGCGCTACGAAGACCCACACGTCATCGACCCCGACCGGCCCAGCGCTCCGCACATGACGTTCGGCTGGGGTGGCCACCGGTGCATCGCGATGCCTTTGGGCATGGCGGAACTCGAAGTGGCCATCGGGCGGCTCGTGGAGAGGTTCCCCGGGCTGCGGCTCGCCGTGCCGCCGGAGGAGCTGCGGTGGGACACGGCGACGATCAGGCGTTTTCCGCTGGAGTTGCCGGTGGCTTGGTAGAAGCGCCGGGGCGACACCGACCTCAGCGCCGCATCCGGGCCGCTCACTGCGGCCGGGATGTCGGGCAGGGTCGGTGTCGCCTTTTCGGGCAGGCGCTGGCCGGGTGAGGCGAGGCGAGTGCGCGGCCACGGTGCGCGTCGCGCCATTGTCAGATGTCTCGTCGGCTCTCTGCTGCCGCGTCGACCGAGGACAGGGATTCCGTCGTCGTGGCCGACGGCTCGGCGGAGACGGCTGGCATCCAGGAACAGGCCAGAGAGCCGCCGATCAGGCCGGAGAACAGTCCGAGGAACAGGCCGCCGAAGTTCGCCACGGGAAAGGAAATGAGGGCGAGCAACAGGGTGGCGATGCCGGCGAATACCCGAAGTGCGGGGCGGTAGCAGAGACCGAACCCGAGGACCATGAAGAGCAGGCCGATCACCAGGGATCCGGCGCCGGACGTAGTCGACAGGGCCAGTGGAATGCCGTTCAAGTCCAGGTGCGCGTAAGGCCAATACAGGATCGGCAGGCCGGCCATGAACGTGAACAGCGCGGCCCAGAAGGGTCGTACGCCTCGCCAGATTCTGAACCTGTATCGGAAGTCTGCCGCCGCAACGCGCAGTTCGCGTTTCCGGCCCAAGAAGTTGGTGATCACGTGTCCCGTCCCTGATCGGCACTGCGGCGTCCGCTTCGAGCGTGTGAGCGTGTGAGGCCGACGGCGGCCCGCTCATCCCGTACTCCGCGCACAAGGCTCACAAGCCCCTGTGGTGGGCTCAGAAGCACTCGTGGCGGCCTTGCTCGACCTGGGTGCGCAGGCCGGGAACGCTGAACGTGCCGGCGGTGACCGCGACCGCGGTCCAGTGCACATTGATCAGGGTGGACGAGTCGGCCTGCTGGCCCACACCGTTGGGGTCGAAGAACCGCGAGTGCCTGTCCCCGGGATTGATCAATCCCTTGGTGATCTCCCCTGTCGCGATGCCGATGTCCAGGCTCGTGAAATCCACCTCATCGGCCGTCTGGCTCGTCGCGTCGAGAAACAGGTTCGATGCCTGTGCCGGCCGTACATTGCCGCCGGTGACCCGCAGCGTCTGCGGGCCCAGCACCGGCACATCGATCAGAACGGACTGGCACAGCCCGGTGATCTTCGCGTGCCGGGCTCCCGTGACGACGACGGGCACGAGTTCGCGCTGGCTGGTCACGTCGACCATGCCGTAGATGCTGACTCCTCGGGTGACCATCTTGTCCGCGGCTACCTGGAATTTCTGGCCGGAGATGAAGAACGAGGCGGCGAGTACTCCCTCTGCCATGGCAACGGCGACCGTCGCGCTGGACGCGACGCCGAGAACCAGAATCGCCGCGAAGCGCTTCCAACGAGTTCTACCTGCGCCATGCGACATCCCGTCTCCTTCGGTCCTCGAATCGGCCCGCCCGTCTCGGGCAAGGCGACGATGTCCCGCTGTCCGGTGACGGATCCTAGGCTTCCGGACACGACAAGCGGTTGCATGTCACGTCCGCCGTTCGAGTGGCGCAACTTTTATTGGGCACTTCGGATGACAGGTCTCGCAAAAATTCATTGGACTGAAATCAACGTCCCGTGACGGGGAATGCCGGAAACCGAACCGAGTCCAGCCGCTGCCTGGCTCGCCCCACCATAAACACACCCTCCTGGCTTCGAAAAAAGGGCGGCGCGCCATCGCGATCAGATCCGTCATGCGTCTCGCATGGCAGCGGCGATCAGCGCGGTAACCACGGAAGTCGCGACGAGGCTTCCCAGCGCGACCAGCCCCACACCGATCACGAACAGGCCGCTGGAGTCGTCCGACCAGTCGTAGAAGGCCGCCACGGTCAGGCCCACCGTGGTACCGAGCACAGCGCCCGTGAAGTATCGCCGAGCCGCCGCCCAGCACACCGGTGCCAGCAGCGTCAGCACCAGCCCGATCACCTGCCACGCCTCGTACGGACCGGTCGTCGTACCGTCAGGGTGCACGTCGCGATGCTGGTCCCAGCCCAGCCAGGCAGCCCACAACGCGGCCGTGACCCCGGCCTGCACGGGGATCGACAACAGCTGGGCAACGGGCTTCAGTGTTCCTTGGCTCATAGCCCCAGCGTTCCGGCTCGTACCGTCGCCGGGGAGAGCGCAAGTACTCAGTTCCACCCGAGTACATCGGCCACCGGCTCGGTGCGTGGCCGCCTGCGTCAGCTACGCGGGGCCACGTACAGGCTCTGGGTGCTGCGGCCCAGCGGGCCCTTCTCGTCGTGCAGGGCGGACTCGGCGAGGCCGATGCCCGCGCCGTCGACCATGGTCCGGGCGTCCAGGCAGACCCATTCGCCCTCGGGGTGGCGGTGCAGGCTGACGGTGAGGTCGGCGTTGATGAAGACGTAGCGGTGGAAGTCCAGAGCGGCGCTGACACCGTTGCCCGAGTCGGCTGCCGTCAGCACGCGGCTGAGCGGTGTGATCTCCTCTCCGGCGACCAGGGGAACCCGCATCCGCATCCACGCCGTGCCCGGCCCGGGCTCCAGGAAGGAACCGGCGGCGAAGCGTACTTCCATGGCGGTGTGGTAGCCCTGCTCCCACGGGACCGGGAAGAACGCCTTCGGGAGTACGGCCCCGGGTCCCGGCACCTGCCGGCCCGGTGACACCTGCGGTACCGAGTCCGGCACGGTCTTCATCAGCAGGGCCGTCACCCGCATCACCTCCTGCCCGCCGTCGGGTGTCAGAGCCGCCTCCACCAGCTCGACGCTGCGCCCGGCGCGCAGCACGCGCGTGGCAACGGCCAGCGGCTGTAGCGGAACCGGGCGCATGATCTCGTACGTGAGCCGGGCGACCCGCATGTCCGGCCGTCCGCCCGGCCGCTGCTCGACGGCCAGACCGAGCAGCGCGGCCGGCGGCCCCGCGTGCTGGGAGCCGACGTCCCACGGTCCCCGGGTGTTGGCGGTGGGGAGGAACCGATCGTCGGCCTCCCGCTCGTAGAAGGCCTCGGCTTCTGACGTCGACACGACTGCCCCTCCCTGCCCTGTGGACTACCCGCCGGTGATTCTACTAAGCGCTTGCTCACGCCGCAGGACTGTCGGTCGGCTCCATGCCCCCGACGTCTCCTGCCGCAGCCCCGGACCAGCGCTTCCCGTGCCGTCACGGATCGGTGCAACTCTCGTGTAGGCCATGTGGCCCGGCGCAACTCCGTTCAAGTGAACGGCGGCGCGTCCACGTTGATATGTGGCCCAACAACGGAAATGAACCCTCACGACCTGTTGGCCAAGCCCTACGTCCCGCGAAAGGCGACAACACCATGTCAGCTTGCCGTCGTGTCCTGTCCGCCTGCGCCACTGGCATCTCCGTCGCCGCGCTGACCCTTACAACGGCGCCCCCTGCGGCCGCCGACGACTTCCCGAACGAGGACCTCATCAACAAGGCGAGCGGCGGTCGGCTGGCCCTCTTCCTGGACCATGTCACCGACGGCTCGGTCCCGGTCGCCTTGCGCGATCCCGCGTTCGCCTTCACCACCGAGGCGTGGGACGGCCACGGTTCGTACGCGGAAGGCGAGTGGACCTTCAAGCTGAAGAACCGGGCCGCGAACAAGTGTCTTCAGCCGGTCGACACGAACCCCACCCGCGGTGGCGGCGTGACCGTGAGGACCTGCAACGACTCGGACAATCAGAAGTGGAGCCTTGAGGCGGAGCGAGTCGGTGACACCCAGACCGGTTGGTGGATCTGGCGACCGGTCCTCAACCGCGACGTCGCCCTGACCATCAGGCAATACGCCGAGAACGACAGATACGAGACGCTCTACCTCGACACCGCCTACCCGTCCTCGGACCGACTCTGGAAGCTCGCCCACAACGACGACGCCTGGTGATCGCTGCTGGCAGCGACAGCGACACAGTCGACATCTACGATGCCACCAGGCCGAATCCGGATCAGCCAGAGGCTCATGGTGTGTTCGCCCGAGCAGGATCACGTCCAGACGCTCGACCTGCACTCGAAGGTCCGTGGCGGCTCTCGGCGGGAGCAGAGACAGAGCCTCTTGCAGCCTGTCCCGGGCCCAGCCCTCACCACAGCACGGACAGGTGAACTCGGCCTCCCAGCGCCTCCACCGACGCTTGATCCCGTGGACCCGCACGGACCATACACTCAGCGCCGCTGACACGACGCCGGGAGACAAGCGCTCCCGTTCGAGCATGCGAACGGCGACATTCGGGTTCCGCATCGGAAGCGTTCGCCTCGTTGATGAGAGGGCAGGACACAAATCGGTGGGGTGAGCCCGCCATGTCTGCCACGATCGACAGATGGGCGCATTGGATGCAGTGGCCGACAGGGTTTCCAGCGGACTGACCGTGAAGTTCCGGCCCAGTGGCTCCTCGATGGTCCCCTTGATTCACAGTCGCCAGCAGGTGGTCGTCGCTCCCGTCGACCCGTCAAAGCTGAAGGTTGGAGACATCGTCCTGGCCCGTGTCGCCGGAACGGTGTACCTGCACTTGGTGTCGTCCGTGGACCCGGCCAGGAAGCGGGTTCAGATCAGCAACAACCGGGGCCACATCAACGGCTGGACCAGCCGTGATCGCGTCTTCGGCATCTGCGTGTCGGTCGACGGTGTCCCCAGGCCAGGCGCCACGGACAAGACTCTTGACCAGGCATCCGCCTAGCGTCAGGCCCACACTGGCGGTCCAGAAGGCGATGCGCTGCGCGACCCCGCCTCGCATGATCAGGCTGTCAGTGGCAGCTGCTACGCATGGCGGTATGACCGACGACGAGATCATCAACAGGATCCGAGAAGAGGATGCGGACGGCGAGCTGCCGCCGCCCGCGCCCCCTGAGGCTGTGGCCGAACTTGAGGAGGCCGTCGGGCATCCGATGCCGCCGCTCCTCAAGCGGATGTATCTCGAAGTCGCTGACGGTGGGTTTGGTCGCTGGGGTGAGGCATTGTCCCTTACCGACACGGCGTACAGCTTCAGCGACAGCCGTCGGCTCCTGGAGGAGTACCTGGCCCGGCGCCGAACCCCTAACTATCCTCCGTCTGTTGCACCGCTCTTGACATGGGGCTGTGCGATCTGGTCCCTCGTCGACTACAGCAGGCTCTGCGTCCAGCTTGCCGACATCACCTGCTGCCATCAACGCGTTCTGATGCCAGGGCCTGGACAGTGCGGGCACCGCCTAGACGGTAGAGCAGTCCAGTAGTCGTCCATCGGTGGTGCCGATGAGGAGTCGTCCGGGCTCGGCAACTGTCAGGGCTGACGCAACGACGGGGACTGCGCCGACAGTGAGGTGTCGGCGCCAACGTACGCTGCCGTCCCGGAGGTCGAGTCCGACGATCTCGCCGTCGTCGTATGTGACGTAGACGGTCTTCGTGTCGTGATCGAGGTCCGTGGCCTTCCGGTCTGCGCGAAAGACCCAGGTCGGCTGCCCGCCGGTCACCTCGCGCCGTACGACGAACGAGCCGCCGGGCTGCAACCCGTGGCCGTGATAGACGGTGCCGGCATGAATCAGGTCACCGTCCGAGGTCTCCACGCCGGGGCCGGCGAAGTGGGACTCACCTGGCGTCCAGGAGTAGGGAAACAAGCGAGTGGTCTCCGCTGCCGTCGGCTCACGCGGACGTTCGGCAAGCGGTATGGACTCCAACTCCGCTGCCGCGAGCCAGGTTTCAACCGGTCCAAGGTGCTGTTCGCCCTTCGCGCGAACGGTTTCCCGGAAGTAGATCCGGCTGCCACGCCGGATCCGCAGCCTGCTCCGCTCTCCTCTCTGCCCGGCGGGTGCGAGGGCCGGCAGGCCGTCAGCGCATCGCACCAGGGACACCGAGCCGGAGGGAGTGAGGTGGTCGAGCTGGGCTCCGTCCTGGAGCGCGAGCCGGAGCACGGCCTGCGCGCGTTCCTCCCACGGAGGCCGCACCAGACCGACCCAAGCCGATCGCTCATCTCCGGCGATCACCACGTCACGGCCGCCGCCGGCGTCGTCACGAACAACCCACTGCCGTTGCCCCGAGGGCAGCCAGGACTCCAGCCGGACCCCGTCGAGCGTCGCCACGATCCTGCCGTCGGACAGTGCCTCGACCGCGCGGACGTTGCGTCGCGGATCCCAGTGCGTACTCAGACCGGAGACGGTCTGGCGGGCATCATCTCGGCGGTCGGCTCGCGGGGCAGCCACCCGTGGTCCGGCCAGGTCGTGCCCGGTGAGCGACCGGGGCGGTACGGCCCTCCAGTCGGGGCGGTACACCACCGCGACCTGCCCCTCGCTCCACGCGTCTTTGTCCTGCCAGTCGTCGGACGGGGCCATCAGCACCCGTAGTTCTTGTTCGCTGAGCCATTCCAGGCCCAGGACCTGGCGTCCGAGCTCGTGCTCGATGAGCGAGGTGGTCGTGCCCGCCTCCAGGTCCAGCAGCAGCAGTTCCCCTTCGAAGAAGTAGCCGCCGTCGTAATTACCGGTGCCGACCGCAAGGAAGGGCAGCGTGGGGTGGAAAGCCATCGCGTGCACGGGGTAGCGCGCGCGGAGAAGCGCCCGGCACGCCAGATCATCGGTGGCATAGACGCCGACCGGCGCTGTACTGCCGAACTCTTGCATGCCCGCCACAGCCACGCACGTGCCTGCCACTGCAAGCAGGCCACGGTCCTCGTCATCGACGGCGAGGACGGGATCACCGACCTCGGCGAAGGGACGGTCACCGAGGATTCGGCCGATGCGGAACGAGATGGTCATGGGAACGCCGGATCCTCGCTGGTCCAGCGGAAAGGCTCTACGGGCCTTGGCGGTTGGTGGAACAGGGCCACGCCTTCTTTGATGCGGCCGGCTCTCATGAGGTGTGTGCCGAGGGCGGTCCGGTGGGCCGGGACGGTCGGGTCCAGGAGCGCGACGGCCTCCTCCGGGCGTCCGGCGTCGGAGAGCACAGCACGTTCGCAAGCAGCAGAGCCGTCTGCAGGCGCCGGTTCTCGGCGGCTTCGAGCCCGAAGCCGGCCGCACCGGAGGTGATCGAGTGCCAGCCGGGAACGCCGCGCTCCTCAACGGGGCTCACGTGGTCCGCGAAGCGGCCGCGCGGGTCGAGGAGTTCGAGCAGGCACGCGCCGGCGGTCTGCACCCACGCGTCGGCCGCCTGCCGGGGATTGCCGGACATCGCCACGACACAGTCCATGAAGCACGGCACGTCCTGCTGGACAGTCACGTCCGGCAGCGCGACGAGGTCGTAGTGGCCGCCGCCCCCATGGTGGGGCGGCGCCACGGCCACCGCCCATCCGCGCGGGCTGAGCAGCGAATTGCCCTTCAGCTCGGCGCCCTCTGTGACACCCGGCGCGTACGCCTCAAGGCTCGCCTTCACCAGGGCGAGGAACTCAAGGTCGGGCAGACGTTCCTCAGGCGGCTCGGCAGCACGCGCACGGCGTCGTATCCAGGGCATGCGGTGGATCTTACTCAGCCTCCCCACGACGATGCGGGGAGTCATCGCCAGGGTGGAGGTGGAGGTCGCGCCGGCCGCGCGCATCCTCAACCGCGCTGGACAACGTGCACGTCAGCCAAGGCGAGACAGGGTCGTCGCGCCGGCTCGGCGGGCCTTCGGCTCAAGGACTTCGATCTGCCGCTCCGGGAGTTCCAGACACACGATTCGCTCGTTCTCCACCGTGGAGAAGATCAACTGATTGTCGAGGACCGACTCGCAGTCGATGGTGCGGTGGGCGAGTCGTGAGAAGTAGATGACGCCCTCTTCCGTGGCGAGATCCAGCGGTACGGCCATGTACAGGTCGCCTTTGCGGCGGCGTCCCGGGTTCGTGCTCTGAGCACGGGCGACACCCCGCAGCTCCTCGAAGAGACGGCGAGGTTCAGGCTCAGTGATAGCGAAGTCTACGTAGAGATCAATCGTCGTTTCCGCACCGATTTCTCCCAGGTACGCCCCCAGCACGGCGAGGAAGATTTCCATGTCGGCGTCCGCGGCCGAGGTGATTTTCACAGGTCGCGCCTTCGGAGGGAGACAGTCCACCCGCAGTGGGCGACAAAGTGCGCAAATAGCAAAGGCAAGGAGATCCGACTCCTTGCCACTCTCAACTTATAGCGCACCGGGGGGCTTGCGGCAAGGCCCCGGTCGTGCCGCAAGATGGTCGACCGAAGCCAGAACCTGCGGATATGGGGGATTTGCGACATGCGTGTGGTGTTGTCGACGTGGGGATCGCGCGGGGACGTCGAGCCGGTGGTGGGACTCGCGGTGGCGTTGCGCGGGCTCGGTGCGCAGGTGCGGGTGTGCGCGCCGCCGGACGAGGAGTTCGTGGCGCTGCTGGCTCGTGTCGGCCTGCCGCTGGTACCGCTCGGCCCGACGGTGCGCTCCGTGGTGGCCGGGGAGAGGCCGCCGTCGGCGGAGTACGCGTTCCGGCTCGCGGCCGAACTGGTCGCCGCGCGGTTCGAGACGCTCACCGCGGCCGCCGAGGGATGTGACGCGCTGCTGGCGACCGGCCTGATGCCGTCCGGCGCACGGTCGGTGGCCGAGAATCTGGGCATCCGCTATGTGTTCGCGTGCTTCCACACGCTCGGACTGCCGTCGAGCCATTTCCCTCCGGGTCGGCGGCCGGGTCGGCAGTCCCCACCGGAGGAGACGGACCTCAAGGTGCTGTGGGAGCAGGACGCCCAGCGCGTGAACGACCTCTACGGCAAGGCGGAGAACAGCCATCGAGCGGCGCTCGACATGCCACCGCTGGACAACGTCCGTGACTACGTCTTCACCGACCGGCCGTGGCTGGCGGCGGAGCCGAGCCTGGTTCCGTGGGAGAACATGACGGACCTCGACCTCGTGCAGTCCGGACCGTGGATCCTGCCGGACGAGCGCCCGCTCCCCGAGGAACTGGAGGCGTTCCTGGACGCCGGTGCGCCGCCGGTGTACGTGGGCTTCGGCAGCATGGCCATGCACACCTCGGCGGACGTCGCCCGGGTGGCCATCGAGGCGGTCCGCGCGCAGGGCCGACGCGTCCTGCTCGCCCGTGGCTGGGCCGAGTTGGCCCTGGTCGACGACCGGGACGACTGCTTCGTCGTCGGCGAGGTCAACCAGCAGGCGCTGTTCGGCCGGGTGGCCGCCGTCGTGCACCACGGCGGCGCCGGCACCACGACCACGGCCGCGCGGGCCGGCGCGCCTCAGCTGGTGGTGCCCCAGATCGCGGACCAGCCGTACTGGGCCGCCCAGGTGGCCGAGTTGGGCATCGGCGCGGCACACGACGGTCCGACGCCGACCTTCGACTCCCTGTCGGCCGCGCTCACCACGGTCCTGAGCCCCGAGACCGGCGCGCGGGCGCGGGCCGCGGCCGGCGCGATGAGCACGGACGGGGCGACGGTGGCCGCGCAAAGGCTCATCGACGCGGTCAGCGGGGAAAGGCCGCCCGCATCGGCGTGAACCACGCGGAGAGCCGAGGGCCACGACCGTAAGCGCACCCGATCCGGGCCCATTTGGGACCCCTTTGGGACCCCTTTGGGACCCAAAGGGGTCCCAACTCCCGGAGCAGCCCACTCCGGTTGCATATCGGGAATGGCCGATTACCTGCTGTTCACCCCGGACACCCGGGAACGTGGAATTCCGGGAGCACGCTCCCCGGCGTGAGACGTATCGCAGGAATAGTCCTCGCGGTTCTGCTGATCGGTGGCGTGGTGGCCGCCGTCGTCGCAGGCCGACAAGGTGAGGACAAGGGCACGGCAACGAAGACCGTGCGCGGAGTGATCGGATCGGAGAAGGCCGACTTCTTCGCCGATCCCGACGTGTCGGTGTTGGGATCCGCACGGGCGGACGGTGCCTCGCACCATGCCGGGACGGCGGCCGCGTCCGCAATCGATGAGAAGCCGGGGCTGCGAGGCAGCCGCTAAATCGCAGGCGCACGCGGACAGCCTGAGAAATCATGAAGCATGCGCCCGGATGACTGGCACCTCACCGAAGACCTCGACGACTTCCTCGCCCGTACCCGAGACTTCCTGCACTCGCGCCCCGCGCTGCACACCCTCCATCTGACGGTCACCGAGACCCTGCGAACACGAGGGATGGACGGGTACGGCCCCGAAGCCCCTCTCTTCGGCCGACTGGAGCAAGGGGGTGAGGTGCGCGCCACCTTCTTCCGCACCCCGCCGCGTCATCTGAACCTCACGCCCCTCACCCCCGAGCAGGCCGACGCTCTCGCCGCCCGCCTCGCCGGTCTCGGCCACCCTCTCCCCGGTGTCGGCGCGGACCACGACACCGCCGTCGCCTTCGCCGAGGCGTGGCAGCGGCACACGGGCGCGACGACGACGCGACATAAGCGGCAGCGCCTGTACCGCCTCGGCACGCTCACTCCACCGGAACCGTTTCCGCAGGGCCGGGGGCGAGTCGCGGGTGCGCAGGACCGCGAGCAACTCATCCTCTGGCGCGCAGAGTTCGCCGCCGCCATCGGAGAGGCCGCACTCACGGACGCCGGCTCCTGGGCCGACTCGCGCATCGCCTCCGGGGGCGCCACGTTCTGGGAGACCCCAGATGGCACACCCGTCGCCATGGCCGGCCTGACCTCGATGGTCGCCGGCCAGATCCGGGTGGCACCCGTCTACACCCCGGCCCACCTGCGCGGCCGCGGATACGCGGGCGCGGCGACGGTCGAGGTGAGCCGGGCCGCGCAGGACGCGGGCGCGGCGGAGGTCCTGCTGTTCACGGACCTGGCCAACTCCACCAGCAACGGCCTCTATCAGCGGATCGGGTATCGCCCGGTCGCCGACTTCACGTTGTACGACTTCACGCTGCGCGACTTCTCGCGGGCCGACCCGGAAGTCGTTGGGGTGCACCGTGCCGCTCATCTTCTGAGGTGAACGTCGGCTCACGCGCCCGTATGTCTGGTCAGGCAGGTGAAGTACACGGTGCCGGCCCATTCGGAGCTCTCAGCGAAGCTCAGCACGGCTGCCCGGGCCGGCAGCTCGCACGACGGCACATCTGTAGAGAACGAGCCCGCGCCGTCAGGATCGTACGCAAGGAGATCCGTGCACTGATATGCGGGCGCATTCGCGAGGAGGATCGCATCCTTCACGCCCCCGCCGTCCGATCCGGTGTACACGAGGCAGTACGAGGTGCCCGGGTCGCCTCCGGTGGCAGGGGCTTGGATGACACGGACCTGTTCGAGTTGCGACTGCGCAGCCGCTTTGAGGCTCGGCGACGGACTGACCGAGGAGCCCGATGGAGACGAGGGGTTTGCATCGGCGGTGCCGGCCTCGGTTGGCTGTACAGGTGCCTGCGCGTCCGTACGACTGCCGTCGTCTGCAGCGAGATGCATCGCTCCCGCCACGGCGAAGCCGCTGACCACGGCGACCGCGACGGCCATGCCGGCCAGCGGAAGCCAGGACCACCGCCCCACCGGATCCGACGCGGACACGGAGACGATCGGGATGTTGTCGAGCGTGTCGCCGCTGTGGAAGCGGACCAGATCTTCCTCATCCGGGCGCAGCGGACGCTGCGGACTCTCAGGCATGAACCCCCCAGTGACATGCATACGAGAGGGGAAGTTATGCGCTTTTGAGCTGCTGCCGTGGGGAAATGGAGGAACTGGCACCAGATGTATGTGAATCAGGCGGCGGCCGTGACAGTCGCCGCCGTGCTGCCGGCGAGGTTGCCGGCCATGCCGTCCACGTGCCGCTGTCAGGTCCCGCTCGGTGTCCAGCGTCCGTTCGTGTCCAACTGAAAGAACGGGAGTTGCTGCGATCCGATCACGCGAAACGGTTGTTTCCCGTCACGGATTCGCAGCGTCCCTTCGCGTTCCCCGCTGGTCCAGTCAAGGTCCAGGTGGAAGCTGCAGTCGCATTTTTCGGTGTCGACCTGGACCACGATCACTTCCGGTTCCGTTGATGAGATCCGGTACGGGAAGTCGACGGCGGAGCCGTCATATCCGGCGCTCGGCACCGCGCTTGGCTGGGGAGAGTCCAAGTTCACGGTGAAGCGTCGTTGCGGGATTCCTGCGCAGCCCCCGCCCACCGCGTGGGGAAAGTACGCGGTGCCTCGGGCCTGCCTTCGCGCATCCAGGCCGACCCGGATGGCGTGCAGCACGACACTGTCCGTGGATCTTCCTTGCAGGGTGAGTCGGATGGTGGTCGTATCCGCCGTTACTCCGCCCTGGCGCGTTGCCCACTCGTGCAGGTCTTCTTCGGTCGGTGAAGGAACCGAGACCCGCGCATTGGAGCTGAAGGCGAAGGTTCTGCATCCCGCGTCCTCCGGCGCGTCCACTTGAGTGGTCAACGTGAACGGTGGTTTCCCTCCGTGCGTCACCACATTCGTGACCACCTTGTTCGTGGCACCTCTGATCGCGTCGACGATCAGCGGGCTCACACTCGCCACGGCCACCGCGGAGATGAAGCCCGTGATGGCTTTCCAGTGACGACGCCACCAGTTCTGCCGGGGTCCCGGCTGGTGCGTATGCGGGAGCCTCCCGGGCGGCTGGCGATGAGACATGTCTCTCCTATGGGCGGCCTGCTTCTCCGCGTTTATTGCCCCCTGCCGCCCAACCGTCCGCCCAGTTCACCCGCATGCACCGGCCGACCGGAGTCGGCGCGTCACGCGCGCACGGGTTCGTGGACCTCGCCCGTGCCCAGCGTGATCATGGCCCGGGGCCGCATGGGGCCCTCACCGCGCCTGGAGAGCAAGACCACCTCTTCGACCGCCGCCGACGGTGCGCCGAGCCGGACGGCACACTCGGCTGCCAGGTGCTTCGGGTCCTGGGTACGGCCTAGGGACAGATGCGGCGTGAACCGGCCGCCGCGCCCCTGGCAGAGCGGGAACCGCAGCGCCAGCTCCCGCTGGAGACGGGCCCACGGCGCCGCGCCCGCCGCGGCCGGATCGAGCCACACGGTCGCGTAGTGCCGGTGCCGGAAGTACCGCACCCCGGCCAGGCGCGCCGTGAACGCCGTGCTCTCTGCCGCCGCGGCGGACAGCAGCGGTACGGCCCGCGCGAACTCCTCCTCCGGCACGAACCCGAACAGCAGATTCACGTGCGGCGGCCATCGTCGTACCTGTGGATCGTGCTCCCAGCGGATGTCCTGGATCGCCGGCCAAAGGTCCGGCGGCGGCAGCCACGCCACCGCCGTCCGGGCCGTCGGCGCCGTCTCAAGCACGTCCACCGGCTCGGCCCCGCCGAACACGGGATCCCCTTCCACGTCACCATGGTCGCAAAATGGGGCCGGAGACCGACCTGGACACTCTGTGGCCCCGTCGACGTCAGAGACCGGAGCGGGTCTCCTCGCACTGCACGCATCGTTCCGCATGCGGTACGGCGCGCATGCGTTCTCTGCCGATCGCGCGGCCGCAGTCCAGGCACAGGCCGAAGCCGTGGCCGTCGAGGCGATCCAGTGCGGCGAGCATCCGTGAGAGCGCCACTCCGGCGCGGTCGTGCTGGAGCCGGAGCTGCTCAAGGGAGGTCGCCTTCGGGCCGACATCGGCCGGGTCCGGATCGCACTCCTCGCGTACGGCCGACATCGCGGAGTCGCGTTCGGACAGCTCGCGGCGCAGCCCGTCGGCCTGCGCCGTCAGCGCCAAGCGGGCTGCCTGCTGATCGGCTTCCTGGGCAGTCACTCGTTCAGGGGGTTCGACATCGCTCACTCCTGGTCGTTGTCCGGTGTCAGGTCAGCGATGCACTTCACACGCCTACCCCTGCCGACTCCGGCTATCCGGCCCATCAAACGGGATTCCCGGGAGAAAGGCTTCGGCTCCGTACGTCGATCAGGGGTAGGTCGCAGTCGGTGTCGCTCAGAGCGACCGGCCCCTCGGGATCCGTGAAAGCGCACGCGAGCCCTCCGACCCACGGCCCCTACGAAGGGTGGTCGGCCGGCGGGAGACGTACGGCAAGCAGGGCGACGTCGTCGGTGCCGTCGGGGGCCAGGCCGGTCAGGAGTTCGTCGCAGAGGATCCCGGGGGTTTCGCGGGCGAGGGCGGCGGCGTGCTGGCGCAGGCGGGTCAGGCTGCGGTTCATGGGTTCGCCCCGCCGTTCGACGAGCCCGTCGGTGTAGAGCAGGACGGCGGACTGGTCGGGGAGGGGTTCCGTGGCGCTGGAGCGCGGCACCTCGGTGCTGACGCCGAGCGGAAGACCGTGTCCGCCGTTCAGGTAGTGGGTGTCTCCCTGGTGGGTGATCAGAAGTGGCGGAAGGTGGCCGGCGCGGGCGTAGTCGAGTTGCCGGGGGCCGCCTTCCGGCCCGTGGATGATGGCGTAGATGCAGGTGGCGGTGGCCTCGGGGTAGAGATTGTGCTGGGCGAGGTCCAGGCGGCGCAGGATCCTGGCCGGTGGTTCCTGTCGGTCGCTGGCGATGCCGCGGAGCATGTTGCGCAGGTAGCTCATGGTGACGGCGGCCTTGAGGTCGTGTCCGGTGACGTCGCCGATGATCAGTGTGGTGTCGCCCGTGGGCAGCAGGAAGCTGTCGTACCAGTCGCCGCCCACTTGCGCGGTGGCGTGCGAGGGTACGTAGCGGGCGGCCATGGTCAGGTGGTCGACGACGGGGAGTTCGGGGAGCAGGGAGCGCTGGAGGCGTTCGGCGATGTGTTCCATCTCCCGGTGCAGTCGTGCGTTGTCGACGGCCAGGCCGATGCGGTGGACGATGTTCTCGATCAGGGGCAGGGAGTCCGCGGCGAGCGGGGGATGGCTCCCGCAGCGGGAGACGGTGAGGGCGCCGAGGACCTCCCGGCGCGCCCGCACGGGGGCGCTGACGGCGCTGGCGGCGTCCTGCTCCGCGAAGTAGTGGGCCTGGGCCGCGTCCCACTCGTCGGGTTCGGGGCCCGGGCGCAGGTCGGTACGGGTGAGGAACAGGGGGCCGGCGCCGCGCAGCACGCGGGCCAGTGGACCGGTGGCGGTGTCCGAGAGGCGCGGCAGCCGGGCCACGTCCTCTCGCAGTTGGCCTCCCGCCGCCGTGCGCATGACGCGGATACGATCGATCGCGTTGTCCTCGCTCAGCAGGTCGATGACGCACGAGTCGCCGATGCGGTGGGCGACGATCCGGCACACCCGGCGCAGCCCCTCGGTCGCGTCCATCGTGCCGGCGAGGGCGGAGTTGATGTCGGCCAAGACCGTCAACCGGTCCAGAGCCTGCTGAAGGATCTCGTCGACGTCGTATTCATCCACCATTTCATCCACCATGGGCCACATTCCCCGATTCGCAGGGTGACGGACCGGACCCGTCCGCCGGGGGGGCCCCCCGGGGGGGGGTACACCGCCGGCCCGCGCCGGGGCGCGCCGGGGGGCGCCCGGCGCGCCCCGAAGGGACCGCGCCCCCCAGGGGGGAAGGGGCCCGGCGCGGGGCAACACAA
>NZ_JBSHAQ010000012.1:103303-207161 GCF_053611585.1 Streptomyces sp. NPDC054794 | reverse complement strand
ATCGACCCGGCCTGGAAGTCCGTCACCTTCCTCGACGACCCGCTGGCCTCGACCCTCCACACCGAGGCGGAGCACGCGCAGAAGGCCGGCCTGCTCGACAAGGCCGACCTGAAGGGCATCTACGACCTCACGCTGCTCAACAAGGTCCTCAAGGCCGAGACCGGCAAGGAGGTCGCCGACGCCGGCCTCGGCACCAAGTAGCGGCGCCCCGAACCGACGGGTTCAGGACCGCACGACGGCCTGACGACATGCCCGTCGGTTCGGAGCGCCGGATTGCCGGGGCGTCTCCCCCACGCTCGAATGGGCGGTCCAGGACGGCTTCAGTACCTCCCCGCAAGGGCCGGAGGAGTTCAGACGTGAGCCACGGCCGGGGAGAGAACAGAGTGCGGGAGCAGTGGCGGTTCGCGGTGCTGGGGCCGGTCGGCGCTTGGCGCGAGGGCTCCGAAGTGGATCTCGGGCCGCCGCAGCAGCGCGCCCTGCTGGCGGTGCTGCTGCTGGCGGAGGGCGCCCCGGTCCAGGGCCACGAACTGGTCGACGCCCTGTGGGGAGGCGAGCCGCCCGCCTCGGCGGTGGGTTCCATCCGGACGTACGTGCATCGGCTGCGGAAACTACTGGGTCCGTCCGTGATCCGTTCCGCGGGCAACGGCTATCAGGTGCCCGTCGTACAGGAGGAGCTGGATCTGGTCGTCTTCCGGGACCTGCTCGCCCGGGCGGACCGGGCCCGCCGCGCGGGGGACGCCGAGGGAACGGCGCTGCGGCTCCGGGAGGCGCTCGCGCTGTGGCGGGGCACCGCGCTCGCCGACATCCGGGGCGAGTACGCGCAGGCCCAGCGCGAGCGGCTCGGCAAGCTGCGACTGTCCGCGCTGGAGCACCTGCTGACGGCCACGCTCGACCTCGGCCGCCACGAGGAGGCGGCCACGGAGCTGGCCTGGCTGGTCGCCGAGCATCCGCTGGACGAACGCTTCCGCGAGCTGCTGATGCTGGCGCTGTACCGGTGCGGCCGGCAGTCCGCCGCCCTGGCGACGTACCGCGAGGTGCGGACACTGCTCGCCGAGGAACTGGGCATCGACCCCGGCCCCGGACTCCAGCGCATGCACGAGCGCATCCTGCGCGCCGACGCCGGGCTCCTGGCGGCCCCGCGCCCCGGCGCCGCCGAGCGGATCCCGGCGCGCACCGCCCCGCCCGCTCCCCCGCTGCCCGTTCCCGCGCAACTTCCGGGCGCGCTGCCGGTGTTCGTGGGCCGTCGCGATCAACTGGCCCTGGCGGACGAGGTGCTCCCGCAGGCCGACGAGCCGCCCGTCACGGTGACGATCAGCGGCATGGCCGGGGTCGGTAAGACGACCTTCGCCGTGCACTGGGCCCGGCAGGTCGCCGCCCGCTTCCCCGACGGTCAACTCCACGTCAATTTGCGCGGGTTCGACCCGTTCGGCCCGCCGGTCGGGTCCGAGCACGCGCTGCGCACCGTACTGCGGTCGCTCGGCGTCGCCCAGCACAGCCTGCCGCACGACGTGGACACCCTGTCGGCCCTCTACCGCACCCTGCTCGCCGACCGGCGGGTGCTGATCCTG
Organism: Streptomyces sp. NPDC054794; assembly: GCF_053611585.1. NCBI lineage: Bacteria > Bacillati > Actinomycetota > Actinomycetes > Kitasatosporales > Streptomycetaceae > Streptomyces > Streptomyces sp. NPDC054794. The sequence continues at coordinate 205,593 of NZ_JBSHAQ010000012.1, read as the reverse complement.
CTGGACGACGCCCGCGACGCCCAGCAGGTACGGCCCCTGCTGCCCTCGGCTCCCGGGTGTCTGGCGATCGTCACCAGCCGCAACCTGCTCTCCGGCCTGATCGCCGTGGAGGGCGCCCACCCCCTCCGCCTCGACGTGCTGTCCGTGGCCGAGGCCCATGCCTTCCTCGCCCGCCGCCTCGGCCAGGAGAGGGTGGCCGCCGAACCGGCGGCGGTCCGGGAGATCATCGAGCGCTGCGCGCGGCTGCCGCTGGCCCTGGCGGTGGCATCGGCCCGCGCGGCCGCCCGGTGCGCCTTCCCGCTGGCGACCCTCGCGGCCGAACTCCGCGACAGCCAGGGCAGCCTGGACGCCTTCGACGACGCCGAGCCCGACGGCGCCGCCGACGTGCGCGCCGTGCTCTCGTCGTCGTACCACGATCTGACACCCGCCGCCGCCCGCCTCTTCCGGCTGCTCTCGCTGCACCCCGGCCCCGACACCTCGCTGCCGGCCGCCGCGAGCCTGGTCGGGCTCCCCCCTGCCGACACGCGTCAGTTGCTCGCCGAACTCCTGCGGGCCCACCTCGTGGACGAACCCGTCGCGGGCCGCTACAGCTCGCACGACCTGCTGCGCGCCTACGGCTCCGAGCTCGCCCGCACCACGGAACCGCCCGCCGAACACCGCGCCACGCTCCGCCGTGCGCTCGACCACTATCTGCACAGCGCCCGGGAGGCGGTCGCCCTGCACTCCCCCGAACGGTCCCTGATCCCCCTCGCGCCCGCGGCGGCGGGGGTGCGCGCCGAGGAGTTCGCCGGTGCCTCGGCGAAAGCGGTGGCCTGGTTCGCCGCCGAGCAGTCGGTGCTGCGCGCGGCCGTCGAGCAGGCCGCGGCCCACGGCTTCGACGTCCACGCCTGGCAGCTCGCCTGGGCCCTGGACATCCATCTGAACCGGAGCGGTCTGTGGCGGGACGCCGAGGCCGTCCACCTCACGGCCCTGGACGCGGCGCGGCGCCTGGGCGACCCGATCGCGCGGGCCCACGCCCACTCCGGTCTCGCCAAGGCCCTGACGACGCTGGGCCGCGTCGACGAGGCGCGGGCGCACATCGAGCGGTCGGTGGAACTCTTCACCGGGTCCGGCGACTTGAGGGCCTGCGCGGAGAGCCACCACGTGCTGTGCTGGGTGGCGGAGTGCCAGGGCGATCTGGAATCCGCGCTCGGCGCCGCGCAGCGGTCGCTCGCGATCCGTCGCGCCGTCCATGACCCCGAAGCCCCCGGATCCGACGACGAGCGGGGCAGCAGGGCGACGGCCGGTGCGCTCAACGCGCTCGGCTGGATCCACGGCCTGCTCGGACAGCACCAGGAGGCCCTCGACCACTGCCGGCAGGCACTGGCCCTGCACGAGGAACGCGGCCTCGGCTACGGCGTGTGGCACATCTGGAACAGCATCGGCTCCGCCCACCACCACCTCGGGCAGTACGACGAGGCCGTCGCGAGCTTCCGCAAGGCCCTCGCCGGCTACCGGCAGACCGGCTGCCTTCCGATCGCCGAGGCGGGGACCCTGCGCCGGCTCGGCGACACGTACGTGAGCATGGGCCGTGCGGGCGCCGCCCGCGCCGAATGGACGACGGCCCTGGCGATCCTGGAACGGCTCGGCCACGCCGACGCCGAGACCCTGCGTGCCGACCTCCGGCGGCTCCCGGCGCCGGGCCCGTGACGTTGCGCCCCGGGTCGGCGGGCCGACCGTCTATCGGATGTTGATCGGGCGCTGATCGCCGGCCGCGAGCATGGCGGTGTCGACCGGCACTCGTACCGAAAGGGATCGACAGTCGAGGACTTCGTCCAGCCGATGTGGCAGAGGAGCGTGCCCCAGGGGTCATCGACGCCCGGCCGGGGGTGCGGTGGTGTCGGGAACGGAAGGGCAGCGAAGGGGACTTCACGGACAGACTTCGGGGCAGAGGAGAACTCGGGCACCCGTGCCGTTCGCGTCAATGTCCGGGGGGACAAGTATGTGGACGCCCATGCCAGGGGCACGGACAACGGCGCAGCGCACCAGCTGTGGGGAGGTTGTGGTACAGACCACCGGCAGTGGAGCACCGGCCGACATCGATCGCGCCACCGCCCTTTCGGAGCCCCGGTCCCGGCCGCATAGGTCGATACATCTGTGAGAAGGATGTGGATCGCCGTGCAGAAAACAGGTACCACTCAAGTTCGGGTGACATGATGAATGATCAACTTCGTGCTGCTGGCCTCCGTTTCGAAACGCTCGGCCCCTTGACCGTGAGCCACGACGACATACCCATCGATCTCGGCCCGCCCAGGCAGCGTGCCCTGCTCGCCATACTCCTGATCCATGTGGGCCGGGTGGTTCCCCTCCCCACGATCATCACCGCGATCTGGGGGGCCGATCCGCCCCGCCGGGTCATGGGGACGCTCCAGGCCTACGTCTCCCGCCTGCGGAAACTGCTTCGGCGCCATGACCGGTCCGTCCAGCTCGTCCACCGCCTCAACGGGTACCTTCTGGACGCCGAACCGCAGTTGGTCGACGCCGCGGTGTTCGAGGCGCAGGTCCGGGACTGCCGCGAGGCACTCAAGTCCGGCGATCTGACGGCCGCCCGCGCCCTCGCCTGGTCCGCCCTGGAGTTATGGAACGGCAAGCCCATGGGCGAGCTCTACGAGTACGAGTTCGCGGTCATGGAGGCGGACCGGCTGGAGCAGGTACGCCTGCGTGCGCTCGACGTATGGGCGCAGGCGTGCCTGGGGACGGGAGCCTACGAGGAGGTGGCGGTCCGGCTCGGTGAGGAACTCCGGCTCAATCCCGCGCTGGAGCGGTTGGGCGGCCGGCTGATGAGGGCGCAGTACCACTCCGGGCAGCCCGCGGAGGCCTTGCAGACGTACGAGCGCATGCGCACGGCCGTGGCCGAGGAACTCGGCGTCGACCTCAGCCGGGAACTGCGGGTGCTGCACGGCGAGATCCTCCGGCAGGAACTCGCGGCGTCGCCGGTGGCGGATGCCGAAGTCCCCACGCCTCCTGCGCCCGAGACCGCCGTGACCCCGCCTCCCCCGGTCCCTAACCCGCCGTCGGCGCCCGTGCCGCCGGGCGAGCCGCAGAGCTTCCGGCTCGTGGGCCGCGGCGCGGAACTGGAGCGGCTGGCGGGCCTCATGGAGGAGGTCCGCGGCGGCAGCGGCCACGTCGTGCTGGTCTTCGGCGAGCAGGGCATCGGCAAGACGCAACTGCTGCGCAAGGTGACGCGCTGCCTCGTACCGGCCGAGGCCCGGGTGGTGCGCTCCTACTCCATCTACGCCCCGTCCACCCCGCCCTACTGGACGTGGGAGCAGGTGCTCCGGCAGGTGGGTTCCGGCGACGGCGGGCGCGCGCTGACCCCCGCCGATGCCACGGCCCGCGCCGCGTGGACGCCCGAGCAGCACTTCGCCCACCAGATACGGATCTGTCAGGCCGTGCTCTCGGCCGCGGACGAGGCGCCGCTGGTCCTGATCCTGGAGGACCTGCACGCCGCCGACGTGCCCGCGTTGGAGGTGCTCCACGTGCTGGCCAAGCAGATCTGCCACGCCCCGGTCCTCGTGCTGGCCACCCTGCGCGACCACGAACTGGCGAAGGACGCGGCGATGCGGCGGATGGTGGGGCGCATCCTCCAGGAGAGCACCGCCCGCACGCTCCGGCTGAAGGGACTCACGCGCGGCGAGAGCCGGGAGTTGATCGCCTCGGTCCGTGGGGTGACGCCCTCGCCCGAGGAGGCGCGCGAGCTGCAGCACGCCTCCAACGGCAATCCGTTCCTGCTGCTCAGCCTGCTCTCCGCGCAGACGACCAGCGGGTACGGGGAGCAGCGGACGATCCCCTTCGAGGTGCGCGAGGTGCTGCACGAGCGGCTGAGCACCTGTTCGCCGGACACCCTCGAAGTCCTCACCCTGTGCGCGGTGATCGGCACGGAGGTCCGCCGGCCGCTGCTCGCCGAGGTGCTGTCGGCGCGCGGGCTGCCCCAGACCCTCGTCAACGACGCCTTGCAGACCGGTCTGTTGCGCACCGATCCCACCGCCGAGAACCAGCTGTCCTTCACCCATGGCCTGGTGCGCGAGCTCCTGGTCGAGGACGCGCAGCCGCTCACCCGCGCCCAGTGGCACCGGGACGTCGCCGACGTGCTGGCCGCGCAGTTCCGGCCGGAGGACGACACCGCGCAGATCCGCCGCCACTGTCTCGAATCCGCCCGGGTGCTCGGCGCGCACGTGGGCGTGCGTCCCCTGGTCGCTCTGGCAGACCGGGCACAGGAGCGCTTCTTCCATGCCCAGGCCCTGCACCGCCTGGAGGACGCCGCGTCCGTCATCGCCGAACTGCCCCGGGACGAGACAACGTTGGCAGACGAACTCCACCTGCGCAAACGCATGATGTGGCTGCGGGCCCAGCTGGAGGGCTACAGCTCGCCGCGGGTGGCGGACGCCTTCGGACAGGCCCAGCTGCTGGAGCGGGCCGTCGACAACACACAGCCCACCGAGCTGATGCACACCCGGGCCATCATGGCGCTCGCCGCCGGCGAGTACGCCCTGGCGGCCGAGACCGGCGGGCTGCTCTACGAGCTGGCCGAGCACGGCGGCGGTCAGGAGGCCAGGGCGGCGGCCTGCTACACCGAGGGGGTCACCCTGCACGTGAGCGGCCGCACCCAGGAGGCGCTCGCCACGCTCAACCGGGGCATGGACATCATCGACGATCTGCTGGGCACCTCGGACGGGCCGTCACGGTCGAGCGCGCTGCTGAACGACCAACGCATCGACTACCGGGCCTACCTGGCGCTCACCCACTGGATCAACGACGACCGGGACCAGGCGCAGCACTACCGTGCGGAGCTGCTGCAGCTGACCCAGTCCGACCGGTACGACCGGCCCTGGGACCGGGCCTTCGCCCGGTACGTGGACGCCCTGATCGCCGTGTCCGAAGGTGATGTGGAGGGTGCCTGGCGGGCCGGCCGGGCGGGCGTGGACCTCGCGGCCCGGTGCCAACTCGCCTACTGGCACCGCATGCTGGCCGTCCCGCTCGGCTGGGCCGAGGTGCACCAGGGCACGACCGAGACCGGACTGAACCGGATCCGCCGCGCCCTGTGCGAGGCCGCCCAGCACCGGACCCTGCTGCGCCGCACCCTGCACCTCGGCCTGCTGGGCGACGCCCTGCGGCACGTGGGTCGCGCCGACGAGGCCCGACTGGCCCTCCGGTGCGCCGCCGAGGAGATCGAGAAGCGCGGCGAACACGCCTACGCGCGGCCGCAGTGGCCGTACGCCGCGCTCCTCGGGGAGCACACCGGCGGATCACCGACCGACCGATCGACCGCCGACGTGTCGCCGGTACTGCGCTAGAGGGGCCGGACGTCGCAACGGGGGAACGTCCGTCCGGCGAGGTGCGCGGCGCCTGCGGCCATCGGTCAGGTCATGGACGCGTCGGCGCTCTCGGACTCCTCGGGGGAGCGCTCCGCCCGGCGCAGCCGGGCCAGCAGCAGATGGGCCGCGGCGGCCACGAGCGACAGGCTCAGACAGGCCACCCAGACGGCGGCCGTGCCGGACACCTGCATCAACTGCCCGCTGAGCAGCGGCGCGAGGGCCACGGACAGGCTCCACACCGACAGGAACCAGCCCTGATAGCCGCCCTGGCTGTCCGGTGGCGCCACGGCGGCCACCAGAGCCATGCAGGTCGGCCAGACCACGATCTCGCCCAGGCTCCACAGCACGACGGTCCCGGCGTACCCCGGCAGGGAGTGCACGACCGGGGTCAGCCCCATGCCGATTCCGGCGGCCACCGTGGCCGCGCCGAGCGCGAACTCGGGCCGTGTCCGCCCCGCCAGCCGGCTCAGCGGCAGCTGGAACACGGCGATGACCAGACCGTTCATCATCATGGCCGTGCCGTAGTCCGCCGGGGACAGCCCGTCGGCCGTCATCGTCAACGGCAGTGCCACCAACGGCTGTTGGAACACCAGCCCGAGCAGCAGCACCGAACCCAGCAGGACCAGGAACGGCCGGTCACGGTGGACGGACCCGTTCGGCCGGGCGGTGGACCCCGCCTCACCGCCGGCAGCCTCGGGCCGGGTCTCCGGCACCCACCGGTAGACCATGATCCCGGCGAGGAGGTTGGCCAGCGCGTTGACCACGAACAGCGTCAGAAAGCCGTGCTCGGCCGCCGCTCCCGCGGTCACGGCGGCGGCGGAGAACCCCAGGTTGGTGGCCCAGTAGATCAGCGAGTAGGCGCGCGGCAGGTCGGCCCGGTCCACCAGGTCGGCGACGGCCGCCGCCCGGGCGGGCCGGGTGGCGTTGAGGCCCACGCCCACCACCAGGGCGCCCGCCAGCACGAGGGGCCTGGTGTGCGCCACGCCGAGCCCCACCATGCCGGTCACGGTCAGGACCTCGCTGGACAGCAGGACCACGCGGCGGCCGAGCCGGTCCGCGAGGATCCCGCCGAGCAGCGAGGCGATCCCACTGCCGATGCCGAACACGGCGAGCGTCAGCCCGGTGAAGGAGACGGAGTAGCCGAGCTCGCGGGTCAGGTAGATCGCCAGGAACGGCAACACGAAGCCGCCGGCCGAGGTGATGAGCGTGCCGGCCCACAACCACCAGTACGGGCGCGGCAGACCGCCCACGGCGCCGCGCAGCGCCTTCGTGAGCCGGTCCGAGCCGCGCCGCGCCGTGCCGTGCGTGCTCAGTTCCGCTCCTCGTACTCGACGTGCAGCGTCCGGGCGAGGTGGTCGCGGAACTCCACGGCCTCCGCGTCCGACGCGTGCTGGGAGAGCACGATGGCCGGGTACCCGGACCAGTCCGGGTAGGGGCGCAGCACGTCGCCGGGTCCGACGGTCCGCACCACGTAGTCCACCCGCGGGTCCGCCTCCACCTCGTCCAGGCCGTGCACCCGGACGATCCGTCCGCCGCTGCCGACCGGCACCAGGTAGGAGGCGGCCACCCTGCCGTCGGGCTCCGGCTCCCGGCTCCAGCAGTCGGGTTCCTGGCCGAGATGGATGCGCAGCGCCTCGGCGGCCAGGTCGACTCCGCCGCCGACGTGCACGATGTGGTGCATGAAGCCCCCGCCGCCGATGCGCGCGCCCATCTCCAGCACCACCGGGCGCACCCCGCCGACCAGGCGCAGTTCGGTGTGGGTGGTGCCCTCGGTGATGCCGAACGCGTGGTGCGCGCCGATCACCTCGGCCTCGACGGCGGCCAGGATCTCGGCGGGCAGCCGGGCGGGGGCCCGCAGGGTGGACTCCTCGAAGTACGGCCCCGTCAGCTCTCCCTTCCAGCTGACGGCGCCGATCCGCACCCGGCCCCGGTGGACCAGGGACTCCGCGGAGATCTCGGGTCCGTCCAGGTACTCCTCGGCCAGGACGCCGACCTCCCCGGCCGGTTCGTCCCCCTGGCGCAGATGGGTCTCGACGAGGTCCCAGGTACGGGCGACCTCCCGCTCCAGCCGGTCCTTGTCGTCGACGCGGATCACGCCGAGGCTGGAGAAGCCGTTCGCCGGCTTGACCACCACGGGAAACTGCAGGGTCAGCGCGCTCGTCCAGCTGTCCCGGCGGTCCAGTTCGACGAAGCCCGGCGCGCCCAGGCCCGCGTCCCGCAGCCGCCGCCGCATGCTGCGCTTGTCGCGCACGACCGCGGCCGCCTCCTCGGTCAGTCCGGGCAGCCCGAGCCTGCGCGCGGCGCGTGCCACCCACGGCACGACCTTCTCGTTGCCCGCCATGATCCCGCCGAAGGGTTCGCGCCGGTGGCGCTCGACGAGCGCGGCCAGCGCCGCCTCCGGGTCCCCGTCGATGTCCAGGGGCAGCACCTCCACCACCGCGCGGGCACGCCGGGCGGACTCCTCCGTGTCGTCCCCGCGGGGCACGAGGATCAGGTCGACACCGGCGCGCTCGGCGGCCTCGAACACGAAGGGGAGCGTGGACAACTGTCCGACGAGGACGAGTTTCGGGCGCTGGGGCATGGCGGTCTCCAACGGTGCGGGCTGTGTGGACGGGGCTCCCGGCAGGCGCGCGGCCGGCGGGACGGCCCGCGCCAGTCTGTCCCGCCGGGCTTGGCACCCGCTTGCAGAGCATTTGACGTCCCGCCGCCCGGCCGGCGGTCCGTCCCGGGCGGTCAGCGCACGTGCCCGTCCGGACCGGTCCGGCCGAGCACCGACCGCAGCCCGTCGGCGAGTTCGTCCGCCTCCTCGCGGGTGAAGACGAGCGGCGGGTTGATCACCAGGGCGTACGGGTTGGTGCGCAGGATGATGCCGGCCTGTTCGCGCAGCGCGTCGGCGACCTCGACGGTGCCGTTCGGCAGCGGCCGGCGGCTCGCCCGATCGGACGTCAGCTCCACGGCCAGCATCAGGCCGAGCCGGCGCACCTCCCCGACGACGGGCAGCTCGGCCAGTTCGGCGAGCCGTCGCCCCAGGTGGTCGCCGACCGCGGCGGCGTTGGCCGGCAGTCCCTCGCGCTCGATGATGTCCAGGTTGGCGAGCGCCACGGCACAGGCCGTCGGGTGCCCGGTGTAGGTGTAGCCGACGGGGAAGCCCTGGTCGCCGGTCACCTCGGCGGCGATCTCGTCGGTGGTCAGGACGGCACCGTGCGGGATGTACCCGGAGGTGAGGCCCTTGGCCGTGACCATGATGTCGGGAACGACGCCGAAGTGCTCGGCGGCGAACCAGTGCCCGGTGCGCCCGTAGGCCGTGACCACCTCGTCGGAGATCAGCAGGATGCTGTAGGAGCGCAGGAGTTCGGCGACGCGCGGCCAGTAGTCGGCGGGCGGCACCACCGCGCCGCCGCCGCCCATGACGGGCTCGCCGATCATCGCGGCGATCCGCTCCGGGCCGATCCGCTCGATGGTTTCGCGCAGTTCGGCCAGGCAGAAGTCGCTCACGTCGGCGCCGGAGAACATCTCCTGGCGGTAGGGGTGCGGCGGGGTGAGGAAGTGCACGTCGGGCAGCGAGGGTCCGAACCCGTCGTGGTAGACGGGGAATCCGGAGACGCCGCCGCTGCCGTAGCCGATGCCGTGGTAGGCCATCCGGCGGGAGAGGATCGCGGTCCGTCCGGGCTCGCCGCGGCGGTGGTGGTAGAGGCGGGCCATGCGCAGCGCGATCTCGTTGCCCTCGGCGCCGCCGCTGGTGAAGTAGACCCGGCGCAGCGGCTCCGGGGCCAGTACGGACAGCCGCGCGGCCAGTTCCACCGCGCGGTCGTTGCTGAGAGTCCCCCAGGTGTGGAAGTACTCCAGCCGGGTCATCTGCTCGGCCGCGGCGCGGGCGAGTTCGGCGCGCCCGTGGCCCACCTGGGTCACCCCGAGCACGGCCGAGGCGTCGAGGTACTCCCGGCCGTCGGCGTCGCGCACCCGGCTGCCGGAGCCGGAGACCAGCAGGGTCCGGTCGGTGCGATGTGCGGGCAGGGTCGGGTGGATGAGCGTGGCGCGGTCCGCGTCGGCGAGCGCGGCGCCGACGGCACCGGACGCTCGGGAGATTGCTGAGGTCAAGGCGGGCTCCTTCGCAGCGGCTGGGGCTCGTTCCCAGGGTCACCACGGCGGCTTGGCGCCCGCTGGACGTCCCGCTGCCGCCCCGGGGCCGCGCGGCCCCGACGGGGCGAGCCGGCCGGGCCCGGCGGGCAGGCGGCACGTCAAGCGGACAGGCGGCACGTCAAACGGATGCCAAGAGCCCGGTGACACCGTCGGGTCGCCGTCCGCCCACGACTCGCGTCGGCGCTGCGAACGAAAGGACCACGGTGAAGTCCATCCTCTTCTACCTGCCCACCGCCGGCAGCCACGACCAGATCCTCCGCGGCATGTCGGGCGTCAACCCGCAGAACTACCAGAACATGCTCTGGCAGCTCACCCGCCAGGCCCAGGCCGCCGACGAACTCGGCTACTGGGGACTGTCGTTCACCGAGCACCACTTCCACGTCGAGGGCTTCGAGGTCTCCAACAACCCGATCATGCTGGGCCTGTACCTGGCCATGCAGACCCAGCACATCCGGGTCGGGCAGATGGCCAACATCCTGCCCTTCCACAACCCGCTGCGGCTCGCCGAGGACCTGGCGATGCTGGACCACATGACCCGCGGCCGCACCTTCGTCGGCATCGCGCGGGGCTTCCAGAAGCGCTGGGCCGAGGTCATGGGCCAGGTGTACGGGGTGGGCGGCACGCTCTCCGACGCGAGCGACAACGACCGGCGCAACCGCGCGCTCTTCGAGGAGCACTGGGAGATCCTCAAGAAGGCGTGGACGACGGAGACCTTCTCGCACTCCGGGAACCAATGGACGATCCCGGTGAAGGACCTCGAATTCCCCTACGAGGCGGTGCGGAAGTACGGCCGCGGGGTGGACGAGAACGGCGTGGTCCAGGAGGTCGGCATCGCCCCCAAGCCGTACCAGCGGCCCCATCCCCCGGTGTTCCAGCCGTTCAGCTTCAGCGAGGACACGTTCCGGTTCTGCGCCCGCGAGGGTGTCGTGCCGATCCTGATGAACACCGACGACCGGATCGTCGGCCGTCTGATGGACCTCTACCGGGAGGAGGCCGAGGCCGCCGGGCACGGCACGCTGCGGCGCGGCGAGCGAATCGGCGTGATGAAGGACGTGCTGGTGGCCCGGGACGCCGACGAGGCCCACCACTGGGCGTCGCGCGGCGGCGGCTTCATCTTCGAGAACTGGTTCGGCCCGATGGGCTTCACCGAGGCGCTGCGCAACGTCGGCGAGACCGGTCCGATCGGCTCGGACTACGGGACGCTGGTCGAACGGGGCCTGGAGTGGGTCGGCACCCCGGACGACATCAACCGCAAGATAGAGAAGCTGGTGAAGACGCACGACCCCGAGTACCTGCTGCAGTGCCAGTACTCCGGCCTGATCCCGCACGACGTGATGCTGCGCAGCCTGGAGCTCTGGGCCACCGAGATCGCCCCCAACTGGCTCTGAATCGAAAGCCCCTGAAGGAGGCTCGCGGTGGATCACCGCATCTTCGAGATCGCCGAACTGCCGCTGCTCGGCGGCGGGATCCTCGATCACGCCAGGATCGGCTACGCCGTGCACGGGAAGCTGGACGCGGACGGCGCGAACGCCGTGCTGTGCCCGTCCTTCTTCGGCGGCGACCACACCGGCTACGACTGGCTGATCGGGGACGGCCTGCCGCTGGACACCGAACGGTACTGCGTCATCGTCGCCGGACTGTTCGGCAACGGCGTCTCCAGCTCGCCCAGCAACCACCCCTCGGGGGCGGCCTTCCCGCTGATCACGCCGCAGGACAACGTGGCCGCCCAGTACCGGCTGCTCACCGAGCACCTCGGCGTGCGGGAACTGGCCCTGGTCACCGGCTGGTCCATGGGCGCGGCACACACCTACCAGTGGGCGGTGTCGCACCCGCGGACGGTCCGCCGGATCGCCCCGGTCTGCGGCTCCGCGGTGACCAGCGAGCACAACCGGGTCTTCCTGTCCGGGCTGGCCGCCGCGCTCACCGCCGACGGCGGCGCGGAGCGTGGGAAGCGGGCGGCCGGGCGGGTCTTCGCCGGATGGGGGGCCTCGCACCCCTTCTGGGCCCGCCAGGCCTACCAGGACTTGGGATTCGACTCGCGGGAGGGCTATCTCGCCGGATTCTGGGAGCAGTTCTTCGTCGGCGGCCCGGCCACCGAGGATCTGCTGACCATGGTGCGCACCTGGGAACACTCCGACGTGGGCGCGACCCCCGGCTTCGGCGGCAGCGCCGATGCGGCGCTCGCCTCGGTCGCGGCCGAGGCCGTCCTGCTGCCGGGTGCGCTGGACCAGTGCTTCCCGGTCGCGGACGAGGAGCGGGCCGCGAGCCTGCTGCCGCGCGCCGCCCTGGAGGTGATCCCGGGCGTGTGGGGCCATCTGGCCGGAGCCGGCGCGGACGCCGCCGACCGGGACTTCGTCGGCGGGGCGCTGCGGCGGCTGCTGGCCCGCCGGACGGCGGACGCCGCCGTGGCCCGAGCCTGAGCCCACCCCGGTCGACAAGGAGGCGGACGGTGCCGATCGCACCGTCCGCCTCCGTCGTCTTGGTCGCCTTTGTCGTCGTCGTGTCCCGCGCCGCGCTCAGGTCGAGTAGTCGGCGTTCAGCCGGACGTAGCCCTCGGTCAGGTCGCAGCCGTACACGGTGAACGCGCCGTTCGCGATGCCGAGATCGACGCCGATGACCACTTCGGCGCCGGCCATCTCGGCGGCCACGGCGGCCCGCACCTCGTCCTCGCTCCGCGCGTCCGACGCCCCGGGCGGGTAGACGGCCGTCTCGCCGAAGCGGATGACCACCCGCTCCTGCTCGATGTCGGTGTCGTCGGAGCACTTGCCGATCGCCATGGCCACCCGGCCCCAGTTGGGGTCGCCGCCGTGCACCGCGGTCTTGACCAGCGGCGAGTTGACGACGGCCTTGCCGACGCGCTTGGCCTGCGCGTCGTCCCGGGCCCCGGTGACGCGGACCTCGATGAGCCGGCCGGCGCCCTCGCCGTCCCGGGCGATCTCCTTCACCAGCTCCAGCGCCACCTCGTACAGCGCCTCCTCGAAGTCGGCCGGATCCACCTCGCCGGCCAGGCCGTTGGCGAACAGCGCCGCCGTGTCGCTGGTGGAGGTGTCGGTGTCGATGCTGACCGCGTTGAAGGTCCGGTCCATCACCCGGCGGAAGACCCGGTCCTGCTCCTTCGGGTCCAGCCGGGCGTCGGTGGCGAAGAAGGTCAGCAGGGTGGCCATGTCGGGCTCCATCATCCCGACGCCCTTGGCGATGCCGACCAGGACCGCGTCGCCGATCCGCCGCCGGGCCAGCTTGGGGCGGGTGTCGGTGGTCATGATGGCCCGGGCCGCCCGGTCGAAGCCGCCCTCGGGCCCCGGCACGGTCAGCGTCTTCAGGTGGTCGCGGAGGGCGGGCATCGGGTACTGACGGCCGATCACGCCGGTGGAGGCGATGAGCAGTTGCTCCTCCGCCAGGGTGGCGGCCTGCGCCACCGCGGCGCGCACCTCGCGGGCGTTGCGCTCGCCCTCCGCGCCGGTGGCGACGTTGGCGTTGCGGGCCAGCACCACCACTCCCCGCGCGCTGTGGTCCGCGGCGGCGGCGCGGCTGAGCACCACGCTGGGTCCCGCGAAGCGGGACCGGGTGAAGACCGCGCTCACCGTGGCCGGGACGGTGGAGAGCAGGACGGTGAAGTCGTCCCGTCCGTCGTCCAACAGGCCCACCGGCGCGGTGTGTACCGCGAAGCCCCTCGGTTCGTAGGCTTCCGTGTCCGTCATGCTGGTTCGTCTCCCGGGGTGCCGAGTGTCGGGGTGCGCCGAGGCGCGGTCCCGTTGATCCATACCACGTTCCGTGGCGGTGACATGCGCGCGGAGCCGGGCGGCGAGGGGATACGGCCACTCCCCTCGCGCGCCCGGCTCCGGGAGCGGTGCCGCGGCTCAGGCGCGCGGGGTGAAGGCGACCACGTCGCCGGCCCGCTCACCACCGGAGAGCTGCTCGCCCCGCTCGGTGCGGATGTAGACGCGGTGCAGCCAGCGGTCGTGGCCGTCCCAGCGCGGGGTGAAGGGCGTACGGGCGTGCGTGGTACGGAAGTTGTCGACGATCAGCAGGTCGCCGGGCGTCAGGTACACCGCCTCGGTCACCTCGTCCAGCGCCTTCGACAGCGCGGCGACCGCCTCCACGTCGTCGGGGTCCTTCGGGCTGAGCAGTTCGCGGTCGTAGCCGAGGAAGGGGTCGCGTGGATCTCCGTACAGGGGCTTGACCCGGGCGATGGCACCCGGGTCCGGGTCGCCGCCGCGGAAGGCGACGTCCACGCAGCAGGGCATCTTCCGGTCGAAGAGGCGTTCGCGCACCTCGGCGGTGAGCAGCGGCAGCGCCTTGCGGACCGAGGCGACCAGGGTGGCCGCGCGGTGCTCGTGGTCGGCCCGGGAGCAGGCCAGCATCACGTAGTTGGGCTGCAGGCGGTGGTAGGCCATCTCCGTGTGGAACTCCAGCAGCGTCTCGGAGGTCTCGGAGGAGAGGTAGTGCGCGTTCGGGGAGGGGTACACGTCGTGGTAGACGGTGGCCGAGCGCAGCTCCTGGTAGCCGGTGTGCAGGCCCAGGCGGCGGCCGACGAGGCCGAGCATGCCCTCCATGGTCAGCAGCGGGCGGTCTGCGGGCGCCGGGGTGCTGCTCGGGGTGGGCGGCAAGGCCGCGTCGTCCTCCACCGGCAGACCGCGCAGCAGCAGGTGACCGTCCTGGCTGCCCTCGGCGTTGAAGGTGTCCAGCGCGCTCGCCAGGGGACCCGGGAGGGCGGTGGCCGCCGTGCCCGCGGAGTCCAGGAAGGCGTACAGGTCCGCGCGCGGGATCTGTGGCAACCGCGCGCTGAGCTCGCGCAGTTCACCGGCGTACTGGGTGCAGTCCACGACTGTCACGAGGATGTCCTTTCGTCGACGTGGTCTCGGGCGTGGTCTTGGGCCTGGTCTTGGGCAGGGCCCCGGGCGTCGTCCGGGGCCTGTTTCTCGGCGTGGTGCCGGGCGCGGGCGTACTGGTAGAGGAGTTCCGCGCCGATTTCGGTGGCCAGGATCGACGTGATGCCGCCGTGGTCGTAGAGCGGCGAGACCTCCATGACGTCGAACCCGACCGGTCGCAGGTCACCGACGCCGCGCAGCAGTGCCAGCACCTCCCGGGAGGTGGGTCCGCCGGGGGCCGGCGTCCCGGTGCCGGGGGCGAAGGCGGGGTCCACGACGTCGACGTCCACCGACACGTAGACCGGTGCGTCGCCGACGATGTCCCGGACCAGCCGGGCGGTGGCCTCGCTGCCGAGGTCGGCGAACTCGTCGGAGGTGACGATCCGTACGCCGTGTCCGCGGGCGTAGTCGAGCGAGTCGGGCTTCGGGTTGTGCCCCCGGATGCCGATCTGCACCATGCGCTGCGGATCGACCAGCTTCTCCTCGATGGCGTGCCGGAAGGGTGTGCCGTGGTGGTACTCGCCGCCGTAGAAGGCGGGGTTGGTGTCGCTGTGGGCGTCCAGGTGCAGCACGGCCAGTGGCCCGTGCTCGCGGGACACGGCCCGCAGCGCGGCCAGGGTCAGCGAGTGGTCGCCGCCGAGCATGAGGAACGCGGCGTTGTCGGCGAGCAGTTCGGTCAGCCGCCGCTCGGCGGTGTCCATCGCGATGTGCATGTTGAACGGGGTCAGGTCGATGTCGCCCGCGTCGACGCAGCTGATCAGGTCGAAGGTGCCCGGTCCGCGGTCGATGCCCATGCCGTGGATGAGCCCGGACTCGTTGCGGATGGCACGGGGGCCGAAGCGCGCCCCGGGCCGGTAGCTGGTGCCGCCGTCGTACGGGGCGCCGATGACCACGACGTCCCGCCCGCGCGGCGCGGGGTCGTGCGGCAGGCGCATGAAGGTGGGTATCTGCGCGTAGCGGGGAGAGACGTTGATGTCGATGCGTTCCACGCCTGGTGACTCCTTGGGTGTGAGCGGGGTGACGGATCGTCACTAGGCGGGCTGCGCGGTGCGCTCCAGACGGTCGACGACCTGGTGCACCGTCCGCTCGGTGTCGACGTCGTCGGGGTGCCGGCCGGCCACCACCACGAGGTCGAACAGCTCCTGGACGACCAGGCGTTTGGCCTGGTGCACGCGTCCTTCGGACACCCCGGCGCCGGCGAGCAGCCGGCTGAACGACGAGGTGGTTCCCGATCCTTCGTGCACCCCGAGCTTGGGGCGGATGACGGTCTGGGCCGGCAGCAGGTCGCCCATGGCGGCCCGCAGCACCCACTTGTCCTGCCCGTAGCGGCGCTTCAGCCCGGCCTCCAGGCAGACGAGCACGTCGAGCACGTCGCGGTCCCAGTAGGGGTGGGTGGACCAGTGGCCGGCCACGCCGGAGAGCACGGGCGACATCTCGTTGAGGCCGTCGAAGGTCTCCATGTCGTGGGCGAGGGCGGTGTCCAGGGCCGGCAGCCGGTCCTCGCGGTGCATGCCGCCGAGCGGGATGTCGGCCCCGTACCCGGTGAGGATGCGTCGGCCGGGGCCGTCCAGCCTCAGGTACAGGGCGGTCAGCGGGAGCAGGTACTCGATGATGTCCGGGTCCAGGGACTCCGCCGCCCAGACCGCGTGCGGCAGACGGCGCAGCAACTCGGCGGTGGGGACGGTGATCTCGCGGTGCGCGGTGCCGAGGTGCTCGGCGACGATCCGCGCCTGCGGGAACTCGTCGGCCTCGTCGGTGCCCATCGACACGGTGTCGACGCGGCCGCTGGTCAGGCGGTCGGCCAGGGCCGCGACGCTGGAGGAGTCGATGCCGCCGGACAGCACCACCAGCGGCGCCTGGGCGCCCAGGCGGACGCGGATCGCGTGCTCCAGGCTCCGCCGGACCGTCTCCACGGCCTCGCTCTCCGGCAGGATCCGCCGGGACAGGACCGGCGCCCAGGTGCGGTGGGCGGTGCCGGTCCCGCTGCCGAGCGCGAGGTCCAGTACCGTCCCGGCCGGGACCTGGTGGACCCCGGGCAGGCGGCGGACCGGGCGGGCGGCGGGCAGCGGCCGCCCGGCGGGCGCGGTGCGCAGCGCCTTGGCCTCGGTGGCGGCCAGCACCCGGCCCGGTGCGGCGCTCGCGTAGAGCGGCACCGAACCGGCGTGGTCGGTGGCGAGCAGGACCCGCCCCCCGGTGTGCACCAGCGCGGCGAAGCGTCCGTTGAGCAGCCGGAAAGCGTGCAGGTCGTAGCGGTCGAAGAGGGCGAGGACGAGCTCGGCGTCACCGGCGGGTTCGGTGCCCGGGGGCAGCAGGGACCACAGCTCGGCCCGGTTGTACAGCTCTCCGGCGAGCACCACCGCCACGCCCCCCGCCCGGGCCCGGGCGCCGTCCGGCGCCCCGGAGTGCAGCAGGCTGGTGTGCAGGGTGTGTCCCCCGTGTTCCTCCCGTGCGTCGGCGAGGGCCCCGAGCGTCGCGAAGACCGGCCGCGGGACCTGGCTCCCGTCCTGGTGGACGGCGGCCAGGAATCCCGTGGCCGCAGGCAGCGTATGGGTCATGTCAGATGCTCAGCGCCCCGAAGCCGCCGGCCTGGAAGTCGTAGTTCACCGGCACCTCGATGAGGTAGGGACGGCCGAGGCCGGCGCCCTTGCGCAGCGCGGCGAGCAGTTCCTCGCGGTCGGCGGCGCGGACCGCCTCCACGCCGTTGGCGCGGGCCAGTTCCGTGAAGTCGACGCCGGTGAACTTCACCGCCGGGTCGAAGGAGCGGCGGTGGCCGAGGTTCTGGTACAGCTCGATCAACCCGTTGGTGTCGTTGTTGACCACCACGGTGACGATGGGCAGGTTGAGCCGGGCGATGGTCTCCAGGTCGGCGCTGTTGGAGTGGAAGCCGCCGTCGCCCGCGATGAGGAAGGTGGGCTGTCCCGGGCGGGCCATCTGGGCGCCCATCGCCGCGGGGATGCCGTAGCCGAAGCTGGAGCAGCCGGCCGAGGTCAAGAAGCCGAACGGCTGGTCGGCGCGGGCGAACAGGACGCCGTAGTGCCGGAAGAAGCCGATGTCGGAGACGATGGTGCCCTCGCCCTCCTCGGCGGTCTCGGCCATCACCGTGTTCATGCAGTCGATGACCTGGTGGACCCGCATGCCGTCCGCGTACTGCTCCGGGTCGGAGAGGAAGTGGGCGACCCGCTCGCGCAGCGCGGTGACGTCGTGCGGGGTCTTCGGGGCGAGTTCGGCGGTGTGGGTGTCCAGGTACTCGACGAAGGCGAGGACGTCGGTGACCACGTCCACGTCGGGCCGGTAGACCCGCGGGATCGGGTTGACCGTCGGCGAGACGCGGACGGTCTTCTTCTCGCCGCCGCGCTGCCACATCGACGGGCGCAGGTCCTCGGCGTAGTCGTAGCCGACGGTGAGGATCAGGTCGACGGGACCGAAGAGGGTCTCCAGCGCGGGGAAGGACAGGATGCCGTCCATGTAGCCGGTGACCGCGCCGTAGTTGAGCGGGTGGCCCTGCGGCAGCACGCCCTTGGCGATGTACGTCGTGATGACCGGGATGCTCAGCCGCTCGGCCAGGGCGCGGATCGCGTCCACCGCACCGGAGCGGATCGCCGCGGCGCCGACCACCAGCACCGGGTGCTCGGCCGCCGCGAGCAGCTCGGCCGACTGCTGGGCCGCGGCCTGCCAGCCGTCCGCGACCGCGCCGACCGGCTTCTCGGGGGTGATCGCCGCGGGGCGGTTCGCCGCGGCCTCGGAGGCGCTGCCGAGCAGGTCGACCGGGAGGGAGATGAAGCTGGGCCCGACCGGCTCCGTCATCGCGGCGGCGACCGCGGAGTCCACCAGGTCGGTGATGTCGTCGGGGCGCTGCAGCTCGACCGCGTACTTGGTCATCGGGCGCATCACCGCGACCGAGTCCAGGCACTGGTGGGTGTCGTTCGGGAAGATGTCGTGCGACTCGGACTGGGCGGCCAGCGCGATGACCGGCGAGCGGTCCAGGACCGAGGTGGCGACACCGGTGGAGAGGTTCGTCATGCCGGGGCCCAGCGTGGCCCAGCAGGCCTGCGGCCGGCCGCTGATCCGGGCCAGCACGTCGGCGGCGACCCCGGCGGTGAACTCGTGCCGGGTCAGCACGAAGTCGATGCCCTCCACCTCGTCGAAGAGGATCGAGGCGGCTTCCCGGCCGACCACTCCGAACACCGTCCCCACCCCGTGGTCCCGCAGGCGCTGGAGCAGGGCGTGGGCGGTCGTCGGGTTGTTGCCGGAGGTTCCAGGGGTTACGGACACGCGCGACATGACAACTCCTTGTTGCGTACGGATGTGGGGGCGTCGGCGCCGGGGCGGTTGTGCTGCCCCGGGCCGGCGCACCGCCGGAACGGGCCGGTCGGCACGCGATGCCCACTGTGCGGAGCGTGTCTTGCACGGCTGTGGACGTCCCACTTGCAGGGGCCGGACGCGATCGCGCCCGTGTGCCGGGCCGTATGCCAGCGAGTCGTCAAACCACGGGGAAGGGCGCCGTTGTGGACGGCGGGCGGGGGTGCCTACTGTGCTGCGGGACGGATGCGCGCGGCCCCTTGATCCGTGCCTTCGGCATGCCGCGTGCCGTCCATGTGCCGCGTGCCGCCCGCTTGCCGCGCGCTGTCCTCCTGTTCCCTCGTCCTTTGTCCTTCGCCGGTTCCCGGGTTCCGTCCTTTGCTGGAGGTTTCGTCATGCCCTCGTCCTTGCGTCCACCGGTCCGTCGGCTGCGCGATCTGCGGGTCAGCGCCCAGGGGCTGGGCTGTCTGCCGACCACGGCCTTCTACGGCCGCCCCGACCCGGTCCGGTCGATCGCCACGATCCGCGCCGCCCTGGACGCCGGGGTCACCCTGCTGGACACCGCGGACGTCCAGGGCCTGGGCGCGGGCGAGGAGTTGCTCGGCAGGGCGCTCGCGGGCCGCCGGGCCGAGGCCGTGATCGCCAGCAAGTTCGGCATGGTGCGGTCGGCCGACGGCGCGTTCCAGGGGTTGTGCGGTGAGCCCGCGTATGTGCGCGCGGCCTGCGAACGCTCGCTGCGCCGCCTGGGCGTGGACCACATCGACCTGTACTACCAGCACTGGATCGACCCGGCGGTCCCGGTGGAGGAGACCGCCGGCGCGGTGGCCGAGCTGGTACGGGAGGGCAAGGTCCGGTACTTCGGGCTGTCCGAGCCGTCCGCGGCGACGCTGCGCCGGGCGGACGCGGTGCACCCGGTGACCGCGGTGGAGAGCGAGTGGAGCCTGTGGTCGCGGGACATCGAGGCCGAGGTGGTACCGGCCTGCCGCGAGCTGGGCATCGGCATCGTCGCGTACGCCCCGCTGGGCCGCGGCTTCCTGACCGGCCGGATCCGTGGCACCGACGACCTGGCCGCCGAGGACTTCCGGCGCGGTCAGCCGCGGTTCAGCGCCGAGAGCCTGGCGCAGAACGCCTCGCTGCCGCGCCGGCTGCGCCCGGTCGCCGACCGGCTCGGCCTGTCCCTGGCCCAACTCGCCCTGGCCTGGCTGCACCACCGCGGCGCCGACGTCGTCCCCATCCCGGGCACCGGCGACCCGGCCCACCTGGCCGAGAACCTGGCCGCCGCCTCGGTCCGGCTCGACGAGGCGGATCTGGCGACGGTGGACGAGGCCGCCGCCGTACCGGTACGGGGAGAGCGCTACGCGCCCGCGCTGCTCGCCATGACGGGTAACTGACCCCGGTACGGACGGGCGACCGCGCTCGGTGCAAGCGAGGGAGCAGAAGGACGTCAAGCCCGCGCCAAGCCCGCGCTGCGACGGTGGGCACCGCCCCCGGGCGGCCCCGCCGCCGTCGAGTGCGGGCGACGTTCCTTCCGCAGATTCCCGGCACCTTCGGAGGTCGTCACATGACCGTGGCACCGGCACCTATGACGGACGAACAGCGAAAGGCGGTCATCACCGCGTACTTCAAGGCCTTCGACAACGGTGGAGTCGGCGCCGACGGGACCCCCGTCCTCGACTTCTTCGCCGAGGACGCCGACTTCTTCTTTCCGAAGTGGGGACTGGCCCACGGAAAGGCCGAGATAGCCAGGATGTTCGGCGACCTCGGCACGACCATCAAGGCGATCGAGCACCATGTGCGGTCCTTCAACTGGATCGCCACCGGGACCGACCTGCTCGCGGTGGAGGGCACCACGCACGGGGAGCACCGTGACGGCCCGTGGCGGGTGGGCACGCCCGAGTGGGGTGCCGGACGCTGGTGCGGCGTCTTCGAGGTGCGCGACTTCCTCGTCCAGCGGGCCTTCATCTATCTGGACCCCGACTACGCGGGCAAGGACGTCGCCCGTTACGCGTGGCTGTGAAGCCGCCCCGGACCATCCCGCCACTTCCCAGCCGAGGAGCACCCATGGACGTCCTGGCCACCTTGCGGCGCAAGGACAGCCTCAACCTCTTCCCCATCGAGAACCGGCTCTCCCCGCGGGCCGCGGCCGCCCTCGCCAGTGACGCGGTCAACCGCTATCCGTACTCGGAGACGCCGGTGGCGGTCTACGGCGACGTCACCGGGCTCAACGACGTCTACGACTACTGCGTGGACCTCACCAAGGAGTTCTACGGCGCTCGGCACGCCTTCGTGCAGTTCCTGTCCGGGCTGCACACCATGCACACCGTGCTGACCGCGCTCACCCCGCCGGGCGGCCGGGTCATGGTGCTGGCCCCCGAGGACGGCGGCCACTACGCCACCGTGACCATCTGTGAGGGCTTCGGCCACCAGGTGGACTTCGTGCCCTTCGACCGACAGCGCCTGGAGATCGACCACGCCGCGCTCGCGGCACGGGTCGCGAAGCAGCCGGTCGACGTCATCTACCTGGACGCGTCCACGGCGCTGCGCTTCCCCGACGCCCGCGCACTGCGGGCCGCCGCGCCCGACGCGACCATCTGCCTGGACGCCTCGCACCTGCTCGGCCTGCTGCCCGCGGCCCCCGACACCCTGGTCCTGGACGGTGGCTTCGACAGCATCTCCGGCAGTACGCACAAGACGCTGCCCGGCCCGCAGAAGGGCCTGCTGGTGACCAACAGCGACGCCCTCGCGGAGAAGGTCGGCGCGCGGATCCCCTTCACCGCCTCCAGCTCCCACTCTGCGTCGGTCGGCAGCCTGGCGATCACCTTGGAGGAACTGCTGCCGCACCGGGTCGAGTACGCGCGTCAGATCATCGCCAACGCCCGCCGGCTGGCCCGCGAACTGGTCGAGCGGGGCTTCGACGTGGCGGGCGCGCACTTCGGCTACACCGACACCCACCAGGTCTGGGTGCACCTGCCCGAGGACAGCACCCCCCACGCCTGGGGCCGGCTGCTGACCAGCAGCGACATCCGTACGACCACGGTGGTGCTGCCCAGCAACGCCCGTTCCGGCCTGCGGCTGGGAACGCAGGAGCTGACCCGCTGGGGCATGAAGGAGGACGACATGACCGCGGTGGCCGAGCTGCTGGCCCGGCTGCTGCTGCGCGGCGAGGACTCCGCCAAGGTCGCCGCGGACGTCGCCGACCTGGCCCGTGCCTTCCCCGGGGTCGCGTATGCCGAGCAGTCCGCCCCGGTGGCCGTCGGCTGAGCCTGCGCGGGGAAGCGTCCCGGAGGCGCCCCGCGGCGCTTCCCCCGGCCGGAACGGAATGAAGGAGACCTCCCGATGTCCCTTTCCACGCAGAGCAGTTCGCCGCAGAGCGGTTCCACGCCGAACGGTTCCACGCCGGGCGGCCAGGCGTCGGTGACCGCCGACCGGTTCCGTCGGGTGGCCGGCCACTACCCCACCGGAGTGGTCCTGGTCACCGCTCCGGCCCCTTCGCCGCGGCAGGCCCCGCCCGCCATGGTGATCGGCACCTTCACCTCGGTGTCGCTGCACCCCCCGCTGGTGGGCTTCCTCCCCGCGCGGACCTCGACCACCTGGCCGCGCATCCGGGCGGCCGGCCGCTTCTGCGTCAACGTCCTCGCGGCGGACCAGCAGCACGTCTGCCGCAGCTTCGCCACCGCGGACCCCCGCCGCTGGGATGTGCCCCACCACGAGACGGGCACCGGTTCCCCCGTGCTGCTCGACGCCCTCGCCTGGTTCGACTGCGAGCTGGCCGACGAAGTGGACGCGGGCGACCACTGGTTCGTCACCGGTGCCGTCCGCGATCTCGGGGTCCGCCGGGTCGGGCCGCCCCTGGTGTTCCTGCGCGGCGGCTACAGCCACTGCGCTCTTCACACCGACACGTCCGGGGCGGGGGCGGGCGTGGGGGTGACCGGGTGAACCTCACCGCGACATGGACGCGTGCGCGCGCGTTCGAGGGGCCGTGCGCGTGATTTGTCGAATTATGAGATGAATCCCCCCATGGAGAGACTCAGCTCCCTCATGCGCCATTCCTCGATCGCCGCCTGCGCAGCGGCATCCGCCCTCCTCACGACCGTGCCTTTGGCCCTGACCTCACCGGCTACGGCGGCCTGGACCGCAAGCGCCGCCTGCTGGACTTCGAGCGGGGTACGGCACCGTTCCAAGCCCCTGCCCAGGCGCTGTCCCTGCTCTGTCCGGGCCCTACGACCCCGGCACGCAGGTGACGGTCAGCGCCCACCCCGCCGCCGGCTTCCAGTTCGACGGCTGGACCGTGGACGGCCAGCACAGAAGAACGTCACGACGGACTATCAGCTCACCATCGACGCCAACCACAACATCGTCGCGCGGTTCAGCAAGATGTGACCGTCCCCGGTAGGCGGCGGGGTCCGGACCGTCCCACGGCCCGGACCCCGCTGTTGCGTTTCCCGCCCCCGGTCAGGTCGCCCGCGCCGGCGCCTCGGCGTCCTGTCTCTCGAACTGGGTGCGGTGCAGCTCCGCGTACCGGCCGCCCGCCGCCAGCAGTTCCTCGTGCGTGCCCCGCTCCACGATGCGGCCGGCCTCGACGACCAGGATCAGGTCGGCGGCGCGGACCGTGGACAGGCGGTGGGCGATCACGACGGCGGTCCGGCCGGCCAGGGCCTCGGTGAGGGCCTCCTGGACGGCCGCCTCCGAGGTGTTGTCCAGGTGGGCGGTGGCCTCGTCCAGGATGACCACCTGCTGGCGGGCCAGCAGCAGCCGGGCGATGGTCATGCGCTGGCGCTCGCCTCCGGAGAGGCGGTAGCCGCGTTCGCCGACCACCGTGTCCAGGCCGTCGGGCAGGGACCGTACGACCTCGTCGAGGCGGGCCCGGCCCAGGGCGTCCCACAGTTCGTCGTCGCTCGCCGACGGCCGGGCGAGCAGCAGGTTGGCGCGGACGGTGTCGTGGAAGAGGTGGCCGTCCTGGGTGACCATGCCGAGGGTGGCGCGCAGGGACGCCGCGGTCAGGTCCCGGACGTCGACGCCGCCGATCCGCACGGCGCCCTCGTCGACGTCGTACAGGCGCGGCAGCAGTTGGGCGATGGTCGACTTCCCGGCGCCGGAGGAACCGACGAGGGCGACCGTCCGCCCGGGTTCGGCGCGGAAGGACACCCCGTGCAGGACCTCGGCGCCGCCGCGGGCGTCCAGGGTGGCGACCTCCTCCAGGGAGGCCAGGGAGACCTTGTCGGCGGACGGGTAGGAGAAGCGGACGTCCTCGAACTCCACCGCCACCGGCCCCGCGGGCACCTCGCGCGCGTCCTCCTTCTCCTCGATCAGCGGCTTGAGGTCGAGCACCTCGAAGACGCGTTCGAAGCTCACCAGGGCGCTCATCACCTCGACGCGGGCACCGGCCAGCGCGGTGAGCGGCGCGTACAACCGGGTCAGCAGCAGGGCGAGGGACACGACGGCGCCGGGCTCCAGGGTGTCGCGCAGGGCGAACCAGCCGCCGAGGCCGTAGACCAGCGCGAGGGCGAGGGAGGAGACCAGGGTCAGCGCGGTCATGAACACCGTCTGCGAGGTCGCCGTGCGGATGCCGATGTCCCGGACCCGGGCCGCGCGGGCCGTGAACTCGGCCGACTCCTCCTCCGGGCGGCCGAACAGCTTGACCAGCGTGGCGCCGGGGGCCGAGAAGCGCTCGGTCATCCGGGTGCCCATCGCCGCGTTGAGCGCCGCCGCCTCCCGCTGCATGCGGGCCATCCGGCTGCCCATCCGGCGGGCGGGGATCACGAACACCGGGAGCAGCACCAGCGCCAGCAGGGTGATCTGCCAGGACAGGGTGAGCATGACGGCGAGCGTGAGCAGCAGCGTGACCACGTTGCTGACGACGCCCGAGAGGGTGTTGCTGAACGCCCGCTGCGCGCCGATCACGTCATTGTTGAGACGACTGACGAGCGCTCCCGTACGAGTGCGTGTGAAGAACGCGACGGGCATGCGCTGCACATGATCGAACACAGCCGTCCGGAGGTCGAGGATGAGTCCCTCCCCGAGCGTGGCCGAAAGCCGTCTGCCGAGGATGCCGAGCGCCGCCTCGACGACCGCGATCAAGGCGATGAGCAGGGCGAGGCGGACGACCGTGCCCTCGTCGCCGTGCGACACGATCGCGTCCACGACGCGGCCGGCGAGCACGGGGGTCGCCACGGCGAGCAGCGCGGTCACCACCCCGAGCAGCACGAAGTACGCGATGCGGCGGCGGTGCGGGCGGGCGAAAGCGGCGATGCGGCGCAGCGTGGCGCGGGCGAAGGGGCGGCGCTCCTGTTGCGCGGTCATCACGCTGTGCAGCTGTGTCCACGCGGTGGTTTCCATGCTCATGGGAGAGAACGTAGAACCTCAAGCATCGTTGAGGTCAATGGCCGGACCACCGCCCGTCCTCCGCAGGACCGCCGCGTCGCCCGCCGGCGGTTCCCGATCCCGAAGGACTCGATGACCATCAGCCCTCAGCCGCTGCCCGTCCGTAAGCCTGTGTCCCCGATTCCGCTACCCGCAGTTGACGCGGCGCGGAAAACCTCTCCGGATGTGACAGCGGTACAACTCCCCCAGCTCCCCCGAGGACGATTCCCCCGACGCGTCCCCGTGCGCCAGATCCTGTGTCTGGTACCGCTCGTGCTGGTCGCCCTGGCGGCAGTCCAGCACCACTCGCTGCTCGCGGAGGGTTTCGGCCATCTGCGGACGGCGTCCTGGCCCTGGCTGCTGGTCGCGGCCGGCGCCACCTGCCTGACCTGGGTCGCGGCCGCCTTCACCCGGCAGGGCGCCGTGATGCAGCCGCTGCCCAAGCGACGGCTGCTGCTCACCCAGTTCGCGGCGGGCGCGGCCAACCACCTGCTGCCCACGGGGCTGGGTTCGAGCGCCGTGAACCTGCGGTTCATGACCGTGTGCGGGGTACCGCTCGCCCGCTCCTCTGCCGCCCTCGCGCTGTACCTGCTCGCCGAGTGCGTCGGCCGGGTCGGTCTGCTGGCCGCGCTGCTGATCGCCTTCCCGGACGCGCTGCAGGTGGGCACGCTCCTCCCGCACGGGGCGCTCGGCCCGCTGCTGCTCGGCGTGGGAGTGCTCCTGCTGGTCGCGGCGGGCGCCCTGCTGCTGATCAGGCGGGTGCGCACGGCCGTGTTCTCCTTCGTGCGCACCGCGCTCGGCGAGGCGCGCTCGGTGCACACCCGTCCGTCCCGGGCGCTCGCCCTGTGGGGCGGTTCGCTGGCCTTCCCCGCGCTGCAGGCCGCCGGTCTCGCCGCGGTGGGCGTCGCGCTGCAACTGCCCATACCGCCCGCCCACATGGCGCTGGCGTACCTCGCGGCGACGGTGGCGGTGGCGCTGGTGCCCACGCCGGGCGGGCTGGGCTCGGTCGAGGCGGCGCTGATCGTGGCCCTGGTGGCGGCGGGCGGCCCGGCCGCGGTCGCCACCGCGGTGGTCCTCGCCTACCGGATCATCACCGTCTGGGTGCCGCTGCTGCCGGGGGCGCTGACCCTCGGGGCGCTGGTGCGCCTGAAGGTCATCTGACGCGGGAACCCGCGTCGCGGGCGGGCGTGGCCACGATCACGGGCGGCTTCTCGCCGGCCCGTCCGTCCCGGCCGCGCTCCGGATGGCACAGTGACCTTCCGAGCCAACGCGTCGTGCCCGGACGGGGCCGGCGCCTCGTCGGACGGAAGGAGACCCGCTCATGCCGGTCCGCCTGGAACGCGCGGGACACGTCACCACGGTCGTCCTGTCCCGCCCCGAGGTCCGCAACGCGGTGGACGGGCCGACGGCGGCCGAGCTGGCCGCGGCCTTCCGGGAGTTCGAGGCCGACGACGACGCCCGGGTGGCGGTGCTGTGGGGCGAGGGCGGCACGTTCTGCGCGGGCGCGGACCTGAAGGCGATGGGCACGGAGCGCGGCAACCGGGTGGCCGAGGACGGCGACGGCCCGATGGGTCCGACCCGGCTGCGCCTGTCCAAGCCCGTGATCGCCGCGGTGGCCGGCCACGCCGTCGCCGGGGGCCTGGAGCTCGCCCTGTGGTGCGACCTCAGGGTGGCGGAGGAGGATGCCGTCTTCGGCGTGTTCTGCCGCCGCTGGGGCGTCCCGCTGATCGACGGCGGCACGGTGCGGCTCCCCCGGCTGATCGGCAGGAGCCGCGCGATGGACATGATCCTGACCGGCCGTCCCGTACCGGCCCGCGAGGCGTACGAGATGGGGCTCGCCAACCGCGTCGTGCCCACCGGCACGGCCCGCACGGCGGCGGAGGAACTGGCGGCCTCCCTGGCCCGTTTCCCGCAGGACTGCCTGCGCGGCGACCGCGCGTCGGTCCTGGACCAGGAGGGGCTGGACGAGCCGGCGGCGCTGCGAGGTGAGCTCCGGTACGGGACGCAGGTGCTGGCCGAGGCGTTCGAGGGCGCGGCGCGGTTCGCCGGCGGCGCGGGGCGGCACGGGTCGTTCAGGGATCTGTGAGCGCGGGCGGCGGTGGGTCGCGCGCGAGCCACTCCAGTACGGCCCGGCCCACCCGTACGCCCTCCCGGGCCGCCGTCCGGGCGTCCACGCCGGGCTGGAGCAGGCCGCCGACCGCGAAGACGCCCGGGCGTGAGGTGCGCGGGCCGAGGGTGAGGGCGGCTCGGCGGGCGAGTTCGGTCTCCGGGACGAAGTCCCCGGTGAAGACCCCCGTTTCACAGCGGAGGATCCCCGTGCGGCCGTCGCGGTGACGGATGCGGACGCCGGACAGACGTCCGTGGCCCAGGACTTCCGTGACGGTCGTCCCGGTGAGCAGGGGGTGGCGGGCGCCCAGGGCGCGGGCGGGGGACGTACGCGGGTGGCGCGACTCGGTGACCATCGCGACCGCGCGGATCGCGCCCCGGGCCGGGCGGCCGGCCCCGCGGGTGCCCGGCGCCGGTCCGGGGTACGAACGCGCGTACCGGATACGGCAGGATGAGCTGGCGCGCCGGCCGACGACCCCGTACGGACCGGTGCGACCGCACATCCCGCAACACGAGCAGGTGACACGTGACGAGACTTCACATCCGGCCGTCGGCGGCCTCGTCCGCCGCAGCTTCCCGTCCCGGAGGTGAGCGATGAACCGCGACGTGACCGTGAACGACCTGATCATCGCCGGAATCGCGGTGGCGGCGGGCCTGGTGGCGGCCTTCCTGTCCCGTATGCTGCTGCGCTGGCTGGCCAAGCACGCCAAGCGCACCCGCTGGAGCGGCGACGACGTCGTCGTGGACGCCCTGCGCACCGTCGTCCCGTGGGCGGCGATCGCGGGCGGCGCGGCCGCCGCGGCGGCCGTACTGCCGCTGACAAGAACGGTCCAGAACCACGTCAACCAGACCATCCAGGTGCTGCTCATCTTCGCCGTGACGGTGTCGGCGGCCCGGGTGATCGCCGGACTGGTGCAGAGCGTCACGCAGTCCCGGTCCGGTGTCGCCGGTTCGGCCACGATCTTCGTGAACATCACCCGGGTGCTGGTCATGGCGATCGGCTTCCTGGTGGTGCTGCAGACGCTGGGCATCTCCATAGCCCCGCTGCTCACCGCCCTGGGTGTCGGCGGTCTGGCCGTCGCCCTCGCGCTCCAGGACACCCTGGCCAACCTCTTCGCGGGCATCCACATCCTCGCCTCCAAGACCGTGCAGCCGGGCGACTACATCCGGCTGAGCAGCGGCGAGGAGGGGTACGTCGTGGACATCAACTGGCGTCAGACGACGGTCCGCCAGCTCTCCAACAACCTGGTGGTCATCCCCAACGGGGAGCTCGCCAAGACGAACATGACCAACTTCACGCGTCCCGAGCAGCGGTTGACGATCCTGGTGCAGGTGGGCGTGAGTTACGACAGCGACCTGGACCACGTCGAGCGCGTGACCACGGAGGTCATCGCCGAGACCATGACCGATGTCACCGGCGCCCTTCCCGACCACGAGCCCGCCATCCGCTTCCACACCTTCGGCGACTCCCGGATCGGCTTCACGGTGATCCTCGGCGTGGGCGAGTTCAGCGACCAATACCGGATCAAGCACGAGTTCATCAAGCGCCTGCACCGGCGCTACCGCGAGGAGGGCATCCGCATCCCGTCCCCCACCCGGACGGTGGCGTTGCAGCAGGGGTCGGTGGTGATCCCGCACCAGCGCGGCAGCGAGGACGCCGCACCGGCTCCGGCCGTCGTCGACATCGACGTCGACCGGTCGACCGGGAGCCCTCTCCGATAGTCGACCGGGGCCCTCTGGCAAGGCCCCCGGAGCCCGTCCGGCAGGGTCCGCGGGAGGCGGTCGTATGCTCGAAGCAGCATGACGCTTCCCCCGGACCCCTCGCCTTCCGATCCGGCGCCCGACCGGGCGGCCGGCTCGCTGGACCGACGGCTGGACGACATCGCCCGCCACCCCTTCCGCGCGAAGTTCCGGCTGCGCGGACGGGACCGGGCCATCGCCGAGTCGACCGGGCCGTCGGCGCTGCGCTGGCAGGCCTACGACCTGATCGCCGAGCGGCTGGCCCCGGCCGCGCCGTACAAGGACGGCAGGCAGACCCCGTACCGCGGCCACCCGGTCTTCGTGGCCCAGCACGCGACGGCGACGTGCTGCCGCGGCTGCCTCCTGCGCTCGCACGGGATCCCGCGGGGGCGGGAGCTGAGCCGCGCGGAACGCGTCTACGTGGTCGCCGTGATCTGCCGCTGGATCGAGCGCGAGGTGGCGGGCGAGGAGCCCGCCGGCCGCCACCGCTGACGGCGCTTCGCGTCAGCGGTGGCTCCGCCCGGCGTCAGAGAGTCGCCGAGTTGTCGTGGTAGTGCCCGCCGCGCAGGCTGTGCGGCGCCGCGAACGACGTGGCCACCGGGGTGACGGTCCAGTCCGGGTGCCCGGGCATCCGCGGGGTGTTCGTGCCGTAGAGCCAGTCCCGCAGGAAGCCGGACTGGTCCTGGCCGGAGACCTCCGAGGCGACGGCGATGTAGTCCTCCGTCGACGCCGAGCAGCCCCGGAAGCGGTCCAGGAAGGTGCGCTCGACGGCGTGGAAGACGTCCTCGCCCAGCAGCTGGCGCAGCGCGTACAGGACCAGGACGCCGCCGAGGTAGCGCTGGCTGTCGAAGAGGTTGACCGCGTTGGGAGCGGCGACCGGACCCGAGTCGCGGCGCCACTGGTCGCCGCGGGCGTAGGTGTCCTTCATCCGGGCCTCCAGCGAGGTCAGGCCCAGCGAGTCGGCCCAACCGCGCTCGTAGCGGTACAGCAGCCCGTAGAAGTCGGCGTGGCCCTCGTTCAGCCACAGGTCGGCCCAGGTGGCGGGGCTGACCAGGTTGCCGAAGTAGGAGTGGACCAGCTCGTGCATCATGTGCGAGCCGATCTTCTTCTCCTCCTGGAGCAGGAAGTTCGGCTTGTAGAGGGTGAGCGTCTGGGTCTCCAGGCCCGTGAAGTCGAAGGCGTTCGGGTCGTCGGAGTTGCAGGGCAGCAGACCGTACGTCTCGAACGGGAAGGCGCCCAGCCGCGCCTCCAGCCACTCGACCAGGCCGGGGGTCAGGGCGAGCGCCGGTTCCAGGGCGGCGGCGCGGGCGGTCGGGACGACGTCGCGCAGCGGCAGCCCGTGCGGGCCTTGCCGGTCCTTGACCTGGTAGTCGCCGACGGTGATCTGGACGAGTTCCGTGGCTATCGGCGAGCGGGAGCGGTACGCGTAGGCGGTGCGGCCGTCGTCCAGGGTCTCGGCGTCGACGAGGGTGCCGTTCGCGACGCCGCGCAGCCCCTGGGGGACGGTGACGCGGAAGGTGAAGTCCGCCTTGTCCGAGGGGTGGTCGTTGCACGGGAAGACGGTGTGCGCCGAGTTCGGCTGGGGGCAGACCGCGAATCCGTCCGGGGTGGGCACCCAGGCGGTGTGCGGGAGCGCCCGGCGCGGGTCGGCGGAGTACTCGACGCACACGACGGCGTGGGCCTTGGCCCGCAGCGGGGTCGCGGGCGTGATGCGCAGCTTCTCGTCCGCCTGCTCGAAGGCGGCGGTGCGGCCGTCGACGTGCACGGCGCGGATGTCCAGCCCGAGCGCGTCGAGGGAGAGGCGGGTGAGGTCGACGGTGGTGCGGATGCGCAGGAGCGCGGTGGCGTCGACCAGCTTGGCCGTGGCGTCGTACGCGAGGTCGAGGTGGTACGAGGAGACGCGGTAGCCGGCGTTCCCCAGGGCCGGGAAGACGGGGTCGCCGAGGGTCTCGGGGCCCGCGATGCCGTCGCCTTCTCCCCCGTCGCGGCCGGTGGCCCGGCCCGTGGTCGGCAGGGCCTGGGCCGTGGGGCCCAGGGTCAGTGCGGCCGCCGTGCCGATCAGTGCGGCCGCCGGGGCCGTCACTCTGCTGCGATATCTCATGGTCCGCTTTCGCTCGGGCGGCCGGGTGGTCAGATCCGGCCGCCGGTTCAGTGGGCGCTCGCTTGACATGACCACCTGAATCGCGGATTCGGTTGCACAGAAGTACGAATTCCGTACAAGCGGGCAGGAAGGCCCGGCGGCTCGGGCGGAGCGGGGGCGCAGGACCCGGGGATCCGGTCACGTGGCGACGACATCCGGTCGCCCCGGGTACGGGACGCTCCCGACTCGCGGACCCCTGTCGAGCGTGGGTCGATCACGAGATATCTTGATGTCGAGCAATGTTGCAGACGTGGAGCGGAGCACCCGGTGACTGACTCGACCATCATCTACACCTACACAGACGAGGCCCCGGCCCTGGCGACGCATTCGTTCCTGCCGGTGGTCCAGGCGTATGCCGCGCAGGCGGGTGTCGCCGTGGACACCCGTGACATCTCGCTGGCCGGGCGCATCATCGCCGTCTTCCCGGAGTACCTGAACGAGGACCAGCGCATCCCGGACGCGCTCTCCGAGCTGGGCGAGCTGGCCAAGACTCCCGAGGCCAACATCATCAAGCTGCCGAACATCTCGGCGTCGATCCCGCAGCTGAAGGCCGCGGTCGCCGAGCTGCAGGGCAAGGGCTACGCGCTGCCGGACTACCCGGACGACCCGAAGTCGGACGAGGAGCGCGACATCCGCGCCCGCTACGACAAGATCAAGGGCTCGGCCGTCAACCCGGTCCTGCGCGAGGGCAACTCCGACCGCCGCGCCCCCGCCTCGGTCAAGAACTACGCCAAGACCCACCCGCACCGCATGGGCGCCTGGAGCTCCGACTCCAAGACCAACGTCGCGACCATGGGCGTGGACGACTTCCGCTCCACCGAGAAGTCCGCCGTGATCTCCGAGGCCGGCTCGCTGCGCATCGAGCTCAAGGGTGACGACGGCTCCACCACGGTGCTGCGCGAGTCCGTACCCGTCCTCGCCGGCGAGGTCGTCGACGCCTCCGTGATGCGCGTCGCCGCCCTGCGCGAGTTCCTCACCGCGCAGGTCGCCCGCGCCAAGGAGGAGGGCGTCCTCTTCTCCGTGCACCTGAAGGCCACGATGATGAAGGTCTCCGACCCGATCGTCTTCGGTCACGTGGTGCGCGCCTTCTTCCCGAAGACGTTCGCCCAGTACGGCGAGACCTTCGCCGCGGCCGGCCTGACCCCGAACGACGGTCTGGGCGGCATCTTCAAGGGCATCGAGGCCCTGCCGGAGGGCGCCGCGATCAAGGCCTCCTTCGAGGCCGAGCTCGCCGAGGGCCCGGCCCTGGCGATGGTCGACTCCGACAAGGGCATCACCAACCTGCACGTGCCGTCCGACGTGATCGTCGACGCCTCGATGCCGGCCATGATCCGCACCTCCGGCCACATGTGGGGCGCGGACGGCCAGGAGGCCGACACCCTCGCGGTCCTGCCGGACTCCTCCTACTCCGGCGTCTACCAGGCCGTCATCGAGGACTGCCGCGCCAACGGCGCCTACGACCCGGCCACCATGGGCTCCGTCCCGAACGTCGGCCTCATGGCGCAGAAGGCCGAGGAGTACGGCAGCCACGACAAGACCTTCGAGATCCCGGTCACCGGCACGGTCCGCCTGGTCGACGCGGCCGGCAACGTGGTCCTGGAGCAGACGGTCTCCGCCGGCGACATCTTCCGCGCCTGCCAGACCAAGGACGCCCCGATCAAGGACTGGGTGAAGCTCGCCGTCACCCGCGCCCGCGCCACCGGCGACCCGGCCGTGTTCTGGCTGGACGAGACCCGCGCACACGACGCCAACCTGATCGCCAAGGTCAACGAGTACCTGGCCGAGCACGACACCGAGGGCCTGGACATCCGTATCCTCGCCCCGGTCGAGGCCACCAAGCTGTCGGTCGAGCGCATCCGCCGCGGCGAGAACACCATCTCGGTCACCGGCAACGTGCTGCGCGACTACCTGACCGACCTCTTCCCGATCCTGGAGCTGGGCACCAGCGCCAAGATGCTGTCGGTCGTCCCGCTGATGGCGGGCGGCGGCCTGTTCGAGACGGGCGCCGGCGGCTCCGCGCCGAAGCACGTCCAGCAGCTGGTCAAGGAGAACTACCTGCGCTGGGACTCCCTCGGTGAGTTCTTCGCCCTGGTGCCGTCCTTCGAGCAGTACGCGAAGACCACCGGCAACGCCCGCGCCCAGGTCCTCGCCGACACCCTCGACCGCGCCACGGCGACCTTCCTCAACGAGGACAAGTCCCCGACCCGTCGCGTCGGCGGCATCGACAACCGCGGCAGCCACTTCTTCCTGTCCCTGTACTGGGCGCAGGAGCTGGCGCGGCAGACCGACGACGCGGACCTGGCCAAGGAGTTCGCGGCGTTCGCCGAGACCCTCGCGGCCAACGAGCAGAAGATCGTCGACGAGCTGATCGCGGTCCAGGGCAAGCCGGCCGACATCGGCGGCTACTTCCAGCCCGAGAAGGCCAAGGCGGACGCGGTCATGCGCCCGTCGGCCACCTGGAACGAGGTGCTCGCGTCCCTGAGCTGACGCGAGCGGCCGACGGCCGTTCCCCCGTATGACCCCCGCCCCGGTCGGCAGTGCCCGACCGGGGCGGGGTCGTTCACCCGTCCACCCGTGCGCCCGTCCCCCGACACCACCCTCCGGAGCGGCCCGTGTCCCGTCCCGCATCGTCCTTCGAGGTTCTGCCCGGCGCGGACGACTCGCCCGTGATCCTGCACGTGCCGCACTCGGCGCGGGAGGTACCGGCCGCCGTGCGCGCGGGCATCGTGCTGGACGACGCCGCGCTGGAGCGGGAGCTGGACCACATCACGGACGCGCACACGGCGGAGCTCGCCGAGCGGGCCGCCGCGCTGTGCGGGCTCGTGCCCTGGCGGTTCGTCAACCGGCTGTCCCGGCTGGTGGTGGACCCGGAGCGGTTCCCCGACGAGCGGGAGGAGATGCTCTCGGTGGGGATGGGGGCCGTGTACACGCGGACCACCCACCGCGCTGAGCTGCGGCCCGCGGACACCGATCCCGAGCCCCTGATCGAGCGGTACTTCCGGCCGTACGCGCGGGCGATGACCGAGGCCGTCGCCGACCGGCTCGCGGCCACCGGCCGGGCCGTCGTGATCGACGTGCACTCCTACCCCACCAAGGGGCTCCCGTACGAGCTGCACGGCTCAGGCCCCAGGCCGCCGGTCTGCCTGGGCACCGACGCCTTCCACACCCCGCCGGAGCTGACGGAACTGGCGCGGCAGGCCTTCGCCGGGTGCGGGGAGACGGGGCTGGACAGCCCCTTCAGCGGTACGTACGTGCCGCTGGAGTTCTACGGCCGGGAGCCCCGGGTCGGCGCCCTGATGATCGAGATCCGCCGGGACACCTACATGACCGAGCCCGGCGGCCCCCCGGGGCCGGGCCTGTCCCGGCTGGCGTCGGCGCTGGCGGCCCTGGTCGACGGCGTCACCCGCTGACCGCCCCTCCGGCTGGAGCACTCCGGCAGGACAGCCGACGGCCGCCGTACCAGGGTGAAGGCATGACGACCGAGGAGATAGGCACGCTCACCGGCCAGGCCGCGCCGCCGGTACGGGACTGGCCCGCCCTGGACCTGGAGGGCACGGACTTCGACCCGGTCCTCGCGGAGCTGATGCGCGAGGGTCCGCTGACCCGCATCCGCCTCCCGTACGGGGACGGCTGGGCCTGGCTCGCCACCCGCCACGAGGACGTCAGGGCGATCACCAACGATCCGCGGTTCAGCCGTACGGAGGTCGCCCGGCGTCAGGTGACCCGGCTCGCCCCGCACTTCAAGCCCCGCCCCGGCTCGCTGGCCTTCGCCGACCAGCCCGACCACAAGCGGCTGCGGGGGCCGGTCGCGGGCATGTTCACCCAGGGGGCGATGAAGCGGCTGCGGCCCCGCGCGCAGGAGATCCTCGACGGCATGGTCGACGGGGTCGTACGGGACGGGCCGCCCGCCGATCTCGTCGAGCGCGTGCTGGAGCCGTTCCCGATCGTCGTGGTCAGCGAGGTCATGGGCGTGCCGGCCGCCGACCGGGAGCGGGTGCACGCCTGGACCCGGCAGATCATCTCCACCTCCGGCGGGGCGGATGCCGCCGACCGCGCCAAGAACGGCCTGTACGGCTGGATCACCGAGGCCGTCCGGGCCCGCGCCCACGGCATCGGCGACGACGTGTACACACTGCTCGGCGGCGCCGTGGCGCAGGGCGGGATCAGCGAGGAGGAAGCGGTCGGCCTGGCCGGTCCGCTGCAGATCGGCGGCGAGGCCGTCATCCACAACTGCGGCCAGATGCTGTTCCTGATGCTCACCCGGCCCGAGCTGATGGACCGGATGCGCGACCGCCCTGAGGCCCGCGACACCGTCCTCGACGAGCTGCTGCGCTACATCCCGCACCGCAGCACCGTCGGGCTGGCCCGCATCGCCCTGGAGGACGTCGAACTGCACGGCGTGCGCATCGCCGCGGGCGAACCGGTCTACGTCTCCTACCTGGCCGCCAACCGCGACCCGGACGTCTTCCCGGACCCCGACCGCATCGACCCGGACCGCGCCCCCAATCCGCACCTCGCCTTCGGCAACGGCCCGCACTACTGCACGGGTGCGGTCCTCGGCCGGCTGCTGACCGAGCTGCTGATCAACACCCTGCTGGACCGGCTGCCTGGGCTGCGCCTGGCGGTCCCGGCGGACGAGGTGGCCTGGCGCCGCAAGACCATGATCCGGGGCCCGCAGACCCTGCCGGTCAGCTGGTAGCAGGGTCTACGGCCGGGCTCGGGGCCGACTCCTAGGCCCGCAGCCACTCCGTGACGATCACGTCGCCGCCGGCGCGCAGCCGCAGCGCGAACGGCCCGGCGGGGGGCGTGTCGCTCATGAAGCGGCCCATGTCGTCCACCGGGACGGGAGCGGCCGCCTGCGGTCCGCCGAGGACCTCTATGCGGGCCGACTGGGGCGGCAGCACCTGCCCCATCAGGCCCTCGCCGGTGACCTCGACGTCCACGGTCAGCTCGCCGGCCCGGAAGGTCAGCATCCGCGGCGGGTCCGTCGCCCCCCGCACCGGGATGGCGTCGACCAGCGAGTCGAAGGTCAGCTCGGCGATCCGCGCGTCGAGGTCGTGCAACGCGTAGGCCTCCAGGGCGAGTTGACGCAGCTCGGCCGGGACGGGGTCCAGGATGGCCGCAGCCTGGCGCAGTTCCTCCTCCAGGAGACCGGCCCCGAAGTCGGCCTCGAACGCGGCCTCGTCGAAGGCCTCTTCGCCGAACTCGTCGCGCTCCGCGTCACGGCCCCGGTCCGGGCCGACGCCGTCGTGGTTGTGGTGGTTCATGTCGCTCACAGCGCCCCCCGTGCTTCCAGTCGTGCCTTCAGCCTGCGCAGACAGCGCTGCCGGAGCGGGCCGATGCTGCCGACCGCGATCCCCAGCGCGGCCGACACGTCGACATAGCTCGGCGGCGGGGAGGCCATCAGAACGCGCAGTAACTGGCGGCAGCGTTCGCCCAGTTCCTCGAACTCCTGCCACAGCCGGCGGATCCGCTCGGCCTCGGCGGCCGCCTCCTCCGAGTCGATCAGCGTCTGCTCGGGCGTCCGGTCCTCGCTGACCCGGTCCAGGACCTGCGGGTCGTCGGTCGGCATCAGTCGGGTCAGGCTCCTGATCACCTTCAGGCACTCGTGCCGAGCCGTGCTGGCCAGCCAGGAACCCGCCTTCTCCGGCTCACGGATCCGGCCGAGGTTCTGGGCGAAGCGGAACCACACGGTCTGGTACACCTCGTGGCCGTCCGCGTCGGAGAGCCGGTGCGCGCGCACCACGGACCACACCAGCGGGCTCAGCCCTTCCACCAGCGCCTTCCAGGCCGCCGCGTCACCGTCGACGGCGGACTGGACCAACACGCCGACCTCTGCTCGGTCCACGGCCTCACCCCTCGTGTACGGCCTGTCATCGTACGCCGTGGAGGGGACCGTTCCGGACCTCATGCGGGAGGTGCCAGTCGCACGACGGGTACCGGGCGCCAGGTCGCCGGACGCAGCGCCGGGACGTGCGCCCCGCGCACTTCCGCGTACTCGGTGTTGGTGTCGAGCAGCTGTTTGCGCGCCGCGCGCGGGTCGCGCTCCTTGTGCGCCGTCATATGGGCGGCGACCAGCCCGGCGGCGACCGGCGTGGCGAACGACGTGCCGCTCCAGTGCGCGAACCCCTCGAACATCACCTGGTCCGCCTTGCCGGGCGTGGTGATCCGCTGCTCGCTCAACACCCCGGTATGGCGCGGGTACTGGCAGGTGCAGGCGTAGGTGAAGCCGAACCGGCAGTGGTCGTAGGTGGTGTGCTGGTACACGTACGGCACGGGCGCGTCGAAACCGGCCAGGGGGCTGGTCAGTTGCTCGCCGGGGGCGTAGACCTTCACCCAGCCGCCGTGGTTGGTGAAGCAGGCGCCGAACTCGCCGTCGCTGCGCAGCGCGCCGACGGACAGCACGACGTTCTCGTACCCGGGCACGTCGGCGTAGGCGGCCGGCCAGAACGGGGTGGCGCTGGCGTTGTTGCCGGCGGCCGCGACCAGCAGGGTGCTCTGCTCGTCGCGCAGGGCCTGCATGAAGCTCTCCACGCCGAGCAGTCCGTGGGCGCTGCCGTTCGGCGTGCCCGCGGAGAGGCTGATGATGTCCGGCCAGCCGTACCGGTCGACGGCGTCGAAGAGCTTCTCGCCGAACTCGGACTCCAGGATGGCGCCCGCGTCGTTGAGCGTGTTGCTCACGTTGATGTCGGTATTGGGCGAGAGGGCCGCCACGAGCCCGGCGATGAACGTGCCGTGGCCGACGTACTGCTGGAGGATGCCGGCCGCGTCGACCTCGTCGACCTGCGGGTCCCCCGTGACATGGGCCATGAGGGGGTAGGAGCCGAAGTCGTGCACCAGGCCGGTGTCGATGACCAGCACGCCGACCGCCGTGTCGGCGTCGTACGTCGCCTCGGCCGGGGCCGGGTTGGGCGTCTGCGTGAGCAGGGCCGGGACGGGCTCGGCCGGGTTGCAGGCGTTGACCGTGGTGGACACGACGTGGTTGCGGCTGATCAGCCGGCGGCCCGCGCGTCCCTCCGGCTCCCGCATGGCCCGCAGGGCGTGCGCGACGGCGCGGTCGCCCCCGCGGTCCCCGTGGCCGGGGTCGCCGACCTGGATACGGGTGACGCCGGTCCGGTTGGTCTCCGGGCCCGCCCGGCGCACATGGTCCGCGACCAGGCCGGTGGCCGCGGTGAAGTGCGCGCGCACGGTGTCCTCGACGACCCGTGCCTCCTCTCCGTCCCGGGCGAGCACGACGCCCTTCTCGTAGAAGAACTCGGCGGAGTCGTCCGGCCCCATCGCGAGGGGGACGTCCGGCATCGAGCGCTGGATCTGGTCGAACTGCTCGTGGAATCGCTGTGGTGCCATGGCGTGTCCTCCCACAGAGGCGGCGGTCGTCAGTCAGAGCGGCGTGGCTTTGAATTGATACAGCGTCGAACCGACCCGATACCCCGTCAAACCCATATGACCTGTATGCGGAGGGCCACTACCATCCAAGACGTGACAGCGGGAAGCGACTCGGTTCTCGAACTGCTGCCGATGGTGTTCGCCGCCCCCAACGAGGCCGTGGCGCGTGCGGAGCTGGTGCTCGACACCGATCCGTCGCCCTTGCACGCCTCCGTCGCCCACCAGGTGATCGGCATCTGGCAGCGGGACTTCGGGGACCTGCGCATCGCCCTGCGGCATCTGCGGCGCGCCCGTGACCTGGCGGCGCGCGCACAGGAGCCCGAGCGGGAGGCGGACGTCCTCGCCACGCTGGGGGTCGCATTGGTGCACGCGGGGCGCACGAGGCAGGGGCTGGCGGCGTTCGAGCGGGGTGTCGCGCGCGGCAGCGGGCACACCCGGGCCCGCGTGCTGTACCGGCGCGCCTACGTCTGGTGGGTGCTGGGCCGTCATCGGGAGGCGCTGGAGGACGTACGCCGCGCGATCCCCGTGCTGCGGCAGCTGGCCGACGTGATCTGGACGGCGCGCGCGCTGACCCTGCGCGCCACCGTCCATCTGGCGCTGGGTGCGGTGGACCGGGCGGACGCCGACTTCGCCGCGGCCGAGCGGCTCTGGGAGACCACGGGCCAGGAGCACGACAAGGCCGACGCGGTGGAGAGCCGGGGGCTGGCCGCGTTCCGGTCGGGCGACATCCCGGCCGCGCTGCGGCTGCTGGACGAGGCAGAGGAGCGGTACGCCAAGCTCGGCACGCCGATGTTCATGCTGTACATCCGGCGCTGCGAGGTGCTGATGGCCGCCGGGCTGGCGCCGGAGGCGCTGGCCGAGGCGGACGCGGCGATCGCGGTGCTCGACGAGATCGGCGGACAGTCCACCCGTAAGGCGGAACTGCTGCTGGCCGCCGCGCGCGCCGCACGGCTGGCGGGCGACGCGCCCACCGCAATCGCCCGCGCGGCCGTCGCCGTACGGCTGTTCGCCGGACAGCGGCGCCCCTGGTGGGAGACCCATGCCCAACTGGTGCTCATAGAGGCCCGGGTGGCGGCCGGGCGCCGGTCGGGGCGGCTGGTCGCCGACGCGGCGGCGGTCGCCGAGCGCCTGGCGTCCTTCGGTTCACCGGCCGCGCCGGAGGCCTCGCTGCTCGCGGGCCGGATCGCGCTGGCCCTGGGCTGGACGGCGGACGCGGAACGGCATCTGGCCGTGGCCGCGCGCAGCAGACACGGCGGGCCGCCGCTGGCCCGGATGACGGGCTGGGCCGCGCAGGCGCTGCGGGCGCGGGCCGCCGGCTCCGGACGGGGTGTCCTGGAAGCCTGCCGGCGCGGGCTCGACGTCCTGGACGACCACCGGACGACACTGGGCGCCTCGGAGCTGCGGGCCCGGGCCACCGCCCAGGGCGCGGAGCTCGCGGCGCTGGCCCAGCAGGCCAGCCTCGACCACGGCGGACCGCGCCGACTGCTGATGTGGAGCGAGCGCTGGCGGGCCACCGTGCTGTCGGCGCCGCCGACCCGGCCGCCCGCCGACCCGGCGCTGCTGAGGGGCCTGACCGCGTTCCGGGAGATCGCGGCCCGCGCGGAGGTGGCCCGGATGGACGGCCGTCCGGTGCCCGCGCTGGAGCGCGAACAGCGGCGCCTGGAACGGGAGATCCGCTCCCGCACCCACCACATGCGCGGTGACGCGCCCGGCGGCGGGGACCGCTTCGACCCGGCCCGGCTGCTGGACCGGCTGGGCGACGGGCGGCTGGTGGAACTCGCCGTGCTCGACGGCCGCGTGCAGGTGCTGCTGTGCGGGCAGGGGCGGGTACGGCGGTTCGAGGGCGGGGCGCTGAAGGAGGCAGTGGCCGAGGCCGAGCATGTGCAGGCCGGGCTGCGGCGGCTCGCCCACCCGGGCGCGGAGGGCCGACTGCCGCTGGTGGAGGCCGCGGGCCGGCGCCTGGAGGAGCTGTTGCTCGGCGGGGCGGTGGCGCATCTCGGCTCGGGGCCGGTGGTGGTGGTCCCGCCCGGCGCGTTGCACCGGGTGACCTGGGCGCTGCTGCCCTCGCTGCGGGACCGGGTGCTCAGCGTGTCGCCGTCGGCGGGCAGTTGGCTGCGCGCCCGGGAGACCGAGCCACCGCCCGGCGGCGGGCACGTCCTGGTCCGTGGCCCGGGTCTGGCCACCGGCGGCGCCGAGGTCCCCGAACTGGCCGACCGGTACGGCACGGCCAAGGTCCTCGAACACGACGACGCGCAGGTCCCCCGGGTGCTGGACGAGCTCGACGGCGCCGCCCTGGCGCACATCGCCGCGCACGGGACGTTCCGCGCGGACAGCCCGCTGTTCTCCTCGCTGCGGATGGTCGACGGCCCGCTCATCGTGCACGACTTCGAGCGCCTCGCCCGCAGCCCGTACCGGATCATCCTGTCCAGCTGCGACACCGCCCGGCTCGCCTCGGTCGGCGCCGACGAACTCCTGGGCCTGGTCACGGCGTTGCTGCCGCTGGGCACCGCCGGGGTGGTGGCCAGCAGCGCGCCGGTCAACGACGAGGCGGTCGTGCCGCTGATGATCGCCCTGCACAAGGGCCTCGGCGCGGGACTGTCCCTGGCCGAGGCCCTGCGCGACGCCCGGGCCGCGCTCCCGGGCGACGCCGTGCATCAGGCGACGGGCTGGGCGTTCGCCGCGTTCGGGGCGGCCTGAGGCGACCCGGTCACGCCGACTGCTCGTCCGGCAGCTCCACCAGCCACGGCAGGGCGCCCCGGTCGCCGGCGCCGAGGCGGGTGTAGGCGCCGTACAGGTGGTTGCCGACCGTGCGGACCGAGAGGGTCAGCCGCTCGGCGATCTGCCGGTTGCTCAGTCCGGCCGCCGCGAGGGTGACGATCTGCCGCTGCCGCGCGGTGAGTTCACCGAGGACCAGGCCGGACAGTGCCGGGGTGCGGGCGCCCTGGCAGCGGCGGGCCAGGGCGAGCGCCCGGGTGCGGGAGGTGCGGGCGGCGCGCGGGTCGCGGTGGGCGCGTACGGCCTGGGCGTGCGCCTCGGCCGCGAAGAGCAGGAAGCCGCGCGCCTCCAGGGCTTCGGCGGCCCGGTCCAGGGCGGGGCCGTCGCCCCGGGCGAGGGCGTCGGCGTGCCGGGCGAACGGCCCACCGTCCGGGAGCCGCCCGGCGGCGGCACCGGGTGCGCCGAGTCGTACGGCGTCGTAGAGGCCGTACGCGCCGTCCCCGCTGTCCGGGTCGAGCTGGTGCAGGGCACCGTCGAGGTCACCCCGGGCGGCCGCCGCCCAGACCCGAGCCTCGACCGGCACCGGCGAGGCATCGGACTCGTCCGCCGCCGGCCGGCCGCCGGGCGCCGTCACCGGTTCCCCCATCTGCGCGGCGGCCAGGGCGAGTTCGGTACGGCAGGACGCGTCCCCCGGCGTCGTCCGCAGTCCCTCCCTCGCCCAGGCCGCCGCCTCCCGCAGCTCCCCCCGAAGCCGCGAGAACCGGGCGCGCACGGCCGCGTACCGGGCCGGCACCGGCGCGCCCTGCTCGGCCAGCCACTCCCCCACCGGAGTCGGCACGGCCCGTACGTCCGTCGCGTCGATCGCGCGGGCCAGCACGGCCCGTTCGGCGTCCAGGGCCGGTGCGCACTCCCGTGGGGTGCGAGCCAGCCGCCGGGCCCGCAGCGTTCCGGCGGTGGCCCGCAGCGCCGGGCCGTGCAGCGGGTGGGTCAGCCGGACGCCGCCGCGCTCGTCGACGCGGATCAGGCCGTCGGCCTCCAGTCGTTCGAGGGCCTCCAGGTCGAGCCCGTCCAGGTGCGGCGGCAGGGGCTCGGCGAAGGCGAGGCGCTCCAGGGTGTCCCGTTCGGGTCGATCCAGCAGGGGCGCGACGCGCTCGCGCACGGTGGCGGTCACCGGCAGGGGGCCGCGCCAGGCCCGTTCGTCCGTTCCCGGGACCTGGGTGAGTGGCCCGGACTCGCGCAGTGCGCCCAGCAGGTCGCGCAGCATGCGCAGGTCGCCGTGGCACAGCCGGTGCAGGCGGTTGACGGTGAGCGGCTCCGCGGCTCCGGCGGTGGCGATGAGGGCGGCCGTCTCCTCGCGGGGCAGCGGTTCCAGGGCGAGGCGCGGCAGGAGTTCGCCGGTCCACAGCCGGGAGACCGCGCCGGGCACCGGGGCGCCGTCGGCGACGATCACGATCAGGCGGGTGCGTCCGTGCACGGCGAGCTGGTGGACGAGGGCGGCGGAGGCCTCGTCGAGCAGATGGGCGTCGTCGACGACGAGAAGGCGTACGCCGCACAGCAGTTGGACCGCGCGGTGCAGCGTGACCGTCTCGGGGAGCAGGTGCGCGAACGCGGCGAAGGAGAGCTCCCGGGTCTGCGGGGTGCCGGTCACCCGGGCGCAGTCGGTGCCGCGCACCGCCTCCGTGACGAGCCGGGACTTGCCGCGGCCGGCCGGACCGGTCACCACGATGCCGTGTCGTCCCGCCGTCAGGGACCGCCGGATCAGCTCCAGTTCGTCCTCCCGGCCGGTGAACGGCCAGGGCAGTTCGAGGGTGTTCGCGTCCCGTTCGTAAGTCGTCACGTCTATGAGAGCGCGCATACTCACCCCTGATACAGGGCGACTTGAGTAGCCCCCGACTCAGGCGCCGGAGCAGGGCCGACGGCAGGCTGTGCGCATGACCGCCCGCTACTGCTCACTCGCGCAGCGGCCCGCCCCCTCCTACGCACCGGGGCTGGCCGCCGAACGGCTGAGCGCGCTGTTGTG
Organism: Streptomyces sp. NPDC054794; assembly: GCF_053611585.1. Classification (NCBI taxonomy): domain Bacteria; kingdom Bacillati; phylum Actinomycetota; class Actinomycetes; order Kitasatosporales; family Streptomycetaceae; genus Streptomyces; species Streptomyces sp. NPDC054794. The sequence continues at coordinate 162,465 of NZ_JBSHAQ010000012.1, read as the reverse complement.
CGGGCGGCAGATGTGGGTCAACGGCACGGTCCTGCACTACTACTTCTTCGACGCGGGCTCCGACACCGACGGTTCGGTGATCGCCGTGCCGGGGACGGGTGAGACCCGCAGGGTGCCGTGGGGCGGCGCCAAGGAGCAGCAGGACCTCGTGCGGGAGTGCTTCCAGGAGTGGAGCGACCTCGGCCTCGGCGTGTCCTTCGCGGAGGTCTCCGACCGCCGGGAGGCGGAGCTGCGGATCGGGTTCCAGCCCGGCGACGGCTCCTGGTCGACGGTGGGCCGGGACGCGCTCTCGGTCGGCCTGAACGAGCGGACGATGAACTTCGGGTGGGATCTGACCACCCCGGGGCAGCGCGGGACGGCCCTGCACGAGATCGGGCACGGTCTCGGCATGCTGCACGAGCACCAGAGCCCGTTCGCCGGCATCCACTGGGACGACGAGGCGGTGTACGCCGATCTGGCGGGCCCGCCGAACTTCTGGAGCCGGGACAAGACGTTCTTCAACATCCTGCGCAAGCTGAACCCGTCCGAGGTGAACGGCTCGGTCTGGGACCCGCAGTCCATCATGGAGTACCCCTTCGGGTCGGGGCTGATCCTGGAGCCGGAGCAGTACCGCGCGGGTCTGCACCCGCCGGGCGGCCTGTCGCCGGCCGACAAGGAGTTCGTGCTCCGCTGGTATCCGCCCGCCGGTCCTCACCCGGTCTCGAAGCGACTGGACCGGGGGGATCCGCACCGGCCGGCCGCGCTGGCGCCCTTCCGCTCGGCGCCGCTCAGCCTCGGCCCGGGCGAACAGGCCGACTTCACCGTCGAGCCGCCGGAGACCCGCGAGTACACGGTGGGCACGTTCGGGGACGGGGACAGCGTCGTGGTGGTCTTCGAGGAGCGCGACGGCGAGCCGCGCTATCTCGCGGGCCGCGACGACGGGGGCACACCGCACAACGCCGCGCTCAAGGTCCGGCTCGTCAAGGGCCGCCGCTATTTCGTCCGCGTCCGGCTGTACTCCACGTGGGGGTCGGGGGAGACAGCCGTCATGTGCTGGTGACAGCACGCCGACGCGGATGCCGGGACCACTGTCCGGCGCCGGGGGAGCGGTCGAGGACGTCGCCTTCGGGGGAGGGTGACGTCCTCGACCACGCTCGGCCCCACAGGCGGGGCGACGGACGGAATCCCGCGCCGCCGGGGATCTTCCCGAAGCGGTCGAGTTGCCGGGCGGCCGGTGTACCGGTGCGCTGGAAGTGGGCCGACGCGCCGGGAAGGAGCCGGATCCCATGGCCGAGGACCCACGTGCCGGGACCGGGGAGGTACCCGGAGCCGTGCCCGAGACGTTCGTGTTCGCGTGCCGCGGCTGCGGTTACGTCTGGCAGGCCGTCTTCCAGGTGGTGTTCTTCACCGACCCCACCTCGCTGTACACCCAGGAGTACATCGACGAGGCCGGCCGGGCCATGCGCTCGCCCCTGACCGACGCGGTGTGCCCCCGCTGCGGCGGGCGGCGGGTCCGGGTGACGGCGCCCGGCGGATAGGGCGCTCACCCGAACGGCCCGGTGCGGTTGGTCGGTCGCCGTGCGTGGTGGTGACGTGGAGGGACCTGCCGCGCTTCGAGGAGGCCGTCGCGATGAACCGTCCGTCCCGCCCCGCGCGTGTTCTCGCCACCGCTCTGGCCGCGGGGACACTGCTGGGCACAGCGGCCTGCTCTCAGGACGGTGGCACGCCGGAGGCCGCGTCCGTCTCGCCCGCCGCGCAGCGTCCCACCCCCTCCCCCACCGCGGCCCTGACCGGGGCCGGGGCGAAGGCCGCGCTGATCACCGAGGCCGACATCGAGGACGGCTGGACCCAGGTCAACAACGCGGCGACCTGGCGCAACGAACTGCTGGTCGGCAAGGTCGACGCCGCCCAGTTCCTCAGCGGCAAGACCCGCGCGGCCGAGTGCCAGAAGCTGCTCGACAGCCTGTACTCCGACACGCTGCTCGGCCGTCCGAAGGGCGCCTCGGCGCTCACCGGCTTCACCGCGGAGAACTACCGGCTGCTCTACCAGGTCGGCGACTACGAGCAGGCCCCCCTGCGGCAGGCCATGGACTGGGTCAAGACGCTGCCGCAGGACTGCGCCCAGTTCACCGCGACCGCCGCCGACGGCAGCGAGCGGACGGTGCAGGTCATCGAGTCCGCGCTGCCCGAGGGAGGCGACGAGCAGCACGGCCTGACGGTGCGGGTGCAGGGCACCGCGGACGGCCAGCCGACCACCCTCGTCCTGGACGTCGCGGCGTTCCGGATCGGGTCCGCCGCGGCCACCGTGACCAACGGCGGCCCGTCGGGCGCCGATCACGCCAGCACCGAGCGGGCGGTGCAGCAGGGCGCCGAGCGGCTCGCGGGCGTGCTGTCCGGGAAGACCCCGACCGCGAATCCGAGCCTGTTCGACTGACCCTCCCCAAGGCCAGCGTCATGTGACATAGTACTGACGTGGCGAAGCGACTGACCTGCGATGTCGTGGTCGTCGGGGCCGGGATGGTGGGTGCGGCCTGCGCGCTGTACGCGGCGCGGGCGGGTCTCGACGTGATGGTGGTGGACCGTGGCCCGGTCGCCGGCGGCACCACCGGCGCGGGCGAGGGCAACCTGCTGGTCTCCGACAAGGAGCCGGGACCGGAGCTCGAACTCGCCCTGCTGTCGGGCCGGTTGTGGACCGAGCTGGCCCAGGAGGTCGGGGACGCGATCGAGTACGAGCCGAAGGGCGGCGTGGTCGTCGCCGCCACCCCCGAAGGGCTCGCCGCCCTGGAGGACTTCGCGGCCGGACAGCGGACCGCCGGGGTCGTCGCGGAGCCGGTCGCCGCGGACCGCCTGCGCGACCTGGAACCGCACCTGGCGCCCGGCCTCGCCGGCGGTGTGCGCTATCCGCAGGACGCCCAGGTCATGCCCACGCTGGCCGCCGCGCACCTGGTGCGCGCCTCGGGCGCCCGCCTGCGCACCGGCTGGACCGTGACCGGCGTGCTGCGCACGGCGCACGGCACGGTCCGCGGCGTCCGCACCGACCACGGGGAGATCCACGCACCCGCCGTGGTGAACGCCGCCGGGACCTGGGGCGGCGAGCTGGCCTGCCTGGCGGGCGTCCGCCTGCCGGTACTCCCCCGGCGCGGCTTCGTCCTGGTCACCGAGCCGCTGCCCCGGCTGGTCCGGCACAAGGTGTACGCGGCGGACTACGTGGCCGACGTGGCCAGCGACTCGGCCGCGCTGAAGACCTCACCGGTCGTCGAGGGCACCGCCGCCGGGCCGGTCCTGATCGGCGCCAGCCGCGAACGGGTGGGCTTCGACCGGTCGTTCTCGCTGCCTGTCGTGCGGGCGCTGGCGGCCGGGGCGACGCGGCTGTTCCCGTTCCTGGAGCGGGTGAGCGCGCTGCGCACGTACGTGGGCTTCCGGCCCTATCTGCCGGACCATCTGCCCGCGATCGGCCCCGACCCCCGCGCGCCCGGCCTCTTCCACGCCTGCGGGCACGAGGGCGCGGGCATCGGACTGGCCACCGCCACCGGACACCTGATCGCGCGGGCGCTGACCGGGAAGGCGGCGGAGCGGGAGCTCGCGCCCTTCCGGCCCGAACGCTTCACCGCGGACGAGGGGAACACGGCGTGAATCCACTGGAGTTGACCGACGCCCGACCGGGCCCGGGTTTCCCGGTCACGTTCGACGGCCGCACGATCGAGGCGCTGCCCGGGCAGACGGTCGCCGCCGCGCTGTGGAAGGCCGGGATCACCTCTTGGCGCACCACACGCGGTGCGGGCCGCCCGCGCGGCGTCTTCTGCGGGATCGGGGTGTGCTTCGACTGCCTCGTGACCGTCAACGGCCGCCCGAACCAACGGGCTTGCCTGGTTCCCGTACGGCCGGGCGACACGATCCGCACCCAGGAGGGGACGGGCCACGATGACTGAGCGACCGCGCCTCGCGGTGATCGGGGCGGGCCCGGCGGGGCTCGCCGCGTCGCTGGCGGCGGCCGCGCACGGCGTCGCGGTCACCCTCGTCGACGCCGCCGAGGAGGCGGGCGGGCAGTTCTACCGGCAGCCCGCCGCCGCGCTCGGCGCGCGCCGCCCGCAGGCCCTGCATCACCAGTGGCGCACCTGGCGGCGGCTGCGCTCGGGACTGGACCGGCAGCTGGCGGCGGGCCGCGTCACACATCTGACCGGTCATCATGTGTGGTGCGTGGAACGGGAGTCGGACTCCGGGCGCTTCGCGGTGCACGCGCTGCGGGACCCCGCCCAGGAGGAGGGCGTCGTGGTGCGCGCCGACGCCGTCCTGCTGGCGACGGGCGGCTACGAGAAGGTGCTGCCCTTCCCGGGCTGGACCCTGCCCGGGGTGGTCACGGCGGGCGGGGCGCAGGCCATGCTCAAGGGCGGGCTGGTGCTGCCGGGGCGTACGGCCGTGGTCGCCGGGACCGGCCCGCTGCTGCTGCCCGTGGCGACGGGACTCGCGGCGGCGGGAGCGCGGGTGGCCGCGCTCGTCGAGTCCGCCGACCCTCGCACTGTCCTGCGGCGGCCGTCGGCCTTGGCCGCGCAGCCCGGCAAGCTCGCCGAAGGCGCGTGGTACGCGGCCCTGCTGCTGCGCCACCGGGTGCGCACCCTCGTCCGGCACACCGCGGTCGAGGCGCACGGCACGGACCGTCTGGAGGCGGTGACCGTCGCGGCGCTCGACGCACAGGGCCGGGTCGGGCCCGGCAGCGAGCGCCGCGTCCCCTGCGACACCCTCGCCGTCGGGCACGGCATGCTGCCGCACACCGACCTCGCCGAGACGCTCGGCTGCCGGCTGTCCGGAACGGACGTGTACGTCGACGACGAGCAGCGCACCGACGTCCCGGGCGTGTGGGCGGCCGGGGAGGCCACCGGGATCGGCGGCGCGGCGCTCGCGCTCGCCGAGGGCCACATCGCCGGCCGGTCGATCGCCGCCCGCCTGCGCGGCACCGCGCCCGACCCGCGCGCCTGGGCCGCCGCCGGCCGGGCCCGTGCGCGGCTGCGCGCCTTCTTCGCGGCGGTCGACGCGGTGTACGCGCCGCCGCCCGGATGGGCCGACCGGGTCACGCACGACACGGTCGTGTGCCGCTGCGAGGAGGTCACCGCCGGCGAGGTACGGACGGCGGTGGACGAGCTCGGAGCCGGTGACCTGCGGACCGTGAAGCTGCTCACCCGGGCCGGGATGGGCTGGTGCCAGGGCCGGATGTGCGGCCCCGCGGTCGCCGGGGTCGCCGGTTGCCCGCTCACCGCGGCGCGCCGGCCGCTGGCCCGGCCGGTGCCGCTGGGCGTGCTCGCCGGGTCGGAGGAGGACCTGGAATGACGCCGCGGTGACGCCGGCGCCGTGATCCCTTCGATCCCGTTCGAGTCCCTCGATCCCCTCGATCCCGTTGAGAATCAGTACTATGTCACACCCCATTGGAGGGGGACTTCATGAGTGATCTGCCCAACCGTCCCTGGCGTGGCGTTCTCGTCGCCACCGCCCTGCCGCTGCGCGACGACCTCTCCGTCGACTACGACGCGTACGCCGAGCACTGCGCCTGGCTCGTCGCGAGCGGCTGCGACGGGGTCGTACCGAACGGCTCGCTCGGCGAGTACCAGGTGCTCACCCCCGAGGAGCGGACCCGCGTCGTCGAGACGGCGGTGGCCGCGGTCGGCGGCTCACGGGTGATGCCGGGCGTCGCCGCATACGGCTCCGCCGAGGCCCGGCGCTGGGCCGAGCAGGCCCGCGAGGCCGGCTGCGCGTCGGTGATGCTGCTGCCGCCCAACGCCTACCGCGCCGACGAGCGGTCCGTGCTCGCCCACTACGCCGAGGTGGCCCTGGCGGGTCTGCCGGTCGTGGCGTACAACAACCCGATCGACACCAAGGTCGACCTCGTCCCGGAACTGCTCGCCAGGCTGCACGCCGAAGGGCTCGTGCACGCGGTGAAGGAGTTCTCGGGAGACGTCCGTCGCGCCTACCGGATCGCCGAACTCGCCCCGGAGCTGGACCTGTTGGTCGGCGCCGACGACGTCCTGCTGGAACTGGCCGCGGCGGGCGCCCGGGGCTGGGTGGCCGGCTACCCGAACGCGCTGCCCGCCGCCTGCACCGAGTTGTACCGGGCCGCGATGACGGGGGACCTCGCCGCCGCGCTCCCCCTGTACCGCCGGTTGCACCCGCTGCTGCGCTGGGACTCACGGGTGGAATTCGTGCAGGCCATCAAGTTGTCCATGGACCTCGCCGGCCGGCCCGGCGGCCCGGTGCGCCCGCCGCGCGTACCGTTGCTGCCGGAGCAGGAGGCCGCCGTCCGCACCGCCACCGAGAAGGCCCTCGCGTCGGGCCTCGCCTGAGAAGGAGACCGGACCGTGCGCAGCAGACTCGTCCTGCACGCCGTCGACTCGCACACCGAGGGCATGCCCACCCGCGTGATCACCGGCGGGATCGGCACCATCCCCGGCGCGACCATGAACGAGCGGCGGCTGTACTTCCGTGAACACCGCGACGACATCAAGCAGTTGCTGATGAACGAGCCGCGCGGGCACTCCGCGATGAGCGGCGCGATCCTGCAGCCTTCGACCCGTCCCGACTGCGACTGGGGCGTCGTCTACATCGAGGTCTCGGGCTATCTGCCGATGTGCGGGCACGGCACCATCGGTGTGGCCACCGTGCTCGTCGAGACCGGCATGGTGGAGGTCGTCGAACCGGTCACCACCATCCGCCTGGACACGCCGGCCGGGCCGGTCGTGGCCGAGGTCGCTGTGGAGAACGGCGCCGCGCGGCACGTCACGCTGCGCAACGTGCCGTCCTTCTCGGTGGGCCTGGACCGCAAGGCCACGCTGGCCGACGGGCGGACGGTGACGTACGACCTCGCCTACGGCGGCAACTTCTACGCCATCCTGCCGCTGGAGGAGTTCGGCCTGCCCTTCGACCGGGCCCGCAAGGACGACATCCTGGCCGCCGGGCTGTCGCTGATGGCGGCGATCAACGCCGAGGAGGAGCCGGTCCACCCCGAGGACCCGTCCATCCGCGGCTGCCACCACGTCCATCTGTACGCGCCCGGCGCCACCGCCCGGCACTCGCGGCACGCGATGGCCATCCACCCGGGATGGTTCGACCGCTCGCCCTGCGGCACGGGTACGAGCGCGCGCATGGCGCAACTGCATGCGCGCGGCGAACTGCCCTTGCACACCGAGTTCGTGAACGAGTCCTTCATCGGGACGCGGTTCACCGGCCGGCTGCTCGGCACGACCGAGGTCGCCGGCATCCCGGCCGTGCTGCCGAGCTTCACCGGCCGCGCCTGGATCACGGGCACGGCCCAGTACCTGCTCGACCCGACCGACCCCTTCCCGGCGGGGTTCGTCCTCTAGATTGATGGCACGTGACATGGCACCCGGCCGCCCGAGGAGACACCCGATGACCGCCCAGCGCAGCAGCCCGCCGTCTGCCGCCCCCGCGCTGCCCCGGCTGGGCGGCCGACGGAGCAGCTACCGCGAGCGGGTCGCCGAGGCCCTGCGGGCCGCGCTGATCGCGGGCGAACTGCGACCGGGCGAGGTCTACTCGGCCCCCTCGCTCGCCGCCCGCTTCGGCGTCTCGGCGACGCCGGTGCGCGAGGCGATGCTGGACCTGGCCAAGGAGGGCCTGGTCGACACCGTGCCCAACAAGGGCTTCCGGGTCACCGCCGTCTCCGACGAGCAGCTGGACGAGTACACGCACATCCGCGCGCTGATCGAGATCCCCACGGTGGTGGACCTCGCCCGCACGGCCGACCGGGTCTCCCTGGAGGCGCTGCGGCCGGCCGCCCGGGAGATCGTCGCCGCCGCGGTCGCCGGCGACCTGATCGCGTACGTCGAGGCGGACACCCGCTTCCACCTCGGCCTGCTCGCCCTCGCCGGCAACGCCCACCTCGTCGAGGTGGTCGCCGACCTGCGGGGCCGCTCCCGGCTCTACGGGCTCACCGCGCTGGTGGAGGCGGGCCGGCTGCTGGCCTCCGCCGAGGAGCACCTGGAACTCCTCGACGCCCTGCTGCAGCGCGACGAGCGGGCCGTGCGCGAGGTCATGACCCGCCACCTGGAGCATGTCCGCGGCCTGTGGGCCGCCCAGGACTGACCACCCGACCACGGACCGACGACCACCCCGCACGGCCCCGCAACGACCGAGAGGCTGCTTCGGATGTCTCCGAAACAGCCTCTCGCCGCGTTCTCACACGTCGGGACGACAGGATTTGAACCTGCGACCCCTTGACCCCCAGTCAAGTGCGCTACCAAGCTGCGCCACGTCCCGTTGCGGTCTCACACAGCTATCCGTGTGATCGCGCAGGTCAACACTACCGCACGCGCACGGGTGCCGGTGCCGGGAGCGGCTCGGCCGGCTCGCTCGGGCGGGCGGCGCGGCGGACCGGGACGAGGAGCGCGGCGCCCGCGGCGGCCAGCAGGAGCAGGGCGAGCAGCGTGAAGCCGTGGGTGTAGCCGGAGACGTACGGCAGACCGGAGGGCTGGAGCCGGCTGGTGACCAGGACGCTGGTCAGCGCGGCGCCGATGGAGCCGCCGATGGTGCGGATGTTGGCGTTAATCCCGGTCGCGGCGCCGGTCTGCTCGGGCGGGACGCTGCCCACGACGAGGTTGGCCATGGAGGCGAAGGCCAGTCCGATGCCCAGGCCGAACACGCCCGCGACGACGGCGATCTGCCACCGCTCGTCGTGCCACAGGGCGAGGAAGCCACAGGCGAACGCGCCGAGCGCGGCCCCTGCGGTGAGCTGCGCCTTGGCGCCCATGACGGGTGCCAGCCGGCCGCCGAGCACACCGGAGAGGAACATCGCGACGAGCATGGGCAGCATGAGCAGTCCGGACTCGGTCACGCTCGCGCCGAAGCCGTAGCCGGCCGAGCCGGGCGTCTGCAGGAAGCCGGGGAGGAACGACCAGATCGCGTACATGCCCGCGCCGAACAGCAGGGCGGCGAGGTTGGTGGTCCACACCGCGGGCAGCCGCATCACGCGCAGGTCGATCAGCGGGGTGCGGGAGCGGGACTCGGCGGTCAGCCACACGGCGAACAGCAGCACGGCGGTGGCGAACAGCCCGATCACCTTCGGCGAGCCCCAGCCCCACTGTCCGGCCTGGCTGAGCGGGAGCAGCAGGGCCACGAGCCAGGCCGACAGCAGTACGGCGCCCAGCCAACTGACCCTGCCCTGGGCCCGCTTGGGCGACTCGGGTACATAGCGCGCGGCGATCGCCACGGTCGCGGCGACGACGGCGACGGGGATCCAGAACAGCCAGCGGTAGTCGAGCGCGGACACGATGGGTCCGGCGGCCACGATGCCGACGCCGCCGCCGGCCGCGATCACGGCGGAGAGGTTGCTGATGCTGCGGCTCACCGCGCCCGGGGCGAACTCGTCCCGGATGATGCCGAAGGACAGCGGGAACAGGGCGCCGCCGACGCCCTGGACGACCCGGGCGACGATCAGGACGCCGATGCTGGGCGCCAGTGCGGCTATCAGGCAGCCGGCCAGCACGGTCAGCAGGACGGCGACGAGGGTGCGCTTCTTGCCGACGAGGTCGCCGACCCGGCCGAGGATCGGCGTGAAGACCGAGGCGGACAGCAGATACGCCGTCATCACCCAGGTCGCGGTGGACTGCGAGGTGTGCAGCGCGTGCTGGACGGTCGGCAGGGCCGGCGCGATCAGCGACTGCAGCATGGAGAACACGCCCGCACCGGTCGCGAGGACCGCGAAGGTGAGGCGGGTGGACTTTCGGGGCATGACAGAGCCTCTCCGGATCGGAGCGCGAAGCATGAGGGGCGTCCGGGGTCGCCGCGGGCACACGTCCGCCCACGGCCGGAGCCCCCGGACTGCTAAAGTGGAGGTACCCCTCCACCATAACGGAGGCACACCTCCGGTTCAACCGTTCCTCTCCCCGGGAGGCAGCAGTGACGGCCCAGCCGTTCCCCGTCAGCGAGATCGTCGCGTCCCAGCGGCCGCACCGTAAGGACGCCGCCCGCAACTACGACGCCCTGCTCGCGGCAGCCCGCGAGGCGTTCGCGGAGCACGGCGCGGAGGCCTCCCTGGAGGACATCGCCCGCCGCGCGGGCGTCGGTATCGGCACGCTGTACCGGAACTTCCCCACCCGCCGCGACCTCTTCGAGAGCGTCTACGCGGACGATGTGAACGCCCTGTGCCGGGCCGCCGTGGAGGCTGCCGAGCTGCCGCCGTGGCAGGCGCTGACCACCTGGCTGGACCGGTTCTCGGGCTACATGGTCACCAAGCGGGCCGTGCGGGAGGCCCTCAACGACGAGTCGGAGATCTTCCAGGCCTGCCGCGTCTCGATGTACGCCGCCGGCGGACCGCTGCTGGAGCGGGCGCAGCGGGCGGGCGAGGCGCGCGCCGACATGGACTTCGGCGACCTGCTGCGGATGGTCGCCGGGATCACGGCGACGTCCTTCGAGAACGACGAGCAGCGCGACCGCGTGCTGGCCATCGCGCTGGACGGCGTGCGCGCGACCCGCTGACGTCAGCCGGTACCGAGCGGGTGGTCCGGTGCCAGGGCGGCCGCGATGCGCTCGGTGATCGTCTGGGCCGTGTTGCCCCCAGGTGCCTTGGGGCCCACGGTGGAGGACACGGCGATGGCGAGGCGCCCGTCGGGCTGGTACGCCTGCACCGCCGCGAAGCCCGCGAAGGACGGGTTCTGCACGACCCAGCCGTTCTTGACGATGACGCCCACCCCGAAGTGGAAGGCATCGGTCTGCTTCAGGCAGACGGTGGCGGGACAGGTGGCGGTCCGGGTGCCGAGCCCGGGTGTGCCCGGGTCGAGCTGGACCCGGAAGGACTGCCGGGACAGCAGTTGCCCCGATCCGATGGCCCGGGCCGAGCCCGCCAGATCGCAGATGTCGGTGGTGAGGACGGCGCCGGGCGCGGTGGTCCAGGACGGGTTCCAGAACGTCGACTCCTCGTAGGTGCCGCGCTCGGCGTCGTAGGAGTGCAGCACGGGCCCTGGGATCTGAGGGGTGAAGCCGTTGGCGGTCTGCCCCAACCCCAGCGGATCGAGGACGCGTTCGCGCAGCAGCCGGTCCAGCGGGGTGCCGGTGATCTTCTCCAGGGCCTGGCCGAGGAGGACGAAGTTGGCGTGCGAGTAACTCCAGTTGGAGCCCGGCGCGTACCACGGGGGGTGGGCGAGCGAGAAGGCGAGCACCTCGGGCGGGGTCCAGTGGCGGAAGGGGGCGGCGTAGTACTTCTTCACGAACGCCGGGTCGGTGACGTAGTCGTGCAGGCCCGAGGTGGAGTCGCCGAGCATCCGCAGCGTGATCCGGTCGCCGTGCGGCAGGTCGGGCAGCCAGCGGGAGACGGGGTCGTCCAGACTCACCCGGTGCTCGTCGACGAGTTGCAGGAGCATGGTCCCGAGGTACGCGATGGCGACGGAACCGGCCCGGAAGTGCAGGGCGGGGGTGGCCGGGACACCGCTCATCGACTCGCCCGCCGCGTCGGTCACCAGCTCGCGGCCGTCCACCGTGACGCGTACCAGTACGGCCTTGAGGTCGAGTTCGCGCTGGGCCTTCCGCACGAGGTCGCGCACCTGCCGTACCCGCCCGTCCGTGCTCTGTCCGCCGACGACGCAGCCCTGCCGGTGGTGCTCGGCGGCCGGCACCGCCGTGGTGTGGAGCGTCGCCGCGATCAGGACGGCGGCACACACCAAGACTTGACGAGCTCCCGGCATTCGGGACATGGCACCCATGGTGGCACCGGCTGCGACGGCCCGCCTTCCAGGTGGACTCCGGCGGGTGGTGACCAGGCTCAGCGTCCACGTATTCCTCGGCCCGGCCCGACGAAGTGTCCTTCCACCAGGTCCGATGACCCACACTCTGTCGACGGCCGGATGCCGGACGATCTCGCTAGGGTCGTCCCATGACGCACAGCTTCGCTCTCCACATCCCCGACGCCGACCTCGAACCCGAGCCGATCGCCGTGGACCAGATCGTCTCCGGCACGCCGGAGGTGTCCGGCAAGGTGGTCTGGGAGTCGCCGGACGGCCGGCAGATCCGCGGGATCTGGCAGATCACGCCGGGGGTCGTCACCGACACCGAGGCGGACGAACTGTTCGTCGTGATCAGCGGCTCGGCGACCATCGAGGTCGAGGACGGGCCGACGCTGGAGGTCGGCCCCGGCGACATGGCCGTCCTGCGCGAGGGCGACCGCACGACGTGGACGGTGCACGAGACCCTGCGCAAGGCGTACGCGATCAATCTCTAGGTCCTGTCGTCAAACTCCCGTCGTCCGCCCGAAGGGCGGGCCTCGCGGCGTCATGGGGGTCCCCCCTGCTCGAGCGGAGCCGAGAGCTTGGGGGAGCGTGCTCTGGGGGTCCCCCCGGCCGAAGGCTGGGGGAGTGCCGGGCCTCGTCCCTCGTACTGGACCGTACTTGGGTCGGGGCCCGGTGCGGCGAGTGGGGGTCCCCCTGCTCGAAGAGCTTGGGGGAGCGTGCATGGGCATGGCGTCGCGGGGCAAACGGGAGTTTGACGACAGGGCCTAGACCGTCGGCATGTTGTAGGGCGTGACCACCTGGATCGCCGACGGCAGGGTCGGTCCGGCGGGCGGCAGGGCGCCGTGGGCGCGCATCACCAGGTGGCAGGCCTCCCGCAGATCGTGCCGCAGGTCGTGGTGGAGCACGGCCGACAGCCTGAGCTCGCGCAGCAGCCGGGTGTTGTCGTGGTCGAGGTCGTGGGCGACGAACACGGCGCACTCGCGGCCCAGGTCCGCGAAGGCCCGCAGCGTGGCGATGTTGCCGCCGCCGATCGAGTAGACCGCCCGTATCTCCGGGTCGCGCTCCAGCGCGGCCCGGACCAGGTCGTACTGCGTGGCGTCCAGTCCCTGCCCCTCGGCGATCTCCACCAGCGCGCGCTCCGGGCACCGGGCCCGCATGGCGCCGCGGAAGCCCATCTCGCGCTCCTCCTCGTTGCGGAAGAACCCGCTGCTCAGGCTGGTGAGGACGTTGCCGGGGCGGTCGCCCAGCCACTGCCCCATGAGGTACGCGGCGGTCGCCCCGGCCGCCCGGTTGTCGATGCCCACGTACCCCAGCCGGGCGCTGGCCGGCAGGTCCGTGACCAGCGTGACGACGGGTATGCCCGCGGCGGCGAGGCGGCCGACGGCGGCGGTCACCTCGGGGACGTCCGGTGCCTTGAGGATCACCCCCTGCGAACCCCGCCGCGCGATCAGGTCCAGCGTCCTGACCTGCTCCTCCACCAGCACGGTCTCGCGGAAGTGGAAGCGGGAGCGCAGCACGGCCGGGTGCAGCCCCGGCAGCTCGGCCTCCAGGGCGACGCGGACGGCCGTGGTGAACCGTTCGGGTGCCTGCATCACGATGTCGACCATGAAGGTACGGCCCACCAGCCGGACCTGGGTGCGCTGCCGGTCCAGGTCGGCGATGGCCCGCTGGACCTCCTGGGCGGTGCTCTCGCGCACTCCTCCCCGGCCGTTGAGCACACGGTCCACGGTGGCCTCGCTCAGACCTGCCTGACGTGCGATCTCGCGAATCGGGAAGGGATGACCCACGACGGCGCTCCTTGAGGGGTTTTTGATGGCTTCCTGCTGGTTGTTGGAGGGGTTTGTACTGACAAGAATGACAGGGCCGCGTCGCTCCCGTGAACGAGGCCGCGACCGTGACCGAAAGAAGGACGACGATGTCCCTCACCGCCGCCCAGGGGCGTGCCTGGCTGTCCGAACAGGACTGCGACCTCGACACCTTCCGCGCGCTGGTCGAGCGGACCACCGACCCCGCCGACTACCCGTACGCCACGGCCGTTCAGCGGGGCGTCCTCGTCTACGACAGCGAGCGGCTGCGCGCGGCCGGCCTCGGCCGTGGGTTGCGCGCCGAACTGGTCCGCGCGCTGACCGACGGCCCAGGCGTGGTGGTCTTCCAGCACGCGTTCACGGACCCGGCGGTCGTCGACCGGGCCACGGCGATGTTCGAGGCACTGATCTCCGAGCAGCGTGCCGCGGGCGCGGCGGCCGGCGACCATTTCGCGCCGCCGGGCGCGAACGACCGGGTGTGGAACGACCGGGTGTGGAACGCGCTGGAGAAGGCGGCGCTGTACGACCCCGGCGCGTTCGCCGACTACTACGCCAACGACATCCTGGCCCTGGTCGCGCGGGCCTGGCTGGGACCGGCGTACCAGATGACCTCCCAGATCAACGTGGTGAACCCGGGCGGCGCCGCGCAGACCGCGCACCGCGACTACCACCTCGGTTTCCTCTCGAACGAGGCCGCCGCGGCCTATCCCGCCCATGTGCACCGCCTCTCCCCCGTGCTCACGCTCCAGGGCGCGGTCGCCCACTGCGACATGCCCGTGGAGTCGGGGCCGACGCTGTATCTGCCGTACTCGCAGCGGTACGAGCCCGGCTACCTGGCCTGGCGGCTGCCCGCGTTCCAGGCCTACTTCGACGCGCACCACGTCCAGCTCCCCCTGGCCAAGGGCGACGCGGCCTTCTTCAACCCGGCGCTCTTCCATGCGGCCGGGGCGAACCGCTCGGCGGGCATCCGGCGCATGGCCAACCTTTTGCAGGTCTCCTCCGCGTTCGGGCGGGCGATGGAGACGGTGGACCGGGAGGCGGTGGCGAACGCGGTCTACCCCGTGCTGCTGAGGCGGCGGGCCGCGGGCGTGGGCGAGGAATGGCTGGAGAACGTCATCGCGGCTAGCGCGGAGGGCTACCCCTTCCCCACCAACCTCGACAGCGACCCGCCGGTCGACGGCCTGGCCCCGCCCTCCCAGGCGGACCTCGTACGGCGGGCGCTGCGCGAGGGGTGGACCGCGCGGGCGCTGCGCGACGAGCTGCGGGCCGGCGCCGAACGGCGCGAGAGCTGAAAGGGCGAGGAACTCATGGGACTTCTCGACGACAAGGTCGTCCTGGTCAACGGGGGCAGCCAGGGCGTGGGCGCCGCCATCGCGCGGGCCGCGGTCCGCGAGGGCGCCACGGTAGCCGTCACCGGCCGCCGCCCCGAGCCGGGCGAGGCCCTGGTGGCGGAGCTGTCGGCGGCCGGCGGCACGGCGATGTACGTTCAGGCCGACCTGTCGGACGCCGACCGGGCGAAGGCCGCCGTGGCCGAGGTGGTCGACGCGTACGGCCGTGTCGACAGCCTCGTCAACTCCGCGGGGCTGACCTCGCGGGGCACGCTGCTGGACACCACGCCCGAGCTGTTCGACGCGCACATCGCGATCAACCTCAGGGGCCCGTTCTTCGCCATGCAGGCGGCGGTCACCGACATGGTCGCGCGCAAGGCGTCCGGCACGATCGTCAACATCATCACGTCCTCGGCGCACGGCGGGCAGCCGTTCCTCGCCCCGTACGTCGCCGCGAAGGCCGGCTTGATCGGCCTGACCCGCAACGCGGCGCACGCCCACCGCTGGGACCGGATCCGGATCAACGGCCTGAACATCGGCTGGACGGCGACGGAGGGCGAGGACGCGACGCAGCGGGCCTTCCACGACGCCGGGGACGACTGGCAGGACCGGGCCGCGGCCCACCTTCCGATGGGCAAGCTCGGCCGGCCGGACGAGATCGCCGACTTCGTGGTCTTCCTCCTGTCGGACCGCTCCGGCGTGGTCACGGGCTCGGTCATCGACTGGGACCAGAACGTACTGGGCGGGCTGGACTGAGGACATCGGGTCCGTCCGGCCACTCGAACCCGGAGTGAACAGCCCGTCCGGCGGCTCAGGTCCGGACAGTCATCACACGCACAAGGAGCAGCGGAGCACATGCGCATCGGAATCCTCGGCCTCGGCCGCATCGGCGCCTTTCACGCCGAGACCCTGTCCGCTCTCGACGCCGTCGAGTCCCTCGTCGTCGCCGACCCGTTCATGGACGCCGCGAAGACCGCCGCCGAGCGATTCGGGGCCGAGGTCGCGGACTCGCCCGAGGCCGTCCTGGCCGCCGGCGTGGACGGCCTCGTGGTGGCCGCCGCCACCGACGCCCACCCGGCCCTGATCCTGGCCGGTGTCGAGGCCGGCGTCCCGGTCTTCTGCGAGAAGCCGGTCGCCCGCACCATGGCGGAGGGCGTCGAGGTGCTCAGGGCCGTCGAAGGCAGCGGCGTACCCATCCAGATCGGCTACAACCGTCGCTTCGACGCGGGCTTCGTGGCCGCGCGGGCGGCCGTGCACGCCGGTGAGCTGGGAAAGCTGCACACGGTCCGCTCGACGACGCTGGACCCGGCCCCGCCGCCAGCCGCGTACATCGCCGCGTCGGGCGGCATCTTCCGCGACTGCTCGGTGCACGACTTCGACATCATCCGCTGGGTGACCGGCCGTGAGGTGACCGAGGTGTACGCCGTCGGCGGCAACCGGGGTGCCGACTTCATCAAGGCGGCGGGGGACGCCGACACCACGGGCGCGATCCTGACGCTGGACGACGGCACGATCGCGGTGGTCTCCAACAGCCGCCACAACGCCCGGGGCTACGACGTCCGCATGGAGCTGCACGGCTTGGAGGACTCCATCGCCGTGGGCCTGGAGGACAAGCTCCCGCTGCGCTCCGTGGAGCCCTCAGTCACCTTCCCCGCCGGCACCCCGCACGACTTCTTCATGGACCGGTTCACGGCCGCCTACCGCGCCGAACTCACCGCGTTCACCGAGGTCGTCGCCGGCACCCGTACCTCCCCCTGCACGGTCGCGGACGCCCTGGAGGCGGGCTGGATCGCGGAGGCCTGCACGCTGTCCCTGCACGAACACCGCCCGGTGACGATCGCGGAGGTACGCGGCGCCTGAGCCGCCCGCGGACCGGCGACGACGAGGCGAGGGGAACCTGACGGCCCTCGCCTCGTCGTCGTCCCGCGCCGGACCGAACCGGCACGTGGCGTCGGCCCGCGCCTCGGCTCAGAGACAGTAGCGGACCATCCACTCGTCGGGGTTGTAGGCGTCCCGTGCCGGATCCCGCGGCGCGGCGGGGCGCTCCTCCACCGTGTCCTGCGGGCGGACCCGCTCCGGCAGCGCCCCGAACCGGGCCCGCCGCAGCTCCGCGGCCTCGGTGGCGTCCGGGGTCCGCTCCCCCTGCCCGTGTCCCTGTTCCTGCCCTTGTCGCTGCTCGGTCTGCGACGTCCTGTCCGTCGACTCGGTCATCTCGTCCTCCCCGCTCCGGCACTCGCGCCCCGTCACCCTGAGAACGCGCTCACCTCGCCGCCGGTTCCGCGGGCAGGTCGAAGACGTGGTCCGGGGAGACGATCGACGTGATCGCGTCGCCCAGCAGGGTGCTGGGCTCCTGGCCCTTGTGGCTGATGTCGGTGTTCAGCAGGACCACGAGCGTCGCCCTGGCCGACGGGAGGTAGATGGTCAGGGACTCGTAACCGGGCAGCGAGCCGTTGTGCCCGATCCAGCCCTGGACGTTGAAGATGCCCAGTCCGTATCCGGCGCCCGGGATGGAGGTCGGCGGCGTGGTGAGGCGCTGTTTCTGGGTGGCGGGGCTGATCAGGAAGTTGCCGTCCGGGAGCCGGCCGGTGGCCACGGTGGGCGCCCAGACCCGCAGGTCGTCGAGGGTGGAGATCATCGCGCCGGCCGCCCAGCCCCAGGACGGGTTCCAGTTCGCCGAGTCCTCCACCCGGCCGGTCGCCGTCTGGTCGGTGTAGCCCTGCGCGTGCGGGGTCGGGAACTCGTTGCCGGTCGGGAACAGGGTCTCGGCGAGCCCGGCCGGGGCGAGGACGTGGTCGTGGATGTAGTCCCCGAGCGGCCGGCCGCCGGCCTTCTCGACGACCAGACCGAGCAGGATGAGGTTGGTGTTGGAGTAGTCGAACTTCTCGCCCGGCGGGAACAGCACGGGGTGCTTGAAGGAGTAGGCGAGCAGTTCCCGCGGGGTGAACGGGCGTTGCGGATCGGAGGTCAGGGCCTTGAAGAAGCCGTCGTCCTCCGAGTAGTTGAACAGCCCGCTGCGCATGCCGGCCAGCTGGCGCAGCGTGATCCGATCGCCGTTCGGCACCCCGCTGACGTACTGGTCGATCGTGTCGTCCAGGTTCACCTTCCCCCGGTCCACGAGGTCCAGCAGCGCCGTCACCGTGAACGTCTTGGTCTCG
This sequence comes from Streptomyces sp. NPDC054794, assembly GCF_053611585.1. NCBI lineage: Bacteria > Bacillati > Actinomycetota > Actinomycetes > Kitasatosporales > Streptomycetaceae > Streptomyces > Streptomyces sp. NPDC054794. The sequence goes on along the minus strand of NZ_JBSHAQ010000012.1, from coordinate 144,478 downwards.
CTGCCGATCCGCATGTACAGGTCGGGGCGCATCGGCGCGCCGTTGCTCTTGTCGGCGACGCCGAAGGACTTCACGTACTCCCCCTTGTCGGGGGTCCACAGACCGACGGTCACGCCCGGGATGTTCGCCTCCCGCATGACCCGCCGCACGGCCGCGTCCACCTGCTGCCGCACCGCGGGGGTGAGGTCACGGACCTCGTTCCCGGAGGGCGACGGCGGGGTGGGTTCGGCGACGGAGGCCACCGAGGCGGCCATGCCGGTCGTGGCGGACGGGGCCGACGTGGCGGTCGTGCCGGTAGTGGCGGACGACAGCGGCCGGGCCGCGGCGGAGGTGCCCGCGGCGGGCACCACCAGCATCCCCACCGCGGTGACCAGGACGGCCCCACTGCGACAGCGTGCGGACGAGTGCGACATGGCCCCAACTCCCCAATGCGGACACCGGAGGACCGCCCCGCCGATGCCGTGGAAGGCGGCGGGACGCGGCCGGTCGGCACGTCCAGGCGCCTCTCGCGTCCTGGGCGAAACCTCGGGGCGGGTTCCCGCGCCGCACGTCGCGCCGCGGTCACCGCCGTGCCGGGAGTCGAGGCCGGACGGCCTTGTGGAGCACAAGCATAGGAGCGCCCGCGTGCCGCCGCCTGTCGGCGGGCGGCGGTGCCGCGGGCGCTCCTGGCGCACGGTGACCGCAGGTCAACGCTCGGTGAGCGGCACCCCGTTCACGCCCCGCACGACCGCAGGAACCGGCGGGTGCGCACCGCGATCGGCAGCGGCTTGTCCGGCTCGCAGGGGTACATGTCCTGCTCGACGATCGCGAACAGATCGACGCCGAGCCGCTGTGCCGCCGCCAGCACCGGCTCCAACTCCGGCACTCCGGACGGCGGTTCGCACATCACGCCGCGCTCGACCGCCGGGCCGAACGGGATCTCGTTCGCCACGACGTCGGCGAGGACCGCCGGGTCGACCTGCTTGAGGTGCAGATAGCCGATGCGCTCGCCGTACGTCTCGATGAGCTTGACGCTGTCCCCGCCGCAGTACGCGTAGTGGCCGGTGTCCAGGCAGAGGTTGACCAGCCCGGAGTCGGTCGAGTCGAGGAACCGCTCGACGTGCTCCTCGGTGTCGATGTGCGTGTCGGCGTGCGGGTGGACGACGATGTCCAGCCCGTACGTCTCCTTCACCTCGTGGCCGAGCCGTTCCATGCCCTTGGTGAGGTGGGCCCACTGCTCGCCGGTCAGCTCCGGGGGTTCCAGGAGCTCGGCGGTCTTGTCGTCGCGCCAGAAGGAGGGGATCACCACCAGGTGTCCGGCACCCATGGCCCGGGTGAGCGTGGCGACCTGGGCGACGTGCTGCCAGGTGGACTCCCAGACGGCGGGGCCGCGGTGCAGGCCGGTGAAGACCGTACCCGCGGACACCTTGAGGTTCCGCCTGTTCACCTCGTCGGTGAGGCGGGCCGGGTCCGTGGGCAGGTAGCCGTAGGGACCCAGTTCGATCCAGGAGTAGCCGGCCTCGGCCACCTCGTCCAGGAAGCGTTCCCAGGGCACCTGCTGGGGGTCCTCGGGGAACCAGACGCCCCAGGAGTCGGGCGCCGAGCCCACCCGGATGCGGTCGAGGGCGTTCGCCATGGTCAGGAGGTCCCTTCGGGGTGGGCCGCCACGGGTGCGGTGAGGTCCTTCTCCTCGGGGAGCTCGTCCACGTCCACGCCGCGGACCTGCGACAGTTCGTGCTTGAGCGCGGTGAGTTCGGCGCCGCCGGCCATGTGGTTGGTCAGCTCCTCGAGGCCGACCTCGCTGCGGTCGGCGCTGAGTTCGAGGGTGCCGAGGCGCAGCACGCTGAAGTGGTCGCCGACCATGTAGGCGTGGTGCGGGTTGTGGGTGATGAAGATGACGCCGAGGCCGCGGTCGCGGGCGGCGGCGATGTACTTCAGCACGACACCGGACTGCTTGACGCCGAGGGCGGCGGTCGGCTCGTCCAGGATGAGCACGCGGGCGCCGAAGTAGACGGCGCGGGCGATGGCCACGCACTGGCGCTGGCCGCCGGAGAGCGTGCCGATGGGCTGCTCCAGGTCGTCGAGCACGATGCCCATGTTGCGCAGTTCCTGGTCCGCGGTCTTCTTCATCCGGTCGATGTCGAGACGGCGCACGGGCCAGGGGCCCTTGGTCATCTCGGAGCCGAGGAAGAAGTTCCGCCACACCGGCATCAGGGGCACGGTGGCCAGGTCCTGATAGACGGTGGCGATGCCCTTGCCGAGCGCCTCGCGGGGGCTGCCGAAGCGCACCGGCTCGCCGTCCACGAGGAAATCGCCCTCGGTGTGCTGGTGCAGCCCGGAGATGATCTTGATCAGGGTGGACTTGCCGGCGCCGTTGTCGCCGAGGACGCAGGTCACCTTGTTCGGGTGGACCGTCAGGTCGACGCCGTGCAGGGCGCGGATGTTGCCGTACGACTTGCCCGCGTTGCGCAGTTCGACGATGGGTCGGTCGCCGCTGTCGGGCGTGGCGTCCTTGAGGACGGCTCCGTGGGTTCCGTTGGTCGTCATGAAGTCACCTCCGGGTCGCCGTGCGACTGACCCACAGATTGATGAGGACGGCGCCGAGCAGCATCACGCCCAGGAAGGCCTTGAACCAGTCGGGGTTCCAGCCCGCGTAGACGATGCCCTGGTTCACCATGCCGAACATGAAGGCACCGAAGACCGGGCCGATGGCGGAGCCGTAGCCGCCGGTGAGCAGACAGCCGCCGATGACCGCCGCCGCGATGTAGATCAGCTCCTGGCCGACCCCCTCGCCGGACTGGACGGTGTTGAACGAGAACAGCTGGTGCATGCCGAGGAACCAGGCGCCGAAGCCGACGGTCATGAAGAGCGTGATCTTGGTGAAGCTCACCGGGACGCCGACCGCGCGGGCGCTGTCCTTGTTGCCGCCGACGGCGAAGATCCAGTTGCCGTACTTGGTGCGCAGCAGGACCCAGGTGGCGAGCGCGGCGAAGACCAGCCACCACACGACGGTGATCTTCACCTCGACGCCGCCGACGTCGAACGAGGAGGCGAATATCTTCTTCGCCTGGTCGAAGCCCTCCATGTTGCTGATGTCGTCGGTGGCGACGTTGCCGGTGATCGACTTGGTGACCGCGAGGTTCACGCCTTGCAGGATCAGGAAGGTGCCCAGCGTGACCAGGAAGCTGGGCAGGCCCGTACGGACCACCATCCAGCCGTTGAACGCGCCGACCCCGAGGGAGGCGAGGAGGGCGACGATCACGCCCACCCACACGTTCATGGTCAGCTGGTAGCTGATCATGCTCGCGGTGAGCGCCGAGGTGATCACGGCGACACCGGACGAGAGGTCGAACTCGCCGCCGATCATCAGCAGAGCCACCGGGAGGGCCATGATGCCGATGGTCGACGACTGGTAGAGCACGGTGGCCATCGAGCTGCCCTGGCGGACCGCCGGCGCCGCGATCAGGAAGAAGACGAAGACGGCCACGGCGCCGAGGAAGACGCCGACTTCGGGCCGGGCCAGCAGGCGCAGCGCCAGGGGGCGTCGCGCCGTGCGGCCGTCGGTCTCCTTGGGGCCGGGGGCCGGCGGTGTGGTCACCGCCGGCCCACCCTGCTGGGTCATGCTCATCACCGAGTGCCCTTCGCGGCGAACGCGGCGACCTTGTCGACGTTGGTCTTGTCGACGAAGGCCGGACCGGTCAGCACCGGCTGCTCTCCGCCGCCCATGTAGTTGCCGTTGTTCTTGTACAGCCACAGGGAGTCGATCGCCAGGTAGCCCTGCAGGTACGGCTGCTGGTCCACCGCGAACTGGATCGACCCCTTGGAGATCGCGCCGGTCAGTTCCTTGTTGAGGTCGAAGGTGGCGACCTTCGCCTTGCTGCCCGCGTCGTCCACCGACTGGACCGCGGTCAGGGCGTACGGGGCGCCGAGCGCGACCACGTAGTCGATGTCGCTGTCCTTCTTGAGCTTGGCCGTGATCGTGGACTTCACCGACGGCATGTCGGTGCCGTTCACGTACAGCGTCTCAGTCGTGCCGGAGAACGTCTTCTTCACGCCGTCGCAGCGCTGGGTGAGACCGACGTTGCCCTGCTCCTGGATCACGCAGACGGCCTTCTTGGCCCCCTCCTGGTTGAGGCGCTTGCCGAGCGCCTCGCCGGCCACGCTCTCGTCCTGGCCGAAGAACTCCATCAGGCCGAGCTTCTGCCAGTCGCTCACCCCGGAGTTGAGGCCGACGACGGGGATGTTCGCCGTCTTCGCCTTGCTCACGACCTCCTTCATGGCGTCGGGCTTGGCGAGGGTGATGGCGATGCCGTCGACCTTCTGGTCGATCGCGTTCTGGACCAGGTTGGCCTGGTTGCCCGCGTTCGGGTCGGCGGAGTAGACGAGCTTGATGTTGTCCTTGGCGGCGGCGGCCTCGGCGCCCTTGCGGACGATGTCCCAGAAGGTGTCGCCGGGCGCCTGGTGGGTCACCAGCGCGACCGTCATCCGGGGGGTGTTGGCCTTGCCCGCGGAGGCGTTCGCCCCACCCTCTTCCGACTTCTTGCCGCCGGAGCTGCTGGAGCAGCCGGCGAGGGTGAGTGCTGCCACTGCGGCAACGGCCACGACGGGAGCCAGTCTGCGGGAGCGGGAGTACGAAGAGCGGTCCATCTTTCCGGCACCTCACTGTGCGAGCAGGAGAAAGGGGGATCTGCGAAGACGAAGATCCATGGGCCCGGGGCCGGGAGGCGATCCGGGTTGTTTGCTGTGCGTTGGGACGGGATCCAAGTCCCTGCCGCGCCCGCTGTCAATACTTTGTTAAGACATCATTTCACACGCAGGTCCGAATGTAAGTACAAACCATTGACAGCAGGGGCCCCGGGGACCTACACCTGAGCGCATGGCCACGTCAGCAGCCCGGTCCTGTGCCCCCGTCACGAGGGGCCGTGTCGGAGTTGATCTCTACCCGCTCCGCACAGGCGTACCCCTGAGCCCGGCGCAGACGTCCGGGAAGTACACCGCCCCGTCCGAGGAAACCCAGTGAGGTCCCCGATGAGCCCCAGCACGACCCGCCTGACCGTCGCCCAGGCCCTGGTGCGGTTCCTGTCCGCCCAGTACACGGAGCGCGACGGCGTACGGCACCGGCTGATCGCCGGCACCTGGGGCATCTTCGGCCACGGCAACGTCGCCGGGATCGGCCAGGCGCTGCTGGAGCACGGCGACGTGATGCCGTACCACCAGGGCCGCAACGAGCAGTCCATGGTGCACGCGGCCGTCGGGTACGCCCGCCAGCTCAACCGCCTCTCCGCGCAGGCCGTCACCACCTCCATCGGCCCCGGCGCGACCAATCTGGTCACCGGCGCCGCGCTGGCGACCATCAACCGCCTGCCGGTCCTCCTGCTGCCCGGCGACTACTTCGCCACCCGCCCCGCCGACCCGCTGCTGCAGCAGCTGGAGCACCCGGTCGAGGCCGACCTCTCCGTGAACGACACCCTGCGTCCGGTGTCCCGGTACTTCGACCGTGTCACCCGGCCCGAGGCGCTGATCCCGTCCGCGCTGAACGCCATGCGGGTGCTCGCCGACCCGGCGGAGACCGGCGCCGTCACCCTGGCGCTGCCGCAGGACGTGCAGGCACAGGCGTACGACTGGCCCGAGGAGTTCTTCACCGACCGCGTCTGGCTCGTACGGCGTCCCGCCCCCGACCCGGTCGAGCTGGCCGAGGCGCTGCGCGCCGTCCGGGCCGCCGAGCGGCCGCTGATCGTGGCGGGCGGCGGCGTGCACCACAGCGAGGCCGAGGACGCGCTGAGGGCCCTGGTGGACGCCACCGGCATCCCGGTCGCCTCCACCCAGGCGGGCAAGGGCTCCCTGCACCACGACCACCCGGCCGACCTCGGCGGCATCGGGCACACCGGCACGGCGGTCGCCGACGACCTGGCCCGCACCGCCGATCTGGTCATCGGGGTCGGCACCCGGTACACGGACTTCACCACCGCCTCCGGAACGCTCTTCCGGCAACCCGGCGTCCGCTTCCTGAACCTCAACATCACCGCCTTCGACGCCCACAAGCTGGCCGCCCGCACCGTGGTGGCCGACGCGCGCACGGCCCTGGAAGCACTCGCCGAGGGGCTGGCCGGGCACCGCGTGGACGCGGCGTACGAGGCGGAGTACCGCGGCGGCAAGGAACGCTGGGACCGGGTCGTGGAGGCCGCCTACCGCGCCGCCGACGAGGACGCCGTACCGACCCAGACGCAGGTGCTCGGCGCCCTCGACGCGGTGGTCGGCGACGCGGACGTGGTGATCAACGCAGCCGGCTCGCTCCCCGGCGACCTGCACAAGCTGTGGCGGGCCCGTTCGCCGCGCCAGTACCACCTGGAGTACGGCTACTCCTGCATGGGCTACGAGATCCCGGCCGGCATCGGCGTCCAGCAGGCCGCCCCGGACACCGTGGTCTGGTCGCTGGTCGGCGACGGCACCTATCTGATGATGCCGACCGAGATCGTCACCGCCGTCCAGGAGGGACTGCCCGTCAAGCTGGTCCTGATCCAGAACCACGGGTACGCCTCGATCGGCGGCCTGTCCGAGGCGGTGGGCGGCGAGCGCTTCGGCACCGACTATCGCCATCGCGCGGCCGACGGCACCTTCTCCGGCGCCCCGCTGCCCGTGGACCTCGCCGCCAACGCGGCCAGCCTGGGCATGCACGTGCTGCGCGCCAAGACGGTGCGCGAGCTGCGCGAGGCGCTCGCCACCGCCCGCGCGTCGGACCGGCCCACCTGCGTGTACGTCGAGACCGATACCGCCCCGAGCGCTCCCGGGGCCGAGGCCTGGTGGGACGTACCCGTCGCCGAGACCGCCACCCGAGAGGCCGCCGTACGGGCCCGCGAGACCTACGACCGTCAGGTCGCCGACCGCCGCCGGCACCTGTGAACTTCCCCCGACGAAAGGCCCGCACGACCATGAACCCCGGCTTTCCCCGCCGCTCCTGACCCCGCACCGAGCCCTGGAAGGAGGTGTCCCGGTGACCAGAACCGGTGACCACTCTCGTCCCGTGACCGGCCCCGCCCTCGACTCCGTCGACTTCGACCTGGACCGCAGCAGTCCGGTGCCGCTGTACTACCAGCTCGCCCGGCAACTGGAGGCGGCCATCGACCACGGGGTCCTCGCCCCGGGCAACCTCCTGGGCAACGAGGTCGACCTGTCCGTGCGCCTGGGCCTGTCCCGGCCCACGGTCCGCCAGGCCATCCAGTCCCTGGTGGACAAGGGCCTGTTGGTGCGCCGGCGCGGCGTCGGCACCCAGGTGGTGCACAGTCAGGTCAAGCGACCGCTGGAGCTCAGCAGCCTCTACGACGACCTGGAGTCGGCCGGACAGGGCCCGACCACCCAGGTGCTGCGCAACGAGCGCGTGCCCGCGACCGCCGACGTCGCGGCCGCCCTCGGTATCGCGGAGGGCGGCGAGGTCACGCTCCTGGAGCGGCTGCGCTTCACCCACGGCCAGCCCGTGGCCTTCCTGTGCAACTACCTGCCCACCACGCTGCTCGAACTCGACACGGCCCGGCTGGAGTCGACGGGCCTGTACCGGATGATGCGCTCGGCGGGCGTCACCCTGCACAGCGCCCGCCAGACCATCGGCGCCCGCAGCGCCACCGCCGAGGAAGCCGTGTGCCTCGACGAGAAGGAGGGCGCGGCCCTGCTCACCATGCAGCGCACGGCGTACGACGACACGGGCCGTCCGGTCGAGTACGGATCGCACATCTATCGGGCGTCCAGGTACGCCTTCGACTTCCAGTTGCTGGTCAGACCGTAACCGGACTCACCCGCTCCGCCCAGCCCGCACGGCACCCCTGCCGTGCGGGCTCCGCGCGCTGTTGGTTTCTGAACGAACCTGCTGGTGATCGTGTCGATTACGTTTCGGGCAAGAGACGATGTTCTGGGGACGTGGGCTATTGACGCATGGTGGGACATGGGGCTGTTATTACGCCACGATGTTCGGTCGAGTTGGTTTCTGATCGGTTTCGAGGACCTTTCGGGAGTCGGCTCGCTCCCTTGACCGAACCCCTGCCTTCAGGAGCCGCCATGCGCCTCACCCCTTCCGGCCTCGCCGTCCCGGGTCCCAGCCGTCGTTCCCTGCTGCGCGGGGTCGGTGGAGCGGCCCTCCTCGCGGGCGCCGGCATACCCCTGCTGTCCGCCTGTGGCGGCAGCGGCACCTCGTCCGACCCGAAGACCGTCTCCCTCGGCTCCAACGCGTCCGACGCCGTGCCGAAGAAGGCCTTCGAGTCCGTGTACGCGACCTTCAAGAAGCAGTCCGGCATCACGGTCGATGTCAACACGAAGGACCACAACACCTTCCAGGAGCAGATCAACTCCTACCTGCAGGGCACGCCGGACGATGTGTTCAACTGGTTCGCGGGCTACCGGATGCAGTTCTTCGCGGCCAAGAAGCTCGCCACGCCGATCGACGACGTGTGGGCGAAGATCGGGGACAACTTCCCCGAGGCGATGAAGAAGCTCAGCAAGGGCGAGGACGGCAAGTACTACTTCGTGCCGCTGACCACGTACCCGTGGGCGATCTTCTACCGCAAGAGCGTCTTCCAGCAGCACGGCTACAAGGTCCCCGCCACCTGGGACGAACTGGTCGCCCTGTGCAAGCAGATGAAGAAGGACGGCCTGGTGCCGATCGCCTTCGGCGACAAGGACGCCTGGCCGGCGATGGGCACCTTCGACCAGATCAACTTCCGCCTCAACGGCTACGACTTCCACGTCGAGCTGATGGGCGGCAAGGCCGCCTGGACCGACGCCAAGGTGAAGGCCGTCTTCGACCACTGGGCCGAGCTCCTCCCCTACCACCAGGACGGCTTCATGGGCCGCACCTGGCAGGACGCCGCCCAGAGCCTGGTGTCCAAGAAGGCCGGCATGTACCTCCTCGGCTCCTTCGTGGCCCAGCAGTTCACCAACAAGGCCGACCTGGACGACCTCGACTTCTTCCCGTTCCCGGAGATCAACTCCGCGTACGGCCAGGACACCGTGGAGGCGCCCACCGACGGCTTCATGGTCAGCAAGGCCCCCAAGAACCACGACGGCGTCGTCAAGCTGCTGGAGTACCTGGGCTCCCCCGAGGCCGAGCAGAGCTACCTCAAGGTCGACCCGAGCGTGGTGGCCGCCTCCAGCAAGGCCGACACCTCCTCCTACTCGCCGCTGCAGAAGAAGGCGTTCGACATGATCAGTGGCGCCAAGACCCTCACCCAGTTCATGGACCGCGACTCGCGGCCGGACTTCACCTCGACGGTGATGCAGCCCGGACTGCAGAAGTTCCTCCAGAACCCCAAGGGCGTGGACGGCTTGCTGTCGTCGATCGAGCGCCAGAAGAAGCAGATCTTCGCGTCCTCGTGAGCAGCGGCATGACGACCGACATGACGACAAAGACCCCGGAGGCGGCCGCCGTGCCGCCTCCGGGCGCTGCCTCCGCATCCAAGCGGGCCCAGCAGGGCCACCGGCGCCTGCTGACCCGCCGTGACCGGATCACGCTCGCCCTGATGGCGGGCGTGCCCACGGTCCTGCACGTGGCCCTGGTCTGGGTCACCGCCCTCGCCTCCATCTTGCTCGCCTTCACCACCTGGGACGGCATCGGGTTCGACTCGATCAAGTGGGTGGGCCTCGACAACTTCCAACAACTCTTCAACGACAACCCGCAGTTCTGGCCGGCCGTCCAGCACAACGTCATCTGGTTCGTGGCGCTCATCCTCGTCCCGACGCCGCTCGGCCTCTTCCTCGCCGTCCAGCTGGACAAGAAGATCCGCTTCAGCCGGGTCTACCAGACGGCGTTCTTCCTGCCGGTCGTCATCTCGATGGCGTGCATCGGCTTCGTCTGGCAGCTGGTCTACAACCCGGACACGGGCCTGATCAACAGCCTGATCGGGGCCAACAAGCCCGGCCACTACATCGACTGGATCGGCGACCCGGACCTCAACCTCTGGGCCGTCCTCGTCGCCGCGTCCTGGCGGCACACCGGCTACATGATGATCCTCTACCTGGCCGGCCTGAAGAGCGTGGACCCGTCCCTGCGCGAGGCCTCGGCCCTGGACGGCGCCAACGAGTGGCAGACGTTCAAGAACGTCATCTTCCCGACGCTGCGGCCCACCAACACCGTGGTCCTGGTCGTCACCATCATCGAGGCCCTGCGCGCCTTCGACCTGGTCTTCGTCTTCAACAAGGGCGCCCAGGGCACGGAGTTGCTGTCGATCCTGGTGACCAACAACATCATCGGCGAGTCCAGCCGGATCGGTTACGGATCGGCGATCGCGGTGGTCCTGCTGGTCATCTCCCTAGCGGTGATCATCCCGTACCTGGTGGCCACCTTCCGGAAGGAGCGTCGATCGTGAGCGCCCCCACCCTCGCGGCCGGCGCGCTCAAGAAGCGCGCGCCCGTCCGCCCCGCCCGCATCCTGCTGCACGTCTTCCTGGCGGGCACGGCGCTGGCCTGGCTCGCCCCGCTGCTGTGGGCGATCTTCTCGGCCCTGCGGCCGTACGGCGAGACCAGCGAGAAGGGATACGTGTCCTGGCCGGACACGCTGAACTTCGACAACTTCACCAACGCGTTCAAGCAGTCGGACATGATGCACTACTTCGGCAACACGTTGCTGATCGCGGTGCCGGCCGTACTGCTCACCCTGTTCCTGTCGTCGATGGTGGCCTTCTACGTCAGCCGCTTCGACTTCCGGCTCAACCTCGCGTTGCTGCTGGTCTTCACGGCCGGCAACCTGCTCCCGCAGCAGGTCATCATCACCCCGCTGTACCGGATGTACCTGCTGACCGATCTGCCGGGCGTCACCGCTAGCGGCAAGCTGTACGACTCCGCGCTCGGGCTCGTGCTGATCCACGTGGCGTTCCAGTCCGGCTTCTGCGCCTTCGTGCTGAGCAACTACATGCGCTCGCTGCCGCACGAGCTGACCGAGGCCGCGCTCGTCGACGGCGCCTCGGCGTGGCGGCTGTACTGGCAGATCACGCTGCCGCTGTGCAAGCCGGCGATGGCGGCCCTGGCCACCTTGTTGTCGATCTGGATCTACAACGACTTCTTCTGGGCCCTGGTGCTGATCTCGACCGGCGAGAACATGCCGATCACCTCGGCCCTGAACAACCTCTCCGGCCAGTACTTCACCGACCCGAACCTGGTCGCCGCCGGTGCCCTGCTCACCGCGATCCCCACGCTGGTCGTGTACTTCGTGCTCCAGCGGCAGTTCGTCAGCGGTCTGACCCTGGGCTCCAACAAGGGCTGACCCGGCTCCACCCGAAAGAGAACCCCGTGCACAACCCGTTCATCTCCGTCGCCCCGATCCTCGTGGACCCGCGCTCCGCCCGGGCCCACGAGGAGGGCCGGCAGTCCGGAGCCACCCGATGAAGCGCACCCTGTCCGTCCCCGGCATCGCCTACGGCGGCGACTACAACCCCGAGCAGTGGCCCGAGGAGGTGTGGGCCGAGGACGTACGCCTCATGCGCGAGGCGGGTGTGAACATGGTCAGCGTCGGCATCTTCTCCTGGGCGCTGCTGGAACCCTCCGAGGGCGCCTTCGACTTCTCGCGCATGGACCGGATCCTGCACCTGCTGCACGAGAACGGCATCGCCGCCGACCTCGCCACGCCCACCGCGGCGCCGCCCGCCTGGTTCTTCCGGGCCCACCCGGGGGCCCTGCCGGTCGACCGGGAAGGCCGGACCCTCTCCTACGGCAGCCGCCAGACGTTCTGCCCCAGCAGCCCGGCCTACCGCGAGGCCGCCCTGCGCATCACGGGCGCGCTCGCCGAGCGGTACGCGGACCACCCGGCCGTCGTGATGTGGCACGTGCACAACGAGTACGGCTGCCACAACGCGGCCTGCTACTGCGACACCAGCGCGGAGTCCTTCCGCCGCTGGCTGCGGGCCCGGTACGGCGACGACCTGGCGGCCCTCAACCACGCCTGGGGCACCACGTTCTGGAGCCAGTGGTACTACGACTGGGACGAGATCCTCCCGCCCCGTGCCACCGGCGCCGTGCCCAACCCCACGCACCAGCTGGACTGGCGGCGCTTCTGCTCCGACGAGCTGCTGTCGCTGTGCACGGCGGAGCGGGACCTGCTGCGCGCGGCGGCCCCGGCGATCCCGGCCACCACCAACTTCATGGTGATGCACAACTTCGACGCGCTGGACTACTGGCGCTGGGCCCCCGAGCTGGACGTGGTCTCCAACGACCACTACCTCATGTCCGCCGACCCCGAGTCGGAGATCGACGTGGCGCTCAGCGGCGACCTGATGCGCTCCCTGGCCGGCGGCCCCTGGCTGCTGATGGAGCACTCCACCGGCGCCGTCAACTGGCAGCCGGTCAACCGCGCCAAGCGCGCCGGTGAGCTGCGCCGCAACGCCCTCGCCCATGTGGCGCACGGCGCGGACGGCATCGCCTACTTCCAGTGGCGGGCGGCCAAGGCGGGCGCCGAGCAGTGGCACTCGGCGATGCTGCCGCACGCGGGCACGGACAGCCGGATCTGGCGCGACGTGGTCCGGCTCGGCGCGGACCTGAAGGCCCTGGCCGAGGTGCGCGGCAGCACCGGCACCGCCGAGGTCGCCGTCGTCTGGGACTGGGACGCCCGCTGGGCCGTGGAGCTGCCCTCGCAGCCGAGCGGCGAGCTGCGCTACCAGGACCTGGTGCGGGCCTGGTACGAGCCGCTGTGGCGGTCGGGCGTGGCCGTGGACTTCGTCCGCCCCGACGCCGACCTGTCCGCCTACCGGCTGGTCCTCGCCCCCACGCTCTACCTGGTCGACGACGCGGGCGCGGCGAACCTCACCGCGTACGCCGAGCGCGGCGGCACGCTGGCCGTCGGCTTCCACAGTGGGGCGGTCGACGAGAACTGTCATGTGCGGCTGGGGGGTTACCCGGGGGCGTTGCGGGAGGCCCTCGGAGTGCGCACCGACGAGCTGTTCCCGCTGCTGCCCGGCGAGCCGGTCGGGCTGGGCGGCGAGGTGCCTCAGGGCGCCTCGGGCACGCTCTGGTCGGAGCGGGTGCGCCTCGACGGCGCCGAGGCGGTCGCGTCGTACACGGACGGCCCGCTGGCCGGTGTCCCGGCCGTGACCCGGCACCCGCACGGCGCGGGCTCCGCCTGGTACGTCGCGACGCTCCCGGACCCGGACACCCTCGCCGACCTGCTCGCCCGCATCCGCGGCGAGGCGGGCGTGGAGCCGGTCCGCACCGCCGCGCCCGGGGTCGAGGTGGTCCGGCGGCGCGGCCCGGACGCGGACTACGTGTTCGTGATCGACCACTCCGGCAAGGGCGCGGCGGTCCCGGTGGCCCAGGGCGCCACGGAACTCCTCTCCGGCAAGGAGCTCATCGGCACGGTCGGCGTCGCACCCGGCGACATCGCCGTCGTACGGGAGCCGCGGGGTCGGTGAGCCCCGTCCGGGCGGGCCGGCCGGCACCCGCGGTCAGGTCTTGGCGAACGGCCCTTCCAGCGCGGCCCACTGGAGCAGCATGATGGTCTTGGCGTCGGCGATCTCGCCGGTGCGGATCATCTCCAGGGCCCGGCGGAAGGGCAGTTCGAGAATCTCGATGTCCTCGCCCTCCTCGTCCAGGCCGCCGCCCTCGTGGGTGCGGGTGGCGGGACCGTAGGCGGCCGCGTAGAAGCCGACCCGCTCGGTCACCGAGCCCGGGCTCATGTAGACGTCGAAGACGTGCCGGACGTCGCCGACGGTGTGCCCGGTCTCCTCCACCGCCTCGCGCCGGACGGCGATCTCGGGGTGCTCGTCCTCGTCGTCGAGCACCCCGCCCGGCGTCTCGACCAGCATCCCGTCGAGGTGCCCGTTGACGTACGCGGGGAAGCGGAACTGCCGGGTGAGCAGCACGGTTTCGCGTTCGGCGTCGTACAGCAGCAGGGTGGCCCCGTTGCCCCGGTCGTGCGTCTCGCGCTGCTGGGTGTGCCAGGTGCCGTCGGTGTGCCGGTAGTCGAAGGTGGTCGCGCGTTCGACGTACCAGTGGCTGGACAGCAGCTTGACGTCGCGCACCTTGACCCGGGGATTGCCGGTGAGGTCCAGGCCGGTCCGGTCGAGTCCGGTGCGGCCGCGCCGGTCCGGGGTGTCGATGCCGGCGGTCATCGGGCGCCCGCCGCGCGGCGGTTGGCGTACGAGGTGGTCATGGAACCTCTCTACCACCCGCGGCCGCGCCCCGGTGGCCGCACGCGGGACGCCGACACAGGCGAAAGCCCGTGCCGGATTGCTCCCGCACGGGCTGCGACCTGCGTCTTCGCAAGTCGGGACGACAGGATTTGAACCTGCGACCCCTTGACCCCCAGTCAAGTGCGCTACCAAGCTGCGCCACGTCCCGGTGCGCTCACTCGCGGTGACCCGCTTGATCGCGCGAACAGAACTTTACCCCACGTACCGGGGTGGGCCGAAGGGGGCACCCCGGGGGCGGTGGAGAATCGGTCCTATGGGGAGCACAGGCGCATCGCCGGGGCGGCCGGTGGAGAACCGGGACCGGGACAACGAGGGACGGGCGCGCAACGCGCGGCCGCGGGACGGGCTGGGGCGGCCGCTGCCGTACGGCGCGGACGGGGTGGCACGGCAGCCCGAGGGGGTCGTCCGCGCCCCGGAGCGGACCGTCACCGAGGCACAGGCGCTGCTGGACGCGGGGAAGCCGTTCCACGCGCACGAGGTCTTCGAGGACGCCTGGAAATCGGGTCCCGAGACCGAGCGCACGCTGTGGCGGGGGCTGGCCCAGGTGGCCGTGGGACTCACGCACGCGGCCCGCGGGAACGTCACCGGCGGCGCGCGGCTGCTGCGGCGCGGCGCGGGGGCCGTGGAGGACTGGGCGGCGCGGAGCGGCGAGCCGCGTCCGTACGGGATGGATCTCGCCGGGCTGGCGGCCTGGGCGCGGGAGCTGGCACAGGCCGTGGAGCGGGGCGGCGAGCCGGTCGACGCCGGCGCGCGGGCGCCCCGGCTGCGGGGGCCCGCGGCGTCGTAGACCCCGTTGCGGTGGGTGTCGTGGCCCCCCGTCGCGGTGGGTGTGGAGGCGGTGCACGGACTGTCAGTGGGATGGGGCAGACTCGATGACGTGCGAAAGATTCATGTCATCGGTATCGGCGCGGGCGACCCCGAGCAGCTGACCCTGCAGGCGGTCAGGGCGCTGCGGAGCACGGACGTGTTCTTCATCCTCGACAAGGGCGAGGTGAAGAGCGACCTGACGCGGCTGCGCCGGGACATGCTGGACGCGCACCTGCCGCAGGGGGCGTACCGGGTGGTGGAGGCGCGCGACCCGGAGCGGGACCGCCGCGCGGGCGGCGCGGACTACTCCCCCGCGGTCGGGGACTGGCGCAGCGCCCGCGCCGGGATCTACGAGCGGCTGATCGCCGAGGAGCTCGGTGAGGACGAGACCGGGGCCTTCCTGGTGTGGGGCGACCCCGCGTTGTACGACAGCACGCTCGGGATCCTCGAAGAGGTGCTGACCCGGGGCGCGGTGTCCTTCGAGTACGACGTCGTGCCCGGCATCAGCAGCGTCTCGGCGTTGGTCGCCCGGCACCGCACGGGCCTGAACCGGGTGGCGCGTCCGGTGCAGATCACGACCGGCCGGCGCCTGGCCGAGGGCTTCCCTCAGGGGGTGGACGACGTGGTGGTGATGCTCGACGCCCACCAGACCTTCCGGCAGTACGCGCAGGAGGACATCGACATCTACTGGGGCGCCTACATAGGCACCCCGGACGAGATCCTCGTCTCCGGCCCGATCGCCGAGGCCGCGCCCCGCATCGAACGCGTCCGCGCCGAGGCCCGCGACCGCAAGGGCTGGATCATGGACACGTATCTGCTCCGCCGGAACCCCGGTCAGGAGTAGCGCCCGGGGGTCAGGAGCCCGATGGCGGCGGGGTGAGGCCCAGCCGTTCCGGTACGTCCGCCAGGTCGGTCACCGCCGTCACGCCGGGCGGCAGCGGAGGGCGCCGGACGACGACCACGGGCAGGCCGAGTTCACGCGCGGCCGTCAGTTTGGCCGACGTCGCCTCTGAGCCGCTGTCCTTCGTCACCAGCACGTCGACGCGGTGTTCGCGGAGCAGGGCCCGCTCGTCGGCGAGGGTGAAGGGGCCACGGGCCAGGACGACGTCGACGTCCGGCGGCATCGGCGGCTCGGGGGGTTCCACGGACCGTACGACGAAGTGCAGGTCCGTCAGGTGGGCGAAGGCGGCGAGGCCGAGGCGGCCGGTGGTGAGCAGGACGCGGCGGCCGAGGCCCGGCAGCGCGTCCGCCGCCGCGCTCAGGGACGCCACGGTGTGCCAGCGGTCGCCCGGGACGGGATGCCAGCCCGGGCGGCGCACCACCACCAGCGGCAGCCCGGTCGCCGTCGCGGCGAGCACCGCGTTGGCGGTGATCCGGGCGGCGAAGGGGTGCGTGGCGTCGACGACGGCGTCCACCCGCTGCTCGCGCAGCCACCCCGCCAGCCCCTCTGCCCCGCCGAACCCGCCGATCCGTACGTCCCCGGCCTGCGCCCCGGGCCGGGCCACCCGGCCCGCGAGCGAGGTGGTGACCCGGACACCGGAGCGGGCCGACAGCTCTGCGGCCAGCAGACGGGCCTCGGTGGTGCCGCCGAGGATCAGGACGTGCGGGGACATGGGGTGAGCGTAGGAGACCGTCCGGGGATCACCCAATCCGGTCAGGCACCGGCGCAGTTCGCCGACCGTTCCGCGGCCCGGATCGCTATCGTCCAGTCATGGAATCCGTGCGTGCCGTGCTGATCGACATCGACGGGGTGCTCACGGTGTCGTGGCAGCCGCTGCCGGGTGCGGTGGAGGCGCTGCGGGAGATCCGGGCGGCCGGGCTGGGCGTCGTCCTGGTGACCAACACGACGTCCCGTACGCGGGCGTCGATCGCCGAGACCCTGTCGGGAGCCGGTTTCGAGGTGACCGCCGAGGACGTCCTCACCGCGCCGGCCGCCACCGCCGCCCATCTCGCCGAGCACTTCCCGGGCGCCCGCTGCACGCTGCTGAACAGCGGGGACATCGCGGACGACCTCGGTGGGATCACGCTCGTGGACGACGACACGGTCCCCGATGTGGTGATCGTGGGCGGCGCGGGTCCCGAGTTCGACTACGCGGCGATGAACCGGGCCTTCGGGCACCTCCAGCGGGGTGCGCGGCTGGTGGCCGTGCACCGCGGCCTGTACTGGCGCACGGAGGCCGGGCTGCAGCTGGACACGGGGGCGTTCCTGCTCGGGCTGGAGAAGGCGGCGCGCGTGGAGGCGGAGGTCACGGGCAAGCCGTCACCGGCGTTCTTCGGGGCGGCGCTGGCCCGGCTGGGCGTGACGGCGGACCGGGCCCTGATGGTCGGCGACGACATCGAGTCCGACGTGCTGGCGGCACAGCGCGCCGGGATCACCGGCGTCCTGGTGAGGACGGGCAAGTACCTGCCGGAGACGCACGAGAAGGCGAGCGGCACCCCGGACCACGTCGTGGACTCGTTCGCGGACCTGCCCGGTCTGCTGGGCCTGGGGCGAGCGGGCTAGGGCAGGAGCAGTTGTACGCCGCCCACGACCGTCGCCGCGATGACCAGTTGCTCGAACAAGCGCTGGTTGATCCTGTTCACAGCCCATTTGCCGAACAACGCCCCGGGCACGACGAACACCACGAGCGCGGCGTCGAGGAGCAGCGAGCGGCCGTCGATCAGGCCGAGTCCCGCACTGAAGGGCACCTTGGCCACGTTCACGATCAGGAAGAAGAAGGCCGACGTGCCCAGGAAGCCCAGCTTCCTGAAGCCCGCCGACAGCAGGTACATCGACATCACCGGGCCGCCGGCGTTGGCGACCATGGTGGTGAAGCCGCCGAGGACGCCGTAGGAGCGGGCCTTGACCCGGCCCGCCCGGGTGGTGACCGCGTCCGGCTCCGGGGCCGCCTCCTCGGTGCGCCGCCGCCACACCGTGATGGCGGCCATCAGCAGCAGGATCGCGCCGATCGAGGTGCGTACGACCCCGTCGTCGGCCCACATCAGGAACAGCGTGCCGACCACCACGCCTGCCGCGACCGCCGGGAACAGCCGCCCCAGCGTGGGCCAGTGGGCGTGCCGGCGGTAGGTGGCGACGGCGAGCAGGTCGCCGGCGATCAGCACGGGGAGCAGGACCCCCGTCGAGGCGCGGGCGGGCAGGACGGCCGCGAAGACGGCGAGGCTGACCGTGTTGGCCCCGCTGACCGCGGTCTTGGAGAAGCCGACGAGCAGCGCCGCGCAGGCGAGCGCGGCGAACTCCGCGTGGGTTATGTGCCAGAGCGTCATCGTGTTCATGCGGGAACCGATGCTATGTGCAGCCAACCGACACCGGTAAGGAGTGTCTCGCCAGTTGACCCCCGGCGCCGACTCCTACCGCTCGACCAGCACCGCGGACCCCTGGCCGGCGCCCACGCACATCGTCGCCAGCCCCCGCTCCGCGCCCGTGCGCCGCATGCGGTGCAGCAGCGTCGTCAGGATGCGGGCGCCCGAGCAGCCGAGGGGGTGGCCGAGGGCGATCGCGCCGCCGCTCGGGTTCACCAGCTCCGGGTCGATGCCGAGCTGGTCGACGCAGGCGAGGGCCTGGGCGGCGAACGCCTCGTTGAACTCGGCCTCCTGGACGTCCCCGATCTCCCAGCCGACGCGGGCCAGGGCCTTGCGCGTGGCGGGCACCGGACCGATGCCCATCACGTCGGGGTGGACGCCCGCCGACGCGCCGGCGACGTACCGGCCCAGCGACTCCAGCCCGAGCTCGGTCAGGGCCCCCTCGCTGACCAGCAGGAGCCCGGCCGCGCCGTCGTTCATGGGCGAGGCGTTGCCCGCGGTGACCGTGCCGCCCTGCCGGAAGACCGGCTTGAGCCGGGACAGCTTCTCGTACGAGGTGTCCTCGCGGACGCACTCGTCACTGTCGACGACGATGCCGTCCGGGCGCTCCACGGGCAGGAGTTCGTCGTCGAAGTGGCCGTTCTTGCGGGCGGCGGCGGCCAGTTGGTGGCTGCGCAGGGCGAACTCGTCCTGGCGCTCGCGCGTGATGCCGTACCGCCCGGCGACCTCCTCGGCGGTCTCGCCCATGGACAGCAGGCCGTGCAGCTCCTTCATCGCGGGGTTGACCAGCCGCCAGCCGAGGCGGGTGTCCACGGTCTCCATGCGGTGCGGCAGGGCCTCGTCGGGGCGGGCCAGCACGAAGGGGGCGCGGCTCATCGACTCGGAGCCGCCGGCGATCACGATGTCGGCCTCACCGGCGGCGACGGTGCGGGCGGCCGTGGTGACCGCCTCCAGGCCGGAGGCGCACAGGCGGTTGACGGTGGCGCCGGGCACGGAGTCGGGCAGTCCGGCGAGCAGCGCGGCCATCCGGGCGACGTTGCGGTTGTCCTCGCCCGCCTGGTTGGCGGCGCCCCAGTAGATGTCGTCGATCCGGGCCGGGTCGAGTGCGGGCACGTCGGCGACCAGCCGGCGGACGACGCTTGCCGCCAGGTCGTCGGGCCGCATCGAGGACAGGGCCCCGCGCAGCTTGCCGATGGGGGTGCGGCGGGCGGCCGCGAAGTGGACGGGACGCACGACAGGACTCCTGACCGACGACGCTGAGGATCGGCGCGACACTCTTAATTAGCACCGCTAGTTTTGGACTATAGACCGCGGAACGGCGCCCTGGGAAGATCCCTCGGGCCCTTCCCCGACGCAACCGGAGGCGACATGACCGAGGCCCGCGAGCACGTCCTGACCGGGACCCGGGGCATGATCACGACACGCGTGTGGCCGCATCCGGGCCCACGGTACGTGGCCCTCGTGGTGCACGGGTACGGCGAGCACGCCGGCCGGTACGAGGAGCTGGCCCAGGTCCTGTCCGGGCACGGCGCGGCGGTCTACGGGCCGGATCACGTCGGCCACGGGGCGTCGGCCGGTGAGCGGGTGGTGATCGAGGACTTCGAGGACGTGGTCACCGATGTGCACGCCGTGGTCGGGACGGCCCGCGCCGCGCACCCCGGCCTGCCGGTCGTCATGATCGGTCACTCCATGGGCGGTCTGATCGCGGCCCGGTACGCCCAGCGGTACGGCGATCGACTCGCCGCCCTCGTCCTGTCCGGGCCGGTGATCGGCGCGTGGGAGCTGCCGGGGCGACTGCTCGCCCTCGACGAGATCCCGGACACCCCCCTCAGCCCCGCCGCGCTCTCCCGGGACCCCGCGGTGGGCGCCGCGTACGCCGCCGACCCCCTGGTCTGGCACGGCCCGATGAAGCGGCCGACGCTGGAGGCGTTCGTACGGACCCTGGACACCGTCGCGCGGGGCGGCGCCCTCGGACCGCTGCCGCTGCTGTGGCTGCACGGCGCCGACGACCGGCTGGTGCCGCTGCCCGGCAGCCGTGTCGGCGTGGAACGGCTGAGCGGCGGCCGACTGACCGAGCACGTCTACGCGGGTGCCCGACACGAGGTGTTCAACGAGACGAACAGGACTGAGGTCTTCGCGGACCTGACCCGTTTCCTGGACGACGTGCTGCCGCCCGACTGAGCCGGTGCCGTTGCAGCCATGAGCCGGCGCCCCCGCGAACATGAGCGACGGCCGACGCGACGCGGTTGGCCGGAAGCCCCACCACGACATGGCCGGGGACGCCCGGTCCGGCGCCCAGCGCGGCGGACCGCCGGAGGGCGGCGCCTGCCGCTCCTTCCCGTCGGCGAGGCCGAACCCGCGCCGCCCGCAGCCGAGTTGAACCGTGCGCGGTCGGTCGCGGAGGTGGCCGAAGACCGTCTGCGCCGCGCCGCGTGGGCGTGCCAGACTGCTCGCACGCCCCGTAGTGACCACCGGGGCGCGTCGAGCAGAGGAGCACCGCGTGACCGGGAGCGATCCGGCCGTCCACGAGATCGACACGACCCGGCCGCATCCGGCCCGGGTGTACGACTGGTTCCTGGGCGGCAAGGACAACTACCCGGTCGACGAGGGGCTCGGCCGGCAGATCATGTCGATCGACGCGGGCGCCCCGCGCGCCGCCCGCGCCAACCGCGCCTTCATGCGGCGGGCCACCCGTCTGCTGGCCCGCGAGCAGGGCATCCGCCAGTTCCTGGACATCGGCACCGGCATACCCACCGAGCCCAACCTCCACCAGATCGCCCAGTCGGTCGCCCCGGACGCCCGCGTCGTCTACGTCGACAACGACCCGATCGTCCTGGCCCACGCGAGCGCCCTGCTGCGGGGCACCCCCGAGGGTGTGACGGAGTACGTCCAGGCGGACGCCCGCGCCCCCCGCACGATCCTCGAACAGGCGGCCCGTGTCCTCGACTTCGACCGGCCGGTCGCCCTCTCCCTGATCGCCCTGCTGCACTTCGTCGCGGACGACGACGGCGCCTTCGACCTGGTGGACACCCTCGTCGACGCCCTCGCCCCGGGCAGTTGTCTCGTCCTGTCCGCGATGACCGCCGACTTCGAGCCCGAGAACGTCCGGCGCGGCATCGCCGCGTACGGCGCGGGCGGAGTGACCCTGGTGGCCCGCTCCGAGACCGAGGTGTCCGGTTTCTTCAAGGGCCTCGACCTGCTGGAGCCGGGCGTCGTCTCGGTGACGGACTGGCGTCCCGAGGGCGCCGGGGACCCGCAGGGGCCGGTCTCGCTGTACGGCGCGGTGGGGCGCAAGGCCGCGGGCTGAGACCGGCCGAAGCCGCTCAGGGTTCTCAGAGTTCCGGTATCCCCAGGACCCGGGTGATGGTGCTCAGTACCCCGTTGTCGTTGTTGGACGGGGCGAGGTGGCGGGCCCGGGCGATGACCTCCGGGTGGGCGTTGGCCATGGCGAAGGACCACTCGGCGGCGTCGAGCATCTCCAGGTCGTTGAGGTAGTCGCCGAACACCATGGTCTGGGCGGGCGTGATGCCGAGCTCGCGCTGCAGGCCGCGCAGGGCGGCGCCCTTGTCGGCGGTGCGGTTCATCACGTCGACCCAGTGCTCGCCGGAGACGACGACCCGGTGGGTGGCGGAGAAGGCCGCCAGGGCGGGCGCGGTGGTCCGCTCGGCCGGGCCGAAGTCGAACACGGCCACCTTGATGACCTCGTCGTCCAGGGCGGTGACGTCCTCGACGATCCGGTGCTCGACGTAGTACTTGCGGACCTCCGCCAGGAACGCCTCGTCGCTCCGCTCCACATAGGCGGACCGCTTGCCGCAGACGACGGCGCCCGCGTCCACCCCGTCCGCCGCCAGCCGCCGTACCGCCAGCGCGACCCCGGCGGCGACCTCCGCGTCCAGCGGGTCGGAGCTCAGCTCGACCCCGTCGCGCACCACGTACGTGCCGTTCTCCGCGATGAACACCATGCCCTCGGCCACCTCGGCGAACTCCCGGACCAGCGTCGCGTACTGGCGGCCGCTCGCCGGGCTGAACAGCACTCCGCGCCGCCGCAGTTCGGCGAGCACGGGCCACAGCCCGGCCGGGAGCCGCTTCGCGTCGTCCAGGAGCGTGCCGTCCATGTCGGTGACGACGAGCCGGATGTCGGCGGGGCCGGCCGACGGGTCGGCGCCGGTGCGGAGGGGAGCTGGGGAGACGGACATGTGCTGCTTCCGGTCGGGGCGGGCGTACTCGAACCAGTGTTCCTCATGGGGCGCCCGGCTCCGGAACCGACCGCTGTGCCGATTCCCGGGACACGCCGATCACCGGAGGGCACAATGTCGGCCAACAGCCGCACCAGGGGGGAAGGGCAGCGACGTGAGCAAGGGCGGACCGGCGGGGCCGACCACGTCCGTGGCGCACAACGCGCGGGTCTGGAACTACTGGATCGGCGGCCGGGACAACTACGTCGCCGACCAGCGGGTCGGCGAGGAGGTAGCCGCCATGTTCCCGGTGATACGGGACGTGGCCCGCACGGACCGGGACTTCCTGGGCCGGGTGGTGCGGTACCTGGCGGCCGAGCGCGGCGTGCGGCAGTTTCTGGACATCGGCACCGGCCTGCCGACCGTGGACAACACGCACGAGATCGCCCAGCGGATCGCGCCCGACGCACGGATCGTGTACGTCGACAACGACCCCGTCGTCCTGATGTACGCCCGTACGCTGCTGACCAGCTCCCCCGAGGGGGCCACCGCCTACGTGGACGCCGACGCGCACGACCCGGACACCATCGTCCGGCGCGCCGCCGAGACCCTCGACCTCGGCCGGCCCGTCGGGGTCATGATGCTGGGCATCCTCAACTTCGTGCTGGACACCGACCATGCGCGCGAGGTGGTGCGCCGGATCATGGCGGCGGTCCCGTCGGGCAGCTTCCTCGCCGTCACGCACCCCACCTTCGACGCGGACCTGGGCGGCGAGGGCAACGTCGAGGCGATGCGCTACTGGAACGAGCACGCCACCCCGCCCATCACCGCCCGCGGCCGCGCCGAGATCGCCGCCTTCTTCGAGGGGCTCGACCTGCTGGAGCCCGGCCTGGTGCCGTGCTCGCACTGGCGCGCAGGGGCCGACAGCCCCGCCGTGGTACCGCAGTTCGGCGCGGTGGCCGTGAAACCCTGACCCCGAGCACGTACGGCGAGCCCGTCGAGGAGGACGCATGACCACCCTTGCCGACCCCGTGCCCGGTGGGCGACCCGGCGACGTTCCGCGGGCCACCGCGCTCGCCGCGGAGCTGGGCGGGCGGGGGGTGCGCGGGATCGTGCTGGCCTACGTCGACACCGCGGGCATCGGCCGGGTGAAGGCGATCCCGACGGCACGGCTGCCCACCGCGGCGGCCTGGGGCGTGGGGATGTCGCCCGTCTTCGACACGTTCCTGGCCGACGACTCGATCGTCACGACCGACGTCCTCGGCTCGCCGGACGGCGACCTGCGCCTGTACCCGGCGCTGGACCGGCTGGTGGAGCTGGCCGGGCAGCCCGGCTGGGCCTGGGCCCCCGTCGACCGGATCACCCAGGAGGGCGAGCGGCACCCCGGGTGCGGCCGCACCTTCCTGCGCCGGACCGTCGCCGACGCCGAGGAACGGCACGGTCTGACCTTTCTCGCGGCCGTCGAGATCGAGTGGGCCGTCGGGCTCGCCTCGGCGCCCGACGGGGAGTTCGTCCCGGCGGTGTCCGGCCCGGCCTACGGCGCCACCCGGCAGATCGAGCTGAGCGACTACACCGCCGACCTCCTCGCGGCCTGCGCGGCCCAGGGCGTGGACGTCGACCAGATCCACCCCGAGTACGCGCCGGGGCAGTTCGAGCTCTCGGTGGGCGCGCTGGACCCGGTGGCGGCGGCCGACCGGAGCGTGCTGGTGCGGCAGACCGTCCGCGCGGTGTCCCAACGGCACGGCCTGCGGGCCTCCTTCGCCCCGGCGGTGCTCGCCGAGGGCGTCGGCAACGGCGGCCACCTCCACCTCTCCTGCCGGCGCGACGGGGCGAACCTGCACACCGGTGGGATGCGCCGGTACGGCATGACGGCCGAGGCCGAGTCGTTCGCGGCCGGGGTGCTCGCGCACCTGCCCGCGCTGACCGCCCTGACCGCGCCGAGCCCGGCCAGCTATCTGCGGCTCAAACCGTCGCAGTGGGCGGGGGTGTTCACCGCGTGGGGCCGGGAGACGCGCGAGGCCGCCCTGCGGGTGGTCACCGGCACGGCGGGCCGCCAGGAGCGGTACGCGAACCTGGAGGTCAAGCCGGTCGACCTGGCCGCCAACCCGTACCTCGCCCTCGGCTGCGTGATCGCCGCCGGGCTCGACGGGGTGACGTCCGGCGCGACGCTGCCCGAGGAGATCACCGGGGACCCGGCCCGGCTCGGCGAGAAGGAGGCGGCCGCGCGGGGCGTGCGGCGGCTGCCGGCCTCGCTGCCGGAGGCGGTCGAGGAGTTCCGCCGGGACGAGGTCCTGCGTTCGGCGCTGGGCCCGGTCCTCGCCGACGCGGTGACCGCCGTACGCCTCGGGGAGGCCGCGGCCGTGGACGGTCTGGACGACGCGCGGGTGGCGGCGGCCTACCGCTGGAAGTACTGACGGTGGGGCCGGTCCAGGAGGCCCTCGCCGGGCTGCCGCTCGTCGACCACCACTGCCACGGCGCGGTCACGGCCGACCTCGGTCCCGCCGCGTTCGAGTCGCTGCTCACCGAGGGCGCGGCGTGGCCCGGGATCTCCCCCTTCGACAGTCCCGTCGGAGTGGCCGTACGCCGGCACTGCGCTCCCCTGCTGGACCTGCCCCGGCACGCCCCCGCCGCCGACTACACGGCCCGGCGCGCCGAGCTGGGCTGGCGGGAGGTCAACCGGCGGTTCCTGGAGGCCGCTGGGACCGAGGTGTACTGCGTGGACACCGGGTACGCCCCGCACCCCGTCACCACCGCGGCCCAGCTGGCCGAGGCGGCGGGCGCCACGACGTACGAGGTCGTCCGGCTGGAGGGCGTCGCCGAGGCGGTGGCGGCGCGGGGCGTCGAGGCGGGCGAGTACGCGCGCGTGTTCCGCGCGGCCGCCGAGGAGGCCGTACGGCGGCCGGGCGTGGTCGCGGTCAAGTCGGTGGCCGCCTACCGCACCGGCTTCGCCCTGGACCCGGCGCGGCCCACGGACGCCGAGGTGACCGAGGCCGTCGGGCGCTGGTCGGCGGCGGGCGGCCGGCTGGCCGACCCGGTGCTGGTACGGCACCTGCTGTGGACCGCCGTCGATCTCGGGCTCCCGCTCCAGTTGCACACGGGCTTCGGCGACGACGACATCCGGCTGCACCGGGCCGACCCCGCCCTCCTGACGGACTGGCTGCACCTGACGCGCGGCACCGTCCCCGTCCTCCTGCTGCACTGCTGGCCCTTCCAGCGCCAGGCCTCCTACCTGGCGGCCGTGTTCGAGCAGGTGTACCTGGACGTGGGTCTGGCCCTGCACTTCACCGGCCCGGCCCGGTCCCGGGCGATCCTGGAGGAGGCGCTGGAGATCACCCCGTTCCGCAAACTCCTGTACAGCTCGGACGCCTACGGTGTGACCGAGTTCCACCACCTCGGCGCGCTGTCCTTCCGGCAGGGGCTGGGCGCACTGCTCCAGGACCGGGTGGACGCCGACGAACTGAGCCTGCCCGACGCCCTGCGGATCGCCGCCTGGACGGGGCGTGACAACGCCCGCCGCCTCTACGGACTTCCCTCATCCGACCCCGCCCGCGACTGAGCGCGCGCCCCACCCGGAAAGTATGATCAAGCAATGTCTGACATGACCGAAACCACGCCCGGCTGGCTGTCCCCGGACGAGCTGGAGATGGCCCGTGCCCGCATGCCGATCCTCTACGTCGAAGCCGTGCCCGTGCGCGTCGACGACAGCGGCGAAGTCACCAGCATCGGCCTGCTGCTGCGCATCGGACCGGACGGTACGGTCAACCGGACCCTGGTCTCGGGCCGTGTCCTGCACCACGAGCGGATCCGCGACGCACTGATGCGTCACCTGGAGAAGGACCTCGGCCCGGTGGCCCTGCCCCGGATCCCGACCTCGCTGCAGCCCTTCACGGTCGCCGAGTACTTCCCGACCGCGGGCATCACCCCGTACCACGACCCGCGCCAGCACGCGGTGTCCCTCGCCTACATCGTCCCGGTGACCGGCGACTGCCGGCCCCGGCAGGACGCGCTGGACCTCGTGTGGTTCAGCCCGCAGGAGGCCGTGTCCGCCGCGGTGCAGAGCGAGATGCCGGGCGGGCACGGGGTGCTGCTGAAGCAGGCGCTCGCGCACATGGGCCACGTGGCCTGAACCGGAGGGCTCAGTCGCGGGTCGCGTGCGTGGCGGCGAAGGCGTCGGCGGCGGCGAGGTCGAAGTCCCCGTGGTCGCTGCCCAGCCCCCGCGCGACCAGCGCGGCCGCGGCACAGCCGAGGACCGCGGACTCGCGCGGGGTGCGGCCGAGCGCGACACCGCGCAGGAAGCCGGCCGAGAACGCGTCGCCGCAGCCGGTGGTGTCGACGACGTCGACGGCGAAGGCGGGGACCGTCTCGGTGCCCTCCTCGTTGACCAGGAGCGCGCCGTCGCCGCCGCGGGTGACCGCGACGAGTCCGGCGCCGGCGCCGAGGAACTTCCTCGCGCCGGCCACCAGGTCGTCCTCGCCGCTGAAGCCCAGCACCTGGTCGTCGTTGGGCAGGAAGTGGTCGACGTACGGCAGGGCCGCCGCGATCTGCTCGAAGCCGCCGAGCACGCCGGGCGCGAGGAGGTCCACCGAGGTGACCACGCCGTGCTCCTTGGCGTGCGCCAGGATGCGCGCGGCAACGTCGACGCCGATCAGCTCCGGGCCGCCCAGGTGCAGATGCGTGGCCTCGGCGATGGCGTCCCAGGGCACGTCGTCGGGGCCGTAGGTGATGTTGGCGCCGAGCAGGTGCAGCGAGGGCCGCTCGCCGCTCGGCCGGATGGGCAGGACGCTGGCGGAGGTGGGGGTGTCCGCGCGGCGGACGAGCAACGCGGTGTCGATGCCCGCCCGGTCGAGCAGCGCGACCAGCATGTCGCCGGTGGGGTCGGTGCCGATCGCCCCGGCGCTGCGCACGGCGGCGCCCAGTTTGGCGAGGGTGAGCGCGGTGCCGCCGGCCGTCCCGGCGGCGGTCATCCGGATGTCCTCGACCAGGGTCGCGCCCTGGCCCTCGGGTATGGCCTCCACCGGCCGTACCAGCACGTCCAGTACGTGCACGCCCAACGTGACGGCCTTCATCGGCTCTCCTCCTGAGCTGGTGGTACGGGGTGGGTGGTGCCGTAGTCACGGGCGAGCGCGGCCTCGATCACCGCGCGTTGGCGCTGTTCGTCGAGGACGCGGGGCCGACCGAGCGCGGCCGCGTGCTGGTAGACGCCGCAGGCCCATTCGAGCAGCAGGGCGTGCTCGACCGCCTGGTCGAGCGTCGTCGCGTGGGTGACCGCTCCGTGATTGGCCATCAGGACGGCGCCGCGGCCGTCGAGGGCGGTGAGTACGGACTCGGCGAGCTCCGGGGTGCCGAAGGTGGCGTACGGGGCCACCCGCACGGTGCCGCCGAGGGCGAGCAACTGGTAGTGGATGCAAGGCAGTTCGTCGAGGACACAGGACAGGGCGGTGGCCATGGGGGCGTGGGTGTGGACGACCGCGCCGGTGCCGTAGCGGCGGTAGACGCCCAGGTGCAGGTCCAGTTCCGAGGTCGGCCGCAGCCTCCCGCCGACGACGTTTCCGTCGAGGTCGACCACGGTCACCTGACCCGCGGTCAGCTGGGCGAGCACCGCTCCGGTCGCCGTGACGGCGACCCGGTCCCCCACGCGCACACTGACGTTGCCGGCCGTGCCGATGAGCAGGCCCGCCGCCCCCAGACGGCGGCAGGCGTCCGCGACGGCGGCCCTCTCCCGACCCAGCGCGGAGCTTGAGTCCGTCATGTACGCGACGCTAACGTAAACCTGAAACAATGTCACGTTCAGTTTCGGAGGCCACACGTGGGCGAGCCGACCACGGAGCCGGAGCGGCCCGGAGCCGTCCCGCTGCGCCGCACACCCCGGCAGGCGCGCAGCCGGGCCCGGCTCGCCCGGGTCCTGGAGGCGGCGGAGCGCGTCCTGGTCGACGAGGGCGTCGAGGCGCTCACCACGACGCGCGTCGCGGCGGCGGCGAAGGTGTCGGTGGGCTCGCTGTACCAGTACCTGCCGGACCGGGACGCGATCATCGACGCCCTGGCGGCGGGCTACTTCGCCCGGCTCGAAGCGGTCATGGACGACTTCGTACGGACCGCCGCGGCCCGGGACCGGGACGACCCGGTGGGGACGCTGATCGACGCCTTCGCCACGCTGTACCGCACCGAACACGGCTTCCGCGCGCTGTGGTTCGGCAGCGGTCTGACCGAGCGGGCCCGGTCCGCGGACCGCGAGCACAAGCGCCGGATGGCCAACGGGGTGCGCCGCCTCCTGCTCGCCCTGGACCTGGCCGAGGACGACGAGGCGCTCGGCCGGGCCTGCCACGCCGCGTTCCTCGCCGCCGACGCCCTCGCCCAGGAGGCGTTCCGCCGCGACGCCGAGGGCGACGCGGCGCTCCTCGACGAGGCCAAGACGATGCTCCGCGCCTATCTCACGCAGGTCACCGCACGCTATCGGCGGGCCTAGCCGGCCCGAGCACGAGGGCCCGTGTGTTCAATGCAGGTCGGCCGGGGCCGGGCTGTCGCCGAGGAAGCCGCCCGACTGGTGCTGCCACAGCCTCGCGTAGGTGCCGTCCGAGGAGAGCAGTTCCTGGTGCGTGCCCTGCTCGACGATGCGGCCGCGGTCCAGGACGACGAGCCGGTCCATGCCGGCGACCGTGCTCAGCCGGTGCGCCACCACGAGCGCCGTCCGCCCGTCCATGAGCCGCCACAGCGCCTGCTGGACGAGGACCTCGCTCTCCGAGTCCAGGGCACTGGTCGCTTCGTCGAGCAGCAGGATCGGCGCGTCGCGCAGGATCGCCCGGGCCAGGGCGACCCGCTGCCGCTGTCCGCCGGACAGCTTGACGCCCCGCTCCCCCACCAGCGTGTCGAAGCCCTCCGGCAGCGCGTCGGCGAACTCCGAGACGTGCGCCGCCTCGGCCGCGCGGCGGATCTCCGCCTCGGTGGCGTCCGGGCGGGCGAACGCGATGTTGTCCCGCAGCGAGCGGTGGAACATCGCCGGGTCCTGCGGCACATAGGCGATCAGGCTGCGCAGGTCGGCCTGGCGCAGTCGGCTGATGTCCTGACCGCCGATCAGGATCCGGCCGCCGTCGATGTCGGTCATCCGCAGCACCAGCCGGGTGAGCGTGGTCTTGCCGCCGCCCGACCGGCCGACGAGACCGATCCTGGCCCCGCTGGGGACGGCCAGGTCCAGGCCCTCGAAGAGTGGTTCGGCGCCCGCGTGGGCGAAGGTCACCCGCTCGAAGCGGACGTCGGCGGCCCCGGGGAGCAGCGGCTCCGGTGACGGCACGTCGAGCACGGTCGGCGGCGTCAGCAGCAGTTCGGTGAACTGCGCGGCCTCCGTCATGGAGCTCTCCAGACGGCGGTAGATCTGGTTGAACTCGAACATGATGCGGGTCGCGTTGGTGTAGTACGTGAAGGCGACCACGACCGCCTCCACGCTGTTCCCGCCGCCGACCAGCGCGACCGCGAGCAGCAGGCCCAGCGCGCCGGTCAGCACGGACATCGGCGCGACCAACGTGTCGATGCGCAGGTTGCCGTAGTCCCAGGAACGCAGCGTCAGGCGCCGGGACTCCGCGACGCGGGAGCGGTGTTCGGCGGCCTCGCGGTGTTCGGCGGCGAACGCCTGGACCGTGTCCATGTTCATCAGGACGTCGGCGACATGGCCGGACACCCGGGCGATCGCCTCCTCTCGCTGGGCGACCAGTTGCTGGCGGCGCCTGATCAGCGGCGCCGCGCACACCGCCGTCAGCGTGATCATCGTCAGGAGCCCGACGACGAGCAGCGGTTCGTAGCCCCACAGCACCACCGATCCGAACACCAGCGGTGCCAGGCTGCCCACGACCTGGAAAATCAGTGTGTCGACGAACTCCTCGAAGCGGGAGGCGAAGCTCAGTACCCGCTTGGTCAGCGAGCCGGCGAAGTTGTCGTGGAAGAACGCGGCGTCCTTGGCGAACAGCTCGTCCATGCCGACGACGTACAGGTGCTCCATGCCCCGCGCGTCGAGCCGGTTCATGCAGTGCAGACCGACGCGCCACAGCGCCTCGGAGAACAGCAGCACCCCGGCGAAGGCGAGGACGTACGGCAGCGTCGCGCCGAGCCCGAGGCCGTGGCCGTGGTCATCGGCGATGCGGCCGACGAGTTTGGCGACGAAGAGCGGCGCCAGATAGTTGAGGCCGATGTTGCCCAGCGCGGGCAGCAGCATGGCGGGCACCGCCATGCGCCGCTGCCGGGCCATCTCCCGTCCGTAATGACGCAGTGCGAGGAGCACCGCGCCCCTGCGCGGCGCGGTCCCGCGCGGTTCAGGCGATCCCATTCCCACCCCGTGTCCCTGGAGCGTCGGTTCGCACCGACGTACGCGTACAGGCAGGTCAGGCCTTGCAGTGTCGCGTGCCGGCGAGCGCTCGGTCCACGCGTTTTTCTCGGCCAGTGGCCGGTCCCGCACGGGTGTGCCGCGACCGGGGATCGTCCCGAGGTCGCCGATCACGAAGAACGCGAAAAAGGGCCCCGCGGGCAATTGCCCGCGAAGACCCTTCGCACCGTCGGGACGACA
Organism: Streptomyces sp. NPDC054794; assembly: GCF_053611585.1. Taxonomy (NCBI): domain Bacteria; kingdom Bacillati; phylum Actinomycetota; class Actinomycetes; order Kitasatosporales; family Streptomycetaceae; genus Streptomyces; species Streptomyces sp. NPDC054794. The sequence goes on along the minus strand of NZ_JBSHAQ010000012.1, from coordinate 113,510 downwards.
GGATTTGAACCTGCGACCCCTTGACCCCCAGTCAAGTGCGCTACCAAGCTGCGCCACGTCCCGATGCCGTTTGACCTGGGGTTTCCCTGGTCGAAACGCGCAGGGAAACAATACCGCACTCGGGTCGGTGGTCGCGCCCCCCTTTTCCCCGCGGGGCGACGTTCAGTGGCCCTGCGCGGGCGCGTCGACCCTGGCCAGGTCGCGGATCGCGGGGACGGCGAGCAGCGCGGCGGCCACGACGAGGCTCACCACGCCGGCGGCCAGCAGCACGTGGTCCGCGCCCAGCGCGCCGGCCGCCGGGCCGGCGAGGGCCTGGCCGACGGGCATCATCGCCAGGGAGCCGGCGACGTCGTAGGCGTGGATGCGGTTGAGGACGTCGGCCGGGACCTGGGTCTGCACGCTGGTCGACCACATCACGCCCCAGAACGACATCCCGGCCCCGGCGACCGCGGCCCCGGCCGCCATGGCCGGTACGCCGAGACCGGCGCCGACGGTCGCCGGGAAGCCGACGAAGGCGAACAGGGCGATCGCGCCCGCCCGCAGCATGCGGCGGGGCCGCAGCCGCACGGCCAGCAGGCCGCCCACCACGGTGCCCGCGCCGAGGGCGGAGTTGACCAGGCCGTACGCGCGGGGGCCGTGCTGGTGCACCACCTGCGTGGCCACCAGCGGGACGGTCGGCCCCCATACGGCGATCATGTAGACGCACCAGACGGCGATGACACCCCAGAGCCAGGTCCGCGCCCTGAACTCCCGCCAGCCCTCGACGAGATCGGCCTTGAAGGCCTTGGCACCCGGCCCGGACGCGCTGCTGCTCTCGGACGCCGGGGGCAGGCGGAGCAGCAGCAGGCACAGGGCGCTCACCACGTACGTGGCGGCGTCGGCCGCGAACACGCCGCCGGGTGAGGCGAAGGCGACCAGCACGCCGGCGACGGCGGGGCCCGCCAGCTGGGCGGCAGACTCGGCGATGCGGATCGCGCCGTTCGCGCCCTGGATGTCGGTGGCGACGCGGGGCACCGTGCTCGCCACGCCGGGCTGGAAGAGGGCGCCCGCCGCGCCGTTGACCACGCCGATCACACAGATCTCCCACAGGACCACGTGCCCGGCGAAGAAGAGTGCGGCCATGAGGGACTGGACGACGAGCCGGACCAGATCGGCGCCGAGCATCAGCCTGCGGGTGTCGAACCGGTCGGCGAACACCCCGCCGAGGACGACCAGCCCGGCGAAGGCGGCGGCCTTCGCGGCCATGGCGAGGCCGACCGCGCCCGCGCCGTACCCGTGCTGCACCAAGCCGGCGGCGAGCGCCACGGTGAGCATGCTGTCCCCGAGCCTGGCGACGGCTCGCGCCACGAAGAACAGCGCGAAGTTCCGCGACCACACGGGGCGGGCCCGGCCACCGCCGCGCCTGCCGGTCCGGGTGCCGGCCACGGCAGCACCCCGTGCTGACGTCCCGGTCATCCCCGCCCGTTCCTCCCGCCCACTGCCGCCTCCGCGGCCGGATCATGCCACGGCCGCCGACCGTGCTCGACGGGTTTTACGCCCCGCCCGGCAACCCCAACTCAGGGTGGGCGTCCAGGAGCCGGGGCGGGGCCGCCTGCCGCCAGGAGTCGGCGAGGATGTCGCGCAGCTCGTCCTCGCCCTCCAGCGCGCCGAGCCGGGCCCGGACCCAGGCGAACTGGGCCTCGTGATCGGCGATCCAGAACTTGTCCGGCTCGGCCAGCACCAGTTCGTCGCGCTCCTCCTTGGGGCAGCGCACCGCGATGGAGGTCTCGTCCTCGGGTAGCGTGGCGAACATCTTCCCGGCCACCCGGAAGGTGGGCATGTTCCAGGCCACCTTCTCGGTGGTGTCCGGCAGGGACAGGGCGATACGACGTACGTCTTCGGCATCCGGCATGACAGGCACCGTAGCCCGTCCCACTGACACTCACCTGGTCAGCGTGGTCATGCGCCCGTGCCCAAGTGCTTGTAGTAGAGCGCGGTCGGGCGCAGCACCCCGGCCGGGCTCGCGGCGTGGTCCGAGATGCCGCCGACCCTCGTCCAGCCGGCCGAGCGGTACAGGTTCTCGGCGGGGCTGCCGGTCTCGGCGTCCAGGTGCAGCAGGGTGATCCCGGCCGCGGCGGCGGCCTCCTCGGCGATGGCCAGGAGCCCGCGGCCGAGGCCCCGGCCGCGCCCGCTTCGGTGAACCATGAGCTTGACCAGCTCGGCGCGGTGCCGGCTGTTGGGCTTGTCGGGGAAGGCCAGGCTCACCGTTCCGGCCACCCGCCCGTCCTCGCCCCGCGCCACCCATACGGCGAGCTGTCCGGCGGCCACGGCGGCGGCCCGTTCCTCCCACCAGGCGGCGGCCTCGGCGCGGTCGAGAGGCGCGAGGAAGCCGACAGACGCCCCGCCCGCCACGGTGTCGACAAGCAGTTCGGCCAATTCCTCGGCTCCGCCGTGCACTTGGGCCGCGTCCCAGCGGCTCACCCCGACGGTCGCACCACCGCCAGCACATAGCGCGCCTCTCCCGGCCCGGTGGAGCAAAAGCGCGTCGCCCCCCACACCCGCATCCGCAGACAGTCACCGGCGTCGAGGTGGTGCGCCGCCTGCCCCACCGTCACGTCGAGCGCCCCGTCGAGGACCCACAGGTGCTGTTCCAGGCCGGGCACGGGCGGCCGGTCGTGGGCGAGGTCCGCGCCGGCCGCGAGCCGTTCCCTCGACGAGCTCGCCGCGCAGCCCGGCGTGCGGCGGCGACACCGAACGTCGTGCGAACCCGGCGGTCCGGTCCTCCCACACCGTCTGCTCGGCGGCCCGCACCAGCGGGGCGGGTTCCGCCTCGACCTCGCTGAGCAGTTGGGACATGGTCCGTCCGTGGACCGCGCAGAGCCGGTTGAGCAGCGCGGCCGTGGGGCTGATCTCGGCCCGGGACAGCGTCGACCTGCTGATCCCGCTGCGCTCCGCCAACTCCCCCAGCGACCAGCCGCGTTCGGCCCGCAGCTCGGTCAGGCGGGCGCCGAGCCGGGCATCCACGGGGTCCGGTGCGCCGACGTCACCTCGGTGTCTCATATCCGGGACGCCATCCCGAACATGAGACGCCCGTGTTACGGAAGGCTCACGCCTGCGCCGCCTCGCCCAGCGCGTCGAGCACCGGCCGGATCAAGGGGTGCTCCTCGGCTCCGCGCCGTACCGCCGCGAAGACCCTGCGGGTGGGGGCGACGCCGTCCACGGGGCGGACGACCACACCGGTCAGATCCATGCCGCGCAGCGCGGAGCGGGGGACGAGGGCGACGCCCGCGTCGGCCGAGGCGAGGGCCACGACCGCGCGGAAGTCGTCCGAGGAGTGTTCGAGCCGGGGCTGGAATCCGGCGCTCTCGCAGGCCAGGACGACCACGTCGTGGCAGGGGTTGCCGGGGTAGGGGCTGATCCAGGTGTCCTTGGCCAGCTCGGCGAGGGGGACCTCGCCGGCGTCGGCGAGACGGTGGCTGACGGGGACGACCGCGTCGAACGGCTCGGCGTAGAGCGGGACGTGGGTCAGGCGCGGGTCGTCGGCCGACGGGGCGCCGCGGTACTCGACGGCGACCGCGACGTCGACCTGGCGGTCCAGGACCATGGGGAGGCTGGCGTCGCCCTCGGCGTCCTGGACGCGCATGCGGATGCCGGGCGCCGACCGGGCGAGCCGGGCCACGGCGGGCGCGACGACCTGGGCGATGCCGGTCGCGAAGGCGGCGACCGTGACCGTGCCGGCCGCGCCGGAGCCGTACGCGGCGAGCTCGGCCTCGGCCCGCTCCAGCTGGGCGAGGACCGCGTTGGTGTGGCCGAGCAGGATCTCACCGGCCGGGGTCAGCCGTACGCCCTTGGCGCTGCGCTCGACCAGCCGGTGGCCCGTCTCCTGCTCCAGGGCCGCGAGCTGCTGGGAGACGGCCGACGGGGTGAGATAGAGCGCGGCGGCAGCCGCCGTCACCGTACGGTGGTCGGCCACCGCACGGAGGATGTGGAGCCGCCGCGCTTCGATCATGAGACCGATTGTCTCAAACGCGCCCTTGCGTTTCGGCTCAGGCGTCGAGTTCGGCCCGTGCGGCGACGAAGGCGTCCACGGCGCGGTTCACGTCCTGCGTCGAGTGCGCGGCGGACAGCTGGACGCGGATACGGGCCTGGCCCTGCGGCACCACCGGGTAGGAGAAGCCGATCACGTACACGCCGCGCTCCAGCAGCAGCTCCGCCAGCCGGCCCGCCCGCGCCGCGTCGCCGATCATGACCGGCGCGATGGCGTGGTCGCCGGGGAGGATCTCGAAGCCCTCCTCGGTCATCCGGCGGCGGAACAGCGCGGTGTTCTCGGCGAGCCGCACCCGCAGGTCGTCCGCCGACTCCAGCAGGTCGAGCACCTTGAGCGAGGAGGCGGCGATCACCGGGGCGAGGGTGTTGGAGAAGAGGTACGGGCGGGAGCGCTGCCGGAGCAGGGCGACGATCTCGGCGCGGGCGGCGACGTAGCCGCCGGAGGCGCCGCCGAGCGCCTTGCCGAGGGTGCCGGTGATGACGTCGACCCGGTCCATGACGTCGTGCAGCTCCGGGGTGCCGCGGCCGCTCGGGCCGACGAAGCCGACGGCGTGCGAGTCGTCGACCATGACCATCGCGTCGTAGCGGTCGGCCAGGTCGCAGATCTCGCGCAGGGGCGCCACATAGCCGTCCATGGAGAAGACGCCGTCGGTGACGACCAGCTTGCGGCGGGCGCCACCCTCGGAGGCCTCCTTCAGCTGCCGCTCCAGGTCCGCCATGTCGCGGTTGGCGTAGCGGTAGCGGCGGGCCTTGGACAGCCGGATGCCGTCGATGATCGAGGCGTGGTTGAGGGCGTCCGAGATCACCGCGTCCTCGGGGCCGAGCAGCGTCTCGAACACGCCACCGTTGGCGTCGAAGCAGGAGGAGTACAGGATCGTGTCCTCCTGGCCGAGGAACCCGGACAGCCGCGCCTCCAGCTCCTTGTGCACCTCCTGCGTACCGCAGATGAAGCGCACGGACGCCATGCCGTAGCCCCAGCGGTCGAGGGCCGTGTGGGCGGCGGCGACGACCTCGGGGTGGTCGGCCAGGCCCAGGTAGTTGTTGGCGCAGAAATTGAGGACCTCGCCGGGGCGGCCGCCGGCGCTGACGGTGACGGTCGCGGACTGCGGGGTGTCGATGACCCGCTCGGGCTTGTGCAGTCCGGCGGCGCGGATCTCGTCGAGGGTGGCGCGCAGGTCGTCGCGCACGGAGTCGAACATCGAAAAGCTCCTAGAAGTGCTGGCGCGGAAAGGGAGTTGTGCCTGCCGCGGCTTATGCGGTCCAGTCCAGGATGACCTTGCCGCCCTTGCCGCTCGCCGCGTCCGCGAACGCCGCCTCGAAGTCGCGGTAGTCGTACCGGCCGGTGATCACGGGGGTGAGGTCGAGGCCGGCCTCCAGCAGCACCGACATCGCGTACCAGGTCTCGAACATCTCACGGCCGTAGATGCCCTTGATGGTGATCATCGAGGTGACGATCCGCGCCCAGTCGACGGGGAACTCCTGCGCGGGCAGGCCGAGCATGGCGATACGGCCGCCGTGCGTCATGTTGGCGATCATCTCGCGCATGGCCTCGGCGCGGCCGGACATCTCCAGGCCGATGTCGAAGCCCTCGCGCAGCCCGAGCGCCCGCTGCCCGTCGGCGATCGTGCCCTCGGCAACGTTCAGGGCGAGGCTCGCGCCGATCTTGCGGGCCAGCGCCAGCCGCTCCTCGCTCACGTCGGTGATCACGACGTTGCGGGCGCCGGCGTGGCGGGCCACCGCGGCGGCCATCAGACCGATCGGGCCGGCGCCGGTGATCAGCACGTCCTCGCCGACCAGCGGGAAGGACAGCGCCGTGTGCACGGCGTTGCCGAACGGGTCGAAGATCGCGGCGACGTCGAGGTCGACATCGACCCGGTGCACCCACACGTTGGTGGCGGGCAGCGCGACGTACTCCGCGAAGGCGCCGTCCCGGCCGACCCCCAGCCCGACGGTGGCGCGGCACAGGTGGCGGCGCCCGGCCAGACAGTTGCGGCACTTGCCGCACACCAGGTGGCCCTCGCCGCTGACCCGGTCGCCCGGCTTGATGTCGGAGACGTCCCGGCCGACCTCGACGACCTCGCCGACGAACTCGTGCCCGAGGACCAGCGGGGTGGTGATGGTCTGCTGGGCCCAGCCGTCCCAGGACCGGATGTGCAGGTCGGTGCCGCAGATCCCGGTGCGCAGGACCTTGATCAGTACGTCACCGGCCCCGATGACCGGCTCGGGGACGTCCGCGAGCCAGAGCCCGGGCTCGGCCTTCTCCTTGACCAGCGCCTTCAACCTACGGCTCCTGTGGGTGAGGTCCAGGTTCCGGGCATGCCGAAGGCGCCCGCACCGGGGACAGGGGGTGGAATCCCTTGCAATCTGCCGTACTGAACGAGGTGGGGTCCATCGAGGTTTTCTTAACCACCGCCTCAGCTTTCCTTCACACCCCCTGATCCCCCACCCGCCCCGGACCTCGACGCTCCTCGATTCACCACCACGGCCCACACCGACGGACCCCGCCCGGACCACCGGGACCCGCTAGCGCACCACGCGAATGTCCGGCAGCGCCGCCGCGTCGGCTCCTTCGCGCACGAGAACCCGCCGAGCCGCCGCGCGGGCCCGGCTCCATCCCGTGTCGCTGATCAGAGCCGCCGTCTCCCACCGGCCCGGGGACGGATCGCGGGTCATCTCGTCGAAGACCGAATCGATCATGCGCAGGTCGGGCAGCGCGTCGGGGCCGAGAAGCCCCCGCTCCACCAGGTGCTCGGCCATGCGGAATCCGTCGTCGAAGTCGAGGGCGATCTCGTCCGGCGCGACGCCGTGCTTCTCCAGCCATGCCGTCTGGACCGACGAGGGCGCCGCGAGCACGGTCAGTGCCTCCATCAGGAGGCGACGGGGCCACGCGGGATCAGAAGTCCGCACGCCGCGATCGTCCCACCCCGCCCAGGTGTCTCACCACGGGATCCCGGTGTCCTCGCCTCGTTCCAGTCGTACGGCGAGGTCCGCGGCCATGGACTTGATGGTGTCCAGGCCGGTTCTTCCCCAGGGGCGGGGTTCGACGTCGGCGACGCAGACGGTGCCGAGCACCATCGCGGTGCTGTCGATGAGCGGGGCGCCGAGGTAGGAGCGGATGCCGTACTCGTCGACGACCGGATTGCCGGCGAACCGCGGGTAGTCGCACACGTCCTCCAGCACCAGCGCCTTGCGCCGGACCACCACATGGGGGCAGAAGCCGTGGTCGCGGGGCATGCAGCGGCCCACCTGAGGCCGGGAGCCGTCGGCCTTCACCACCGGCCCGATGGTCGGGATCCGCAGGCCCGCGAAGAACTGCCGTTCCTCGTCGATGAAGTTGACCATGGCGTACGGCGCGCCGGTGAGCCGGGCGAGGCGGTCCGCGAAGGCGTCCAGGGCGGGCTCTGCACGCTCCCCGAGGCCGAGCCGGCGCAGCCGGTGGGTGCGGGCGGGGGCCTCCCGGTCCTCGGGGGTGAGCAGCAGACCCCTGGCCGGCCGCGGCGGCTCGTAGCTCATGGCCGGGCTCCGTGGCTGTGGACGTACCTCATGTGCGGGCTCCGTGGGCGGTGTGCGGGCAGATCACCTGTGGGCGCCGTGGCTCGGCGCGGGCGCCGGGGCGTGGGCGATGAGATGGCGTACGAGGGTGAGCAGCGTCTGCACACCGGAGCTGGAGATGCGGGCGTCGCACCGGACGACGGGGATCTCGGGGTCCAGGTCGATGGCGGCGCGCACCTCCTCCGTGTCGTAGCGGTAGGCCCCGTCGAAGTCGTTGACCGCGACGATGAAGCCGAGGCCGCGCTCCTCGAAGAAGTCCACGGCCGCGAAACAGTCCTCCAGGCGGCGGGTGTCGGCGAGGATGACCGCGCCGAGCGCGCCCTCGGACAGCTCGTCCCACATGAACCAGAACCGCTCCTGTCCGGGCGTGCCGAACAGGTACAGGACGTGCTGCGGATCGAGCGTGATGCGGCCGAAGTCCATCGCCACGGTCGTCTCGACCTTGTTCTCGATGCCGTCGAGACTGTCCGTGGCGGCACTGACCGTGGTGAGGAGCTCCTCCGTGCTGAGCGGCGCGATCTCGCTCACCGCGCCCACGAGGGTGGTCTTGCCGACGCCGAACCCGCCCGCCACAAGGATCTTGAGCGCGGTCGGGAACGGGTCAGAGCTGTCGTCGTAGTCCATCGAGCACTGCCTCCAGAAGGGCCCGGTCGGTGGGGTTGTGTGGGAACGCGGGGGGCTTGGCGGTCAACGCTCCGCAGTCGACGAGGTCCGAGAGCAGCACCTTGGTGACCACCGCCGGCAGCTTGAGCTGGGCGGCGATCTCGGCGACCGAGACGGGCCCGCGGCACAGGTCGAGCGCCTGGGCGTGTTCGGGACCGAGGTAGCCGAGCGGGGTGACTCCGGTGCCCATCACCTGCGACATCAGGTCGAACGCGATGCTGGGCCGGGTGCGGCCGTTGCTGACCGTGAAGGGGCGCACGAGCCGTCCGGCCGCGTCGTCGAGCCAGGGCCCGTCGCCGAGTGCCGGCACGCTCAAGGCCTCATCGCCGGGGGTTCGACGCCGTGCTGTCGGGGAGCGGTCACGAGGTACGGGCGGACGCTCTTGACCAGCATCGCCATCTCGTAGCCGAGCACCGCCGCGTCCGCCTCGCGGCCGGCGAGCACGGCGAGGCAGGTGCCGGAGCCGGCGGTGGTGACGAACAGCAGGGTCGAGTCGAGTTCGACGACGACCTGGCGGACGTCGCCGCCGTCGCCGAACCGGACGCCCGCGCTGCGGCCGAGGGAGTAGAGGCCGGAGGCCAGGGCGGCCATGTGGTCGGCGCTGTCGGGGTCCAGGCCGTGGACGGACTTCACGAGTCCGTCGCAGGACAGGAGCACCGCGCTGATGGTGTGCGGTACACGCTGCACGAGGCCGCTCATCAGCCAGTCGAGGTCGGATACCTGGGCGGTCGGCGCATCGCTCGCCATGGTGGATCGACTCCTTGGGGTACGAAGGTCCGCGGGAGCGCGGGTGGGGGTGTGAACGGGGGTGGTCATCCGGCCGGTGCGCTCCCGTCGGGCCGGGCGGTGAGGTCGGATCCGGGCGCATGGACGCGGGCCTCCGCTCTGCGGGCCGCGTCCCGGCGCGGTAGGTCCGGGTGCGGTATGTCCAGGGCGGACGGCAGGGCCACGGATGCCGCACGCGGCTCGTCGGCGGACGTGTGGGTCGTGTCCGGCACGGCCGTACGGGCGGGCTCCTGCTCCAGGTGCTGCTGGGCCTCGGCCAGGCCGACACCGCGCTGGAAGGCCGCCATCAGTCCGGGGTCGTGGCCGACGAGGGTGTCGCTCTCCTGCCGGGGTGCCGGACCGCCCCGCAGCTGGGGCACGATGTGCTCCTGGGCGCGGCGGCGGGGCAGTTGGGGCTTGCCCATCGTGCCGCGTACGGCGCCGGGGACGCGCGGGGTGGGCGGCGCGACGGCGTTCTCGGCGACGGTCCGCCGTTCCTCGGGCCTGATACCGGGCACCGCGTCGGAGGGATTCGCCCGCGCCTGCCGAGCACCACGCACGGGCAGGGGCGCCGGCCCGTACGGCGTGGTCTCACCGGAAGACGCGTCCGCCGATCCCTCACGCAGCCCGTCCCGGGAACCGCCCCCGGAACTCACCGAGGAACGCCCGTGGGAATCGACGCCGGCGCCCCCGTCCGGGGAACCGCCACGTCCACCCTGAGAACCGACCGCCCCACCCAGCGAACCGCTAGATCCACCGAGGAAACTGCCGAGTGCGTCCTGGGAACCGATGGCTCCGCCCATGGAACCGGCCGCCCCGCCCAGGGAACCGGCAGGTCCGCCCTCAGAGCCGCCGGGACCGCCCTGGAAACCGGCATGTCCCCCTAGAGAGCCAACCGACCCACCCAGGGAACCGGCAGGTCCGCCTTCAGAGCCGACGAACCCGCCCTGCGAACCGGCGGCCCCACTCAAGGAACCCGTAGATCCGTCCAACGAACCGGCCAACTCGCCACGGGAACCGGTAGATCCGCCGAGAGAACCGACCGACCCACCCAGGAAATCGGCAGATCCTCCCTCAGAGCCGACGAACCCGCCCTGCGAACCAAGGGCCCCACTCAAGGAACCCGTAGATCCGTCCAACGAACCGGCCAACTCGCCACGGGAACCGGTAGATCCGCCGAGAGAACCGACCGACCCACCCA